>JABWBC010000001.1 GCA_013360695.1 Phycisphaerales bacterium
CCCGCGACGAAGGCGGCGGCGCGGAGGCCCTGGCTTTCGAGCTGTGCGATGATCTCGGGGGCGGTGGTTCGCTCGTGGGCCTGGACGTTGGCGGGGTTGTCGAACTGGTGAGGGAGGAACACGCGACGGCCGGCGGCGGCCTCGCTGCGCGCGAACTCGTCGGCGAGGGCGATGCTTCCCTTGAAGCCGCCCTGGTCGTGCGACACTGGCACCACCTCCGCCCCCATCGACTGGATGAGCATGACGCGCTCGCGGCTCATCCAGTCGGGCATGTAGATACGGACGGGATGACCGAGGGCGCGGCCCATGGCGGAGAATGAGATGCCCGTGTTGCCGCTGGTCGCCTCGGCGATGGTGTCGCCGGGGCGCAGTTCGCCGCGTTGATAGGCGGCGCGGATGATCCAGAGGGCCATGCGGTCCTTCACGGAGCCGGTCATGTTCTTCTGTTCGTACTTGCCGAAGACGCGGCGATCACGACCGCGCGAGCGGTATCGGATCTCGATGAGGGGCGTGCGGCCGACCATGGCGGCGAGCGCGTCGAGCTTGGACCACTCGGCGCCGGGGCAGCTGAAGGGGTTGGCGGTGGACGCGGCGCGGGCGATGCCGCACGAGGCGCTCGGGGTGGGAGTGACGGGGTTGGACATGACTGCTCCGCCTGGGAGGAGAAAGCGCGGCACGACGGGGCCGGGTTGGATATGGGACGATAGTGTCTCGAACTGGGGTTTGGGGTGCAAACTTCAGGAGTAACCACGGGTTGCACTCCCTTCCATGAAGCGAACAGAGGGCGATTCCAGCGAGATGGTGACGCAGATTGCATTGCCGCGGGCCGGTGTTCTGGATACGGTGATGTTGTTCCGGTCGGGGCATTGCCCCGACGCGATAGAGATTTGAGAGACGAGCGCGGCGTCGGGCCTGAGAATCCCGGTGCCAGGCACAGAGATTGAGACAACGACCGAAGCGTTGATGAATAGCGGCTGTTTCCATGGCCTCGCTGTGGCATCCTCGTGGATGCGCGAGCGGGCCAGAGTTTGCGTTTCGATTGATTGAGGAGAGATGTCATGAAGAAGTTTGTGTTCGGCGTCGCGCTGGTGGCGGCGGCTGGCATGGCTCATGCCGCGATTAACAACACGGGCAACTGGTACGGCAACGTGGGCGGGCAGATGCACGCGCGGGCCTTCCCGGGCGTGTCGGCGGCGAGTGGCAACTGGAGCCTGGGCGGCCTTCCGGCCGGTGCCACGATCGAGGCCGCGTATGTTCACTGCAACGACTGGTTCAACAACGGCTCGGCCTTGACTCTGAGCTTCAACGGCAACTCGGGCATCTCGCAGACGGCCTATGAGTCAGCGGGCGTCAACAGCCTCTTCGATTATCGCTGGGACGTGACCAGCATGATCACGGGCAACGGCGGGTATAACTTCGACATCCGTGGCGGCAGCCTGATCTACATGGCGTCGCTCCATGTGGTCTTCAGCCACGCCAGCCTGCCGGCGGGGTCGGTCCACACCTACGAGGGCGCCGAAGAGGTCGGCGAAGGACACTCGTTCGACACCTATTCGTTCAATCTCTTGAACGCGGCGGCGGGTCCGGCCTATTTCCAGATGGTGACGCAGGCCGACGACACCAGCACGACCGGTGAAGAGATCTTCTACAACGGGACCAAGGTCGCGGGGCCGATCGACGGCAACCTCGGCCAGTGGGCCTCGCGCATCCAGGCCCCGGTCGTGAATAACGGCGTGGCGGAGAATATCCACATCGACACCTACGGCGACTGGTTCGGTATGCACGTCGCGATGGTCACCACGACCCTCCCGACCCCCGGCGCCGCGGCGCTCTTCGGCGTCGCTGGTCTGATGGCTTCGCGTCGTCGCCGCTGAATGGTCGATCCAGAGTCTGATTGAAATGAAACACCCCGGTCAAATGGCCGGGGTGTTTGTTTGTCGGGCAAGGCGCGCGGTCCGGGCGAATCGAAGTGGAGAGGATTCGCGCGGAGAGGTGCGTCGAGGGCAGCGCCGCGGCGACAGGCAATGGGCAATGGGTAATGGGCCATGAGTAATGGGGACGCGCGCTGCTTGAATCACGGCCGCGCTAGTCGCGGTACTTCACATGACAGTCCTTGCACGACGCGCCGACGGCCTGGAACTTTTGTGAGAGTTGGGATGTGAGTGTTGGATCCAACGGGCCGGATTTGTTCGGCGTGCCGGCGTTGGTGGCGAGCAGCATGTCTTCGAGCTGCCGCGCGAGATCGGCGTTGGATTTCAGACCTTGGGCGAACCCGGCGGGCTTCGACGCCGCGCGATCGCCCGTGGAAAGCACGCGCAGGATGTCGGCCATCCGTCCGGCCTCGGCGACGGGGACAAGATCGGGATGGTCCTTGGGCGGTTGCCAGCCGGCTTTTTCGATGAGCTTGAGATGCTCGTTGATCTCGTCGAGTTCGACCATCGCCTTGACGAACCCCTGGGGCGGAGCGATCGCGGGGAAGTCGGGCGCGACGGCGTTGATCACGTCGGCCCCCACCACGGTGGCGGCGGCGGCGCAGGCGAAGAGGCCCTTGTAATTGGGGGCGGTGCCGGAGACTTTCATGCGCGTGGTGGCCTCGTCGGGTGTCATCCATCCGAGGCTGACGGCCACGGCGGCGGCGGCGCCGGCGCTGCGGTGCTTGCCGTGGTGGCAATGGACGTAGACCGGACCTTGGGCCATGGCGTCGCGGGTGGCGCGAGTGATTTCGAGTTTGCGCTGCTCGTCGAATCCGTTGTAGCCGATGGGGAGGTGGATGTAGCGGATGCCGCGGGCCTTGGCGTATTCGAGTTCGGGCGCGGCGCCGTCGACGCTGATGATGGTCTTGACACCCATGCCTGCGACGGCGTCGAAACCCGCGTCGCCCTCGGGGACGCTGCCGGAGTAGAAGCCGTCGTGGTACGCGACGACGTTGTGCAGACCTTTGTAGTCGCGGGGCGCGGCGTCGGCCAGCGTCGGGGGGGCAACGGGCGCGACGGAGCTTTTCGCGCGTGACTGGTTGGAATCAGGCGAGGCGCAGGAGGTGAGCGAACCGGCGGCGAGGGCGACGGCGAGCGAGGTGGCGAAGACCAGGCAGGAGCGGGCGGTGGAGTTCGTGAGGATGGCGGTCGGTTTCATGGGGCGCTCCGCTCCGCCGCGGACGTGCGGCGATGACGAGTGTACCGGCCTTGGTTTGACCGGGATGCGGACGCGTTGCGGTGTGACGTGGGCGGCGTTCGTGGTAGGCTCTGTACGAAGATGATCGCCTACGCCGTCCAGGCTGACACGGAAGTCGGGGTGCATGAGGAGGCACGCTCGGGCGATCGACCGCGCGAGCGAAGGTTGGGCCCGACGCCTCGGGCGTTCACGCTGATCGAGTTGCTCGTCGTGATCGCGATCATTGCGATCCTGATCGCGATCCTGCTGCCGGCGCTGGCCCGCGCGCGGATCATCTCCAAGCGGGCGGCGTGCGGGTCGAACCTGCACGGGATCGGCGTGGCGCTGCAGGGGTATCTCAACGAGAACAAGGGTGTGTTCCCGGTCCACAGCAACTGGGGCAACCTGGTCGGGCGGCACGGGACGAGGAACACTTACGACGAGGCGCCGGGCACGGGATGGGAGAACGAGACGACGGCGTCGGGGCAGGCGCTGAAGGTGAGGCCGCTGAATCGGTACCTGGATTCGCCGATGGTGGCGCGTTGCCCGGACGATCGAGGCGATGTCCTGCAGAACAAGGTGGGCAACTGCTTTGAGGCGTATGGGACGAGCTATCTGGTGCATTGGCGGAGCGACAATTTCGCGACGGCGCACGCGACGTCGGACAACATCGGGTCCAGACCGCTGCGTGAGAGTGATCCGCGCGGGCCGCTGTCGCTGAAACTGGTGATGGCGGAGTGGGTGTGGCACGGGAACCGGGCGTTGGACCAGCCGCAGAACCTGTGGCACAACATCCGGGCGTTGCGTCAGTACAACATCCTGTTCGGCGACGCGCACGTGAAGTTCTTCACGTTTCCGCGCGAGATCGAGGACTGGTACGACCCCGCGGCGGCGGCGCCGGACCCGAACCGCGGGTGGTGGTAGGCCGGCGCGCGGTTTGTCAGCATCGGTCCGGTGGTTGGTCGATGACGGGGATCGGGCGAATGACAACTTTCCTCGATCCCGCGGCTTGCCTTGGCCGATGACGGGCATATAGTGGATAAGCAGAGAAGGAACTCTTCTATGAAGACGACTGCCGCCGTTTCCTTCGCGGGCCTCGCCCTTTCGGTGATCTTGGGCGTTTTTATCGGGCTGTCGGGCTACACATTCCGGTACGCGGAGGGAACGTCGTACCTGTCGAACGACCCGAAGGCGTGCGTCAACTGCCATGTGATGCGGGACCAATACGACGGGTGGCAGAAGGGGTCGCACCACGCGACGGCGACGTGCAACGACTGCCATGTGCCGCGGGACGCCATCGGGAAGTACGCGACCAAGGCGTCGCACGGGTGGCGTCACAGCAAGGGCTTCACGCTGCAGAACTTCCACGAACCGATCCGCATTACCCGGGAGAGCCTGGAGGTCGTGCAGGCCAACTGCGTCGCGTGCCATTCTGATTTCGTGTCGGACGTGGCGGTCTCGCGCGGATCGCAGCACGGCATGGTGATCGGCGATCTCAACTGCGTCCACTGTCATTCCCACGTCGGGCACGGCCCGATCCGCTGAAAGATTCACGGAGGTTCGTCCATGTCAACCGGCGACAACGCACCGAAGCGCGGCTCGGGCCTTTCCATATTCCTAGTCCTCGTCACCGCGGGCGCCACGATCGGCGTCATGATGCTCATGCAGAACATCAAGGAGCGGAAGACCGAGGCCAAGGAGACGGTGTTCCGCGTCACCAACATCGCGGAGACCACCGTCGACCCGGCGGAATGGGGCAAGAACTTCCCTCGCCAATACGACTCGTACAAGCGCACGGTGGATATCGACCGGACGAAGTACGGCGGGAGCGAGGCGTTCCAGAAGCTCGATCAGGACCCGCGCTGGCGGCAGATCTTCAAGGGGTACGCGTTTTCGATCGACTATCGCGAGGAGCGCGGGCACGCGTACATGCTGAGCGACCAGCGGGAGACGGAGCGCGTGACCAAGAAGCCGCAGCCGGGCGCGTGCCTGCACTGCCACGCGTCGACGGTGAACGCGTACCGCAAGGCGGGGATCGAGAAGGGCGCGACGGGCACGCTGGACGACGCGTTGACTTCGCCGGCGGGTCAGGAGCAGCTCAACAAGGGCTTCGAGGCGGTGTGCGCGATGCCTTACAACGACGCGACGAAGCTGGTGGGGCACCCGGTGGCGTGCATCGATTGCCACGACCCGCAGACGATGCAATTGCGGATTTCGCGCCCGGGCTTTACGAACGGGATCCAGGCGCTGGCCAAGAGCGAGGACCCCGTGCCGCACTTGCCGAGCGTGGAACGCTGGCGGAAGGGCGATCGGAAGAGCGCATACGACCCGAACACGGAGGCGACGCGTCAGGAAATGCGGAGCATGATCTGCGCGCAGTGCCATGTCGAGTATTACTTCAAGGGCGACGGCAAGCTCGTGACCTTCCCATGGCACAAGGGCCTGAAGACCGAGCAGATCGAAGCGTACTACAACGAGGTGGGCTGGAAGGACTGGTCGCACGCCGACACGGGCGCGCCGGTACTGAAAGCGCAGCACCCGGAGTTTGAGCTGTGGAGCCAGGGGATCCACGCGCGGAGCGGGGTGGCGTGCGCGGATTGCCACATGCCTTACCAGCGCGAGGGCGCGGTCAAGATCAGCGACCACCATGTGCGCAGCCCGATGCTGAATGTCTCTCGGGCGTGCCAAACGTGCCATCACTATTCCGAGGACGAGATCAAGTCGCGGGTCGAGACGATCCAGGACCGCACGATCAAGCTGATGGGGCGCGCCGAAGAGGCGGTGGTCGCTCTCATCAATGCACTGCAGGCGGCCAAGGCGACCGGCGCGAGCGACGAGACGCTGAAGAAAGCCCGCGAGCTGCAACGGCAATCGCAGTGGCGGCTGGACTTCATCGCGGCGGAGAACTCCATGGGCTTCCACGCGCCGCAGGAATCGGCCCGCATCCTGGGCGAGGCGATCGACTTGGCGCGGCAGGGCGAGCTCGAGGCCCTGAAGATTGCGGGTCTGAACGCGACCGCCAACGCCCCGGACAAGCCGGCCGAGAAGCCCGCGGACAAGCCTGCGACCCCACCAGAGGCCCCACCACAGGCCAAGTGAACCAATCGAGCGAACGAGCGTCTATCCAACCATGGGACTCTTGAGCAAACTCTTTGGCGGCGGAACGGGAAAGCCATCTCGATCCGCCGTTTTTCCGTCGGCGGAGTTCGGATCGGCGCGAGCGGCGATCGCGGCGATGATCGCGCGGCAGCGTGAGCATTGGCCGGGCGGCTGGGTGAGCGTGTCGCTCGGCGATCACGCGGGCGACGACGACGGGCCGGCGATGATCCAGATCGCGGGCGGCGACGGGGATCCCGACACGATCAACCTGTGCCTGCGTCGGGCGCCCGAGGGCGTCGCCAAGGCGCTGGGGCTGGTCGAGAAGCAGCCGGGGCTGTACGTGGTGCCCAGCTCGAATCACGAGCAGATGGCGAGCCTGGCCGAGGCGATCTTGGCGGAATTGTTTCAGATCGGGGAGATCAAGAGCCTGGCGATCGAGATCGATGCGGGGTAGTCAGCGCCGGAAGTCGCGCCGCCGACAGGTCAGGCCCCCACACGAAGAATCCGCACGGACCCAAAGACGGGGCCGTGGTACGCGGACTTCGATCGAGACTCGTCTCATCCGTTCAGCGTGTTCAGGCACGTCTGCACGACGTCGGCGAGCGGGACGACCTGTCCCTTGCCGGTGTCCTTGCGGGCCTTGAACTCCACGCCGCCCTGCTCGAGCGCCTTGTCGCCGATCGTGACCCGGATCGGGATACCGACGAGGTCGGCGTCCTTGAACTTCGGGCCGGGGCGCTCGTCGCGGTCGTCGGTGAGCACATCGACGCCGTGCCCGACGAGCTCGCAGGCGATCTTGCCCGCGACCTCGCGCTGGCGCGGGTCATCGGGTTTCATGAGCGTGATGAGGACGTGGTAGGGCGCGATCGCGGCGGGCCAGATGATGCCGTTCTCGTCGTGGCTCATCTCAACGCACGCGGCCATGGTTCGGCTGACGCCGATGCCGTAGCAGCCCATGATGACCGGCTTTTTCTGCTGGGTTTCGTCGAGGACGGCGAGGCCCATGGCGTCGGAGTACTTGGTACCGAGCTTGAAGATGTGGCCCACTTCGATGCCGCGGGCTGTGACAAGCTTGGCGCCGGAGGAACGCGGCGAGGGGTCGCCCTCCATCGCGTTGCGAACGTCGCCCACTCTCACGCGTGCGGGATCGTCAAGCATCGCGCCGACCTCGCGGCGCCAGTTGAAGTGCTTGACGTGGTGATCGGGCTTGTCCGAGCCGCTGGCCCAGAAGCCGCCGAGGCTGGCGTCTGAGTCGATGAGTAGGAGCGTGCCGGGCACCGAGTTGACGGTGCGAGGCGAGACATAGCCGATGGCAAATCCAGCGGCACGGGCGGCCTTGTCGTCGGCGAGCGCGACGTTGTAGCCCGACATCGCCTTGACCTTGCCCTCGTTGACGTCGTGGTCGCCGCGGACCACGGCGATGATCCACTTCACGCCGTCCGGCGCGATGGAGCCGGGCGTCTTGTTGCTGGTCTGGAACACGATCGTCTTGAGCATGCGATCGGGCTTGACCTTCATGAACTTGCCGACCTCATCGATGCCGGGGAGGTTGGGCGTGTGGACCTCGGTCAGTTCGCCGGTGGGCGGCTCGGCGAAGGTGCCGCGCGGACGTTCGCCGATCTCGCATTTTTCGACGTTTGCGGCGTAGCCGGAAACGGGGCACTTGAGGATCGTGTCCTCGCCGCTGGCGCAGTTGATCATGAATTCGTGGGAGGCCGAGCCGCCGATGGGCCCGGACTCGGCCTCGACGGCGGTGTAGTCCAGGCCGCAGCGCGAGAAGATGTTGCTGTAGGCGCGGTACATGGCGTCGTAGGCCTCGTTGAGGCCGCCGGGGCCTTCCAGCTTGGTGTGGAAGGTGTACGCGTCCTTCATAATGAACTCGCGACAGCGGAGCAGGCCCGCGCGCGGGCGGGCCTCGTCGCGGAACTTGGTCTGGATCTGGTAGAGCGACAGCGGGAGCTGCTTGTAGGAGTTGACCGAGCCCTTCACCATCTCGGTGATGGTCTCTTCGTGGGTGGGCCCGAGGGCGGCTGTGTTGCCCTTGCGGTCGGTGACCTTGAAGAGCAGGTCGCCGTAGGCCTCGTGGCGCCGGGTCTCCTGGTAGAACTCCATCGGGACGATGACGGGCATGAAGAGCTCGACCGATCCGGCGTTGTTCATCTCGTCGCGGACGATGCCGGAGATTTTCGTGAGGACGCGCCAGGCGAGGGGGAGGTAGTCGTAGACGCCGGCGGAGACTTTGCGGATGAAACCGGCGCGAGAGAGAAGGACGTGCGACGGAGTTTCGGCGTCGGCGGGTGCTTCGCGCGTGGTCGGAATCAGCGTTCGAGACCAGAGATGCGAGTCTCCAATTCGAGTATTCGAGATCGCCCGCTTCGTGGATGTTTGGCCTGCGTTCATGGGACCGAACGGTAGGCCGCCGGATTTCCGCAAAGAGGCATGGCGAGGCTGCGAGCAGAAGCGCCGGTACGATGTCGGCCCGCGCCGGGTGGCGCGGCGTCAAAGGAGTCGAATCATGGTTGATCGTGTACGTTTCACGTTGTTGCTGCGCGCTCTGGGCGGCGCTGCGGCGTTGGGCCTGCCGGGCGTATCGCTGGCGGGCGAGTTGTCCACTTTTGCGCTCAAGTCCGGCGAGCGCGTCAACGGGCGCGTTGTCGACATGGACTCCGAAGGAATGACCGTGATGAGCCCGCTCCTGGGCGCGGTGCGCGTCGCGCGGGCCGACTTGGCTGAGATTCCAGCGCAGCCGGCTGGTGATCCGGCGGCCGCACCGAGCGTCCCAGTCGACCCTGCAAGTTTCTGGAAGGGATGGAAGTGGAATGCGGAGTTTGGCCTGAACGGGTCCGACGGCAACAGCGAGACTCTCAACTTCCGCGCGGGCCTCAACGGCAAGCGCGAATCGTCGAAGTACGACACGACGGTCGGCTTCACTTACGCCTTCGGCTCTGAAAGCGGCGAGAAGGCAAAGGACCGCTTCGAGGCCAACATCCGCAATGACTGGAAGCTGAACGCGCCGTGGCGGCTCTTTGCCCAGGGCAAGGTGGAGTACGACTATTTCCAGAATTGGGACTGGCGCTGGTCGGCCTACGGCGGTGTCGGATACGAGTTCATCAAGAACGACAAAACGCTGCTCCTCGGGCGGGTCGGCGCCGGCGCCAGCCAGGAGATCGGCGGGAGCGAGAACAAGATCGTGCCCGAAGGGCTGCTGGGGCTGGACTACGCCCACAAGCTCAACGAACGGAACGACATCTTCGCGAACTTCGATCTCTACCCGGCCCTGGATGATTTCGGACCCTACCGCTTTCTGGCCAAGGCGGGGTGGCAGATCGTGGTGGATGAAAAGAGCAATATGAGCCTAAAGCTCGGCGTGGAAGATCGTTACGACAGCACGCCCGAAGGTCGGAAGCGCAACGATGTTGACTATTTCGTAATGCTGGTATTCTCTTTCTAGCTCACCGGGGTTTTCCCGGATGCCGTTCTGGCGTCCTTCCCCGTTTCTCTTGAGCGCAAGGAGTGAATTCATGGGTCTTTTCAAGGAGTTTCGCGACTTTGCCATGAAAGGCAACGTCGTCGACATGGCGGTCGGCGTGATCATCGGCGGGGCGTTTGGCAAGATCGTGTCCACGCTGGTCGACAAGGTCATGATGCCGCCGATCGGGTACCTGACGGGCGGCGTCGACTTCAAGGACAAGACGTTCAAGCTGCTGGAGAAGGGCACGGCGGGAGCGGTCAACGACGTCGTGATCGGCTACGGCGAGTTCATCAACACCATCATCCAGTTCATCATTGTCGCCTTCTGCCTTTTCATGGTCATCAAGGCCATGAACACCGCCAAGACCCGGTTCGAGAAGCAGAAGGAAGCGGCTCCCCCGCCGCCGCCTGCCGCCCCGGCGCCTTCGGAGCTCTACCTCAAGGAAATCCGCGACCTGCTCGCGAAGCGTTGAGCATCCGAAAATCGGCACGCTGCTTTGCAACATCAAGCCCCGCGAGCGCGGGGCTTTTTCGTGCGCGATGGTGGCAATGGGCAGGAGGCAACGGGCAATGGCGGGGCGCGAAGCCCACCCTTGACGCACCGGTGAATATCATGGAAACATCCAGGCGCACCAGACCACTTCGAGTGAAGTGGCGCTAAGTGGCGGATGCCCAGTCGTGAACTACTTCGTCCTGAGAAAGTACGCGACAAAGAAGTGCTCGTCGGCCTGGATTTTCATGGGCACCCACGACGTGCTGGTCTCGCTGAAGTCGACGTGACGCCGACGGCGGCGGGCATCGCTCCCCCACCACGATTCCGACCCCGAGGAATAGGTCGTCACGGGCTCCTGGACGATCTTCTCGGTCTTCCCGAGGTATGAGCGCGAGTAGACAACGAGGTTCGCGCCCTTCTGTCGGGCGAGCGCGGCGAGCTGGCCGTCTTCGGGCTCGACGGTGTCCGTGGTCTTGAAGGCCGAGCGCCCGATGATGTCGACGCCGCCGGCATCACGCGTCACCTGAAGCGCGTCGAGCAGCGTGGCCTGACGCTTCGAACGCAGGTCGGCGGGCCATTCCTCTGGCGGCGCATCGGACTTGGCGGCCTCGGCATCCAGGTCTCTGAGCACCGGTTCGAGCCTCTCCCACGAGACGGCGCGGATTCGCACGTCGGCTGTGGGCGAGAGCGGCTCGGTGGAGAGCGCGGTATAGGTTGCCTGCCAGGGTGAGGTCGTGCAGGCGGTGAGCAACGACGAGGCGACGACCGAACCGAGCAGGGCGGAGCCGAGCACGATCGCACGCCCGAGTGACCGAAGTGGCATTGCCATGCTCAATTCAAAGCGGGAAGGAGGCCGGGGTCCACTTGCGATCGGCACGGGAGCTTTCGACGACGCGTTCGATGAAATGCACGCCGCGGGCGCCATCGAAGACATCCGGGTAGTCATAGGCGCCTTGCAGCCCGACGCCGCCGGTGCCGGATTTTCCGAGGTGCCGGGCTTCGATCGCGTCGTAGGCGCTTCGGTAGACATTGGCGAAGGCTTCGAAGAAGGCTTCGGGGTGCCCGGGGGGAAGGCGCGTGGCGCGCTTGGCGGCATCGCAGAGGTATCCGTTGCCGCGACGGAGGAATTGCTCGGGCGCGCCGTCGGGTCGGTGCATGAGGACGTTGGGGTCTTCCTGGCGCCACTCGAGCGTGCCCTTGGAGCCGAAGACGCGGATGCGCAGGTCGTTTTCGTGGCCGATCTCGATCTGCGAGGCGATGAGCACGCCGCGGGCCTCGACGGCGTTGCGGGGTTTGAAGCGGAGGAGCACGTTGGCGTCGTCGTCGAGGCGCCGCTCCGGGACGAAGGTCGTGAGATCGGCGCAGATGGAATCGAGCGAGAGGCCGGTGATGTAGGAGACGAGCTGCTCGGCGTGGCTTCCGATATCGCCGATCGCGCCGCCCAGGCCCGATCGGGCGGGGTCGGTGCGCCAGTCGGCCTGTTTCTGCCCGCTCTTCTCCAGCGCCGAGGCGAGCCAGCCCTGGTTGTATTCGACGATGACCTTGCGAACATCTCCGATCGCGCCGGAGGAGACCATCTCTCGGGCGTGCTTCACCATCGGGTAGCCGGAGTAGTTGTAGGTGACCGCGAAGACCACGCCGGTCTTCTTGACGATCTGAACCAGCTCGCGTGCCTGCTCGGAGGTGTGGACCAGCGGCTTGTCGCAGATCACGTTGATGCCGGCGGAGGCGAACGCCTTGGCCACGGGGTAATGGGCATGGTTGGGCGTGACGATGCACACGAAATCGATCCGCTCGTCCTCGCCAAGGAGCAGCTCGCCCTCGAGCATGTCCTCCCAGCGTTCATAGTTCCTCCGATCGTCGAGGCCGAGGTCGCGCCCCGAGGCCTTGGACTTTTCCGGCGTGGAGGACAGGGCGCCCGCGACCAATCGGGCGCGGTGGTCCAGGCAGGCGGCGGTCCGATGCACCGCGCCGATGAACGCGTCCCGACCGCCGCCAACCATGCCCATGCGAAGAACTTTGCTCACGGCCAATCTCCGGCAGACTGCGAACTTCCCTTCCGTTCGGCTCGGCGCACGCGCCGGGCGAAACGACCCCAAGGCTCACCGGCACCCGTCCGCACGAGCCGCTACTTCTTAGCCTTCTCTTCCTTGTCGAACGCGGCGTCGAAGGCGACGCCGGAGGGCGTGAAATCCACGCCGCGAACATACTCGCAGCTTTCTCTCGCGCCATGCTCGCGATCCATCCCCGCGTCTTCCCATTCGACGCTGAGCGGGCCCTGGTAGTTGGCGCGATTGAGGGCGCGGATGATCGCGTCGAAATCGACGTGCCCACGGCCGACGGAGCGGAAGTCCCAACCGCGCCGGTGATCGCCGAAAGGAAGGTGCGAGCCGAGGATGCTCGCCGTGCCGTTCATGTTGGTGGCGACGTCCTTCATGTGGACGTGCCAGATGCGATCCTTGAAGGTGTCGACGAAGATCGCGGGGTCGACGCCCTGCCACAGGAGGTGACTCGGGTCGAAGTTGAAGCCGAAGGCCGGGTGCCCGTTGACCGCTTCGATGGCGCGCTGGGCGGTGTAGATGTCATACGCGATCTCGCCCGGGTGGACCTCCAGACCGAACTTCACGCCGACGGCGGCGAACTCGTCGAGGATGGGCGTCCAGCGCTTGCCGAAGTCCTTGAAGCCGTCGTCGATCTCCTTGGGCGAGGTGGGCGGGAAGAAATAGAGCTTGTGCCACACGCTGCTCCCCGTGAAGCCGTTGACGACTTTCACGCCGAACTTGGCCGCGGCCTTGGCGGTCGTGATCATCTCGGCGGCGGCGCGCTTGCGCACGCCCTCCTTGTTACCGTCGCCCCAGACTCGCTCGGGGAGGATTGACTTGTGGCGCGCGTCGATCGGATCGCAGACGGCCTGTCCCACGAGGTGGCTGGAGATCGCGTAGCACTGCAGGCCCTGGGCTTGCAGGATTTCCCAGCGGCTCTGGCAGTGGCGTTTGTCGCGCATCGCCTTGACCGGGTCGAAGTGATCGCCCCAGCAGGCGAGCTCGAGCCCGTCATAGCCGAACGACTTGGCCTTTTCGGCCATGACTTCGAGGGGAAGGTCGGCCCACTGGCCCGTGAACAACGTGACGGCTCTTGGCATGGTTGGCTCCTTGCTGGGGACGCCGACAGTCTAGTGCCGCGCACGCTTCTCCGCCCGCGATACAGTGGGTGCATGATCCCGCACACCACGCCGGGCGTGTGGCCCGCTGACATCCCTGCGGCACGCTTCGCCTCGCTCGTCCGATGCGACCGCCCCGAGGGCTGCCGCGTCGGGTTGCTCGGCCTCCCGCAGGACATCGGCGTGCGATTGAACAATGGTCGCCCCGGCGCCG
Organism: Phycisphaerales bacterium; assembly: GCA_013360695.1. Taxonomy (GTDB): domain Bacteria; phylum Planctomycetota; class Phycisphaerae; order Phycisphaerales; family UBA1924; genus JABWBC01. The sequence continues at coordinate 13,588 of JABWBC010000001.1, forward strand.
CGGAAGGCCCGCGTGAATTTCGACGGGCACTGGCGCGCCTTGGGGTGGCTCGCCCGGACGGGCACGAATGGCCGCGCGTGTTTGACGCCGGAGACGTCGTTCCGGCGGCGTTTGACGGGCCGGCGTCGCTCGACAACAGCGACGCCATCGCGGCCTTGCACGAGACGCACCGACGCATCAGCGAGGCCTCGCTCGCCATCGCCGACGCGGGCTTGCTCCCGATCGCGGTGGGCGGCGGGCACGATTGCACGTTTGCCTTTGTGCAGGGCGTGCATCGGCAGATCCGTTCGCCGATGGCGGGGCTGTACTTTGATCCGCACCTCGACGTGCGTGAGACGCCCGGGAGCGGCATGGGATTCCGACGCTTGATTGAAGTCGGTGCCGCCGATTTGCTCTCGATCGTGGGATTCGACGCAATCGTGAACTCGCACGAGCACGTCTCGTGGTTCCGCGAGCAGGGCGGGCAGATGCTCGATCCCGCGGGGCCGCTGCAGTTGCCCCAGGGAAGGCCGCTGTTCGTGAGCGTGGATATGGACTCTATCGACGCGTCGAGCGCCCCGGGCGTGAGCGCGATGAACCCGTGCGGGCTGTCCCCCTCGCAACTGGTCCCGTGGGTCGAGGCCGCGGCGGCGCATCCGCGGCTGGCGTGCTTCGACATCATGGAGCTGAGCCCTCCTCACGATCCCGACGGGCGCACGGCTCGCCTTGCGGCATATCTGTTCCTGACATTCCTGCGGGCCTTGCCGCCCGCGTGAGCATTGCGCTCCATGCTGACCCTGATCCACAACGCGCGTGTGCTGACCCTGGCGGGCGATCGGCCCCGGCGCGGCGCGTCCATGCGCGATCTCGGGGTGATCGACCGCGCGGACGTGCTCATCGTGGACGACAGGATTTCGCTGGTCGCACCGAGTAATCCGGGCATTCAGTTCGTACGTCCGCCGGACGTGTCCATCGACGCCAAAGGCCGCGTGCTCATGCCGGCGCTCGTCGATTGCCACACCCACGCGTGCTGGGCGGGCTCGCGGATCGACGAGTGGGAACGAAAACTCGCGGGCGCGACGTACCTCGAGATCCTGCAGGCCGGCGGAGGGATCATGTCGACCGTGCGTGCAACGCGGGCGGCGACGGAAGATCAGCTGGTATCATCGCTCTCGGCACGCCTTGCCCGCATGCTCGCGTTCGGCACGACCACCATCGAGGTGAAATCCGGGTACGGCCTGTCGGCCGAGCACGAGCGGAAGATGCTCCGCGCCATCGGTCGCGCGGAGGGCGGCTTTCCGGGCACCGTCGTCCCCACCGCGCTCATCGCCCACGCGATCGACAACGACCGGCCGGGCTTCATCGAGGCGACGATCCATGGCACGCTCGACGCGGTTCACGCCGAGTTTCCGGGGATCGCTGTCGACGCGTATTGCGAAAAGGGCGCGTGGAGCCTCGCCGACTGCGCTCGCCTGTTTGAGCGTGCTCGTTCGCTCGGGCATCCGATCCGTGTCCACACGAACCAGTTCAACAGCCTCGGCATGGTCGAGCACGCGGCCGCGATCGGCGCGGTCAGTTGCGACCACCTTGAAGCCATGACCGACGCGGAGATCCGCGCGATCGGCGCGTCGCTCTCGATCGGCGTCGTGCTGCCCGCGGCGTGCCTGCACCTGGGCTCGCCATACGCAAGCGCCCGCCGGATGATCGACGCCGGCGCGGCGATCGCGCTGGCGACCAACTGCAACCCGGGCTCGGCCCCGACCGAATCCATGCCCTTGGCGATGGCGATGGGCGTCCGCGGCTGCGGGATGACGCCGGCGGAATCGATCGTCGCGGCGACGTTGAACCCGGCGTGCGTGCTGGGCCTTGGCGATCGGGGACAGGTCGCACCCGGGCAGCGGGCGGACCTCGTGCTCCTGGCGGATACCGACGAGCGGGCGATCGTCTATGAGCTTGGCGGGCCTCCGATCTCGCACGTTTTCGTGGGCGGGAAGCTCGTGCGCCCGCTGACCTGAGGCGGACGGGCACCTACGATGACGAACCAATGGCTTCTCCGTCACTTCATGTCCCGAGAGTTTCCGCCATCGAGGCCGAGGGAGCTCTCGCCGCCGCCCGAAAGGTGGTCGAGACGCACCACAAGCTGGCGGCGTGGCTGCGCCCGGGTGTGACGTTGGCTCAGATCGACCAGCAGGTCGCCAAGGTTCTTGACGACCTGCGTTGCGCGTCGTGTTTTCTTCACTACAAGGGCGCGAAGCGCGTGCCCTTTCCGTCGTACGCCTGCCTCTCGCTCAACGAGTGCGTCGTCCACGGGACGGCCGGGTACTACCCGCACCCCGTGAAGGATGGCGATGTCCTGAAGATCGACATCGGCGTGCGCTACCGCGGCTGGATCGGCGATGCGGCCTGGACCTATGTCTTCGGACAACCCTCGCCGCTCGTGAAAAAACTCACGGACTGCGGCAAAGAGTCGCTGTCCAGGGGCCTGCAGGAGCTTCGCCCCGGCAATACGTTTCTCGCGTGGGCGAAAGCCGTTCAGGACATCGTGGAGACGAAATACGGCTTCCACCTGGTCCGCGGACTGGGCGGGCATGGCTACGGGCGCGAGTTGCACGATCGTCCCTTTGTTTCCAATGTCGTCCCGACCTATCCGGGCGAGTGGCCCGAGGCCTTTGAGCCTTGCCGACCCGGCACGCTGGTGGCGGTCGAGCCCATGATCGCGGTCGGCACCGGCCAGACGCTGGAGCGCCCGAAGGAATGGCCGGTCTATTCCAAGGACGGCTCGCTCACGGTGCATTACGAGCACGACGTCTACATCACCGAAAACGGGCCGAAAGTCCTGACCGAAGGGCTGGAGCAGGTCCGCGATGTGATCATTTGACCGGGCCGGCTCTATCGGCACGCGCCCCGCAGCCCGCCGACCCAAGCGATCCCGATCGCGGTTCGCCACGAGTTCCATTGGACTCTTCAGTAACAGCGCGCAATACTCAAGCCCGTGAACCGCGTTGAGCAGATCTTCACGACGCTCAGGCAGGAGCGGAAACGGGCCCTGATGCCGTTTATCTGCGGCGGACACCCGCACCTGGGTGCCACCGCTCAGATTCTGCCCGCGTTGCAGGCCGCCGGGGCCAGCATTGTTGAGGTTGGGATTCCGTTCTCGGACCCGATCGCCGACGGGCCGGTCATCGCCGCGGCCATGCACGTCGCGCTGCAGCGGGGCTCGACGCCCCAGTCGGTCCTTGACGAAGTCCGCTCGGTCCGCGACCGGCTCTCGATCGGCTTGGTGGCGATGGTGAGTGTGTCGATCGTGCACCGCATGGGCGGGCCAGCGGAGTTTGTGGCCAAGGCCGCCGACGCGGGGTTCGACGGGTTCATTTTCCCCGATGCGCCGCTTGAGGAGTCGGGCGTGCTGCTGTCGACCTGCCGCGAGCGCGGGGTCGCGGCCAGCCTTCTGATCTCGCCTTCGACGCCTTTCTCGCGGGCCAAGGAGATCGTGGCCGCCTCGTCCGGGTTCGTGTATCTCTTGGCGCGAGCTGGGATTACAGGCGAACGCGCGGAAGCTCCGGAAATCGCGGGGCGCGTCAACAAGCTGCGGGAGGTGACCGAACTGCCGATCGCGGTCGGGTTTGGCATCTCGAACGCGGCGCACGTGCAGTCGGTGACGGAGTCCGCGGACGCAGCGATCGTGGGGAGCGCGCTGGTCCGCCGCATGAGCGAGGCGGACGCGGCGGGCCGCGATCCGGTCGCGGAGGCTTCGAGCTTCGTTGGCGAGCTGTTCCAGGGTCTGCAAGCACGACAAACATCGGCCGGTCAGCCCGCCGAGTCGGGTGCATCGTCACCCTGACCCGAGCGATCGCTGTATGGCGACCGGCCTTTTCGGCAATCCCGCCCTGTGTGTTGGGCTATTCCTGAACATCTCTCCCGCCCGCGGCATGGTCTTTTGGCGCCGCGAGCAATCCCCGGTTTTTTCCGCGTGCCGAGGATCGGCGTGCGAATCATCCAGACGGAGTCTGATCCATGAGCATTTCGAGTTCTTCCGACACCCGAGCCCGAATCATGAACCCCACCACTCTTTCGTACATCCCCAGCGAGGAACTCTTTGCGGAGGATGTCTTCACCGATCGCGTCATGCGTCAGCGCCTGCCCAAGGACGTGTTCAAGGCGTTGCAGCGGACCCTGACCAAGGGCGAGCGGCTGAACCCACAGTTGGCGGACGTTGTGGCCGCCGCCATGAAGGACTGGGCGATCGAACGCGGCGCGACGCACTACACCCACTGGTTCCAGCCCCTGACTGGCCAGACCGCGGAGAAGCACGACGCCTTCATCGCGCCGGACGGGCATGGAGGGGCGCTGACCGAGTTCACCGGCTCGGCGCTCGTTCAGGGCGAGCCCGACGCGTCGAGCTTTCCTTCGGGCGGCATCCGCGCCACCTTCGAGGCCCGCGGCTACACCGCCTGGGACTGCACCAGCCCGGTCTTCCTGTCGAGGAACGCGGGCTCGGTGACGCTGTGCATTCCGACGGCGTTTGTTTCGTGGACGGGCGAGGCGCTCGACCACAAGACGCCCTTGCTGCGATCGATGGACGCGGTCTCGGAGCAGGCCGTCCGCCTGCTCAAGATTTTCAGCGCCGACCAGGGTGTGAGCCGGGTGACGGCGACGTGCGGGTGCGAGCAGGAGTATTTCCTGGTCGACCGCGAATACTTTTACGATCGCCCGGACATGATCGCGTGCGAACGGACGCTCTTCGGCGCCCGCCCGCCCAAGCACCAGCAGCTCGAGGACCACTACTTCGGGAGCATCCCGACGCGAGTCATGGCGTTCATGGCCGAGGTCGAGCGCGATCTGTATCGCCTCGGCGTGCCCGTCAAGACGCGTCACAACGAGGTGGCCCCATGCCAGTTCGAGCTGGCCCCGACCTTTGAGACCGCCAACGTCGCGTCGGACCACCAGATGCTGGTGATGGAGACGATGCGCCGCGTGGCGCCGCGCCACAACTTCGTGTGCCTGCTGCACGAGAAGCCCTTCGCGGGGATCAACGGCTCGGGCAAGCACGTCAATTGGTCTCTGGCCACCGACACCGGTTCGAACCTGCTCGACCCGCGCGACGACACGCACACCAACATGATCTTCCTCTGCACGCTGGCGGCGGTCATCCGCGCGGTGGACCTGCACGCCGACCTGCTCCGGGCCAGCGTGGCGCACGCGTCGAACGACCATCGCCTGGGCGCGAACGAAGCCCCGCCGGCGATCATGTCGATCTTCCTGGGCGACATGCTGAGCGACATTGTGAACCAGCTCGAGTCGGGCGGGGCCAAGAGCACGATGAAGGGGACGAACCTCGACCTCGGGGCGACGAGCTTGCCGCAGATCCCACGGCACACGGGCGACCGCAACCGCACCAGCCCGTTCGCGTTCACGGGGAACAAGTTCGAGTTCCGCGCGGTGGGCTCCAGCCAGGCGGTGGCCTGGCCGACGACCGTGCTCAACACGATCGTCGCCGACAGCCTCTCGTTCCTGTGCGTCCAGCTCGAAAAGGCGATCGGCAAGAACGCCGGCGACGAAGCGAAGGTCCGGGGCGCGGTCCGGGGCGTGCTCCAGAAGATCATCAAGCAGCACAAGCGCGTGATTTTCAATGGCGATGGGTACGACAAGTCCTGGCACGACGAGGCCAGGAAGCGCGGTCTTCCCAACCACCGCGAGTCGGTCGCGGCGTTGTCGACCCTGAGCGACAAGAAGAACGCCGATCTGTTTTCCGCGTTCAAGGTGCTGAGCAAGGTCGAGCTGGAGAGCCGCGAGCATGTCTTCCTCGAAAAGTACTGCAAGCAGGTGCTGATCGAGGGGGAGACCGCGATGTTGATGGCGCGGACGCTGATCCTGCCGGCGGCGATCCGCTACCAGACCGAGCAGGCCGAGAACATCTCCGTGACCGAGGCGGCCGATATCGACACGTCCAAGTCGCGCGAGGCGCTGGAGAGTTTTTCGGCGCTGGTCGACTCCCTCCGTGACGCGGTGGAGGCGCTCGAGAAGGCGGTGGACCACCACGACGCGGACGTCCACACCCACGCCGCGCACGTGCGCGACAAGGTGCGCGGCGCGATGAACGACCTTCGTGAAGTGGTCGATCAGTTGGAGGAGCGCATCCCGGCCGACCTGTGGCCCATGCCGACATACCGCGAGATGCTGACGATCAAGTGAGCGCCGCGGACCTCCCGCGGCACTTGGCCCCACGTTCACCGACGCCCCGCGCCTTCGCGGGGCGTTTTCACATGGATCGGGCGCGGGATCAGGCCGCCTTGGAATTGGCGTCGGGCGACGCGCCGGCCGCCTTGGCGCGGGCGAGGCGTTCCTGGCGGAGCATCCACAGGGTGTGGAGTACGCGTGAGACGAGGATCGCAGCCGTGAAGCAAACCGCGGTTGCGGCGGCGGCGTTCACGTTGAGCTGGAGGAGCAGGTTCTGCCCTCCCAGCGCGATGACGTAAAAGAGCGGCGAGAGGCACGCCCGCTCGAACTGAACGATCGACGCGTCCTTCAGAAACTGCGGCTTGGAGGCGTCGGCGAGCTTCTCGCTTCGCCACGGCGAGTGGTTGGCCAGCCAGTGCAGCCCGTAGTAGATGACGACGTCGAAGAAAATATCGACGATGAACGTCATGCCGTTGATGAAGAGCTTCTGGCCCTGCGACATGTCCTCGGGCTCGGGCATGTGCGTCAGCGTCGTGAGCAGGTGGATGATGCCCACCGTGGGCGCCAGGGCGAGGAAGCCCGCGGCGGCCACGTTGATGTTGACGTTCACGATGCGGCGCTGGTAGAGGCGCCAGAGGAATTGCATGCGATGAACTCTACGCCGGGTGAGCGCCGGGGTTCGGACCCCGGCTCGATCAACCTCTTGAACCACAAGATGCGCGGGTCATCAGGCGTCGGGACGCGATCTCCACCGCTCGCGGGTTCAGGTCAAACCCGATCGCGTTTCGGCCGAGATGCACCGCGGCCTCGATCGTCGTCCCGCTCCCGCAGCACGGATCGAGCACCGTGCCGCCCCGGGGTGAAAACGCGGCGACCAGCATCGTCAAGAGTTCCAAGGGCTTCTGAGTCGGATATCCGGTTCGTTCCGCGGCCATGTTGTTGAGGGACGGGATGTCGAGCACGTCGGTCGCCTTCTTCAGTTGGCCGCGGAGCCTCTGGCTGGTCGCGGGCACCATGGGCGGCTCGAAGAAATACCGATCGGCGTCGATCGCGTACACGAGGATGTCGTCGTGCTTGCGGGCAAAGCGACGGGGCGACGAGCCGCCGAGGCCGTAGGACCAGATCAGGTGATTGACGAAATTGGCCTCGCCCAGCAACTCGTCAAGCAGGAGGCGGATGTGGTGGCACGCGCGATGGTCGCAGTGGATCGCGATGACGCCCGATCGCTTCATGGCGGGGCGCGTGGCGACGAGCCGCTCGCGCAGCCATGCGATGTAATCGCCCATCGTCGCCCAGCGATCGAGGTACGCCGCTTCACTGTCTCGCCCCTTCGCGGCGGCGCGCGCGGGAGAGGACTGAGTTCTGCCCGTGTTAAACGGCGGATCGGCGTACAGAAAGTCCACCGAATCAAGCGGAAGATCCGCCGCGGCAGATAGCCAGTCGCCCTTCACCACATGCCAATCGGCCGCGGACTCCTCTCGAGCGTTCGCGGGGGGCGAGTGCGCCCCAATGAGCATCTGTTTGCGCGATCGTCGCGTGCGACTCTTGGCCATGCGTCATCCGCCGATCAGGCCTTCACCGGCGCACGACCGACCGAGTAGTAGTTGAATTTGAGGTCGGCCATCATCTGGCGCCGGTACAGGTTCCGCCCGTCGAAGAGCGTTGGCTCGCGCAGGCGCTTCCGCACTTCCGCAAAGTCCGGGCTCTTGAAATCATCCCAGTCGGTGCACACGATCAGCGCATCCGCGCCATCGAGCGAGGCGTACATGTTCGTCGCGAGCACGAGACCCGCGCCGACCTCGGCCGCCGCGTTCGGGCCCGCCACGGGGTCATAGCCGACCACCGTCGCACCCGCCTGAAGAGCCGCACGCACGAGCGTGAGCGCCGGAGCTTCTCGAATGTCGTCGGTTCGCGGCTTGAACGCGAGACCCCAGAACGCCAGTTTCTTGCCCGCAAGCCCACCGCGTGGCTTGAAATGGTCCGCAATCTTCGCGAAGAAGCGGCCGCGCTGATTCTGGTTCACCTCATGCACGGCCCGCGACAAGAGCATCGGATGCCCGGTGCTGTCGCCCATCATCATGCACGCCAGCGTGTCCTTCGGGAAGCACGACCCACCGTAGCCAAGCCCGGGGTAGAGGAACTCGTGCCCGATGCGGCGGTCGGCGATCATGCCCTCGCGCACTTTGCCGATGTCGGCGCCGTACACCTCGCACAGCATCGCCATCTCATTGATGAACGAGATCTTGGTCGCCAGGAAGTTGTTGCTGGCGTATTTCACCATCTCGGACGAGAGGATGTCCATAACGATGATGGGGTGCCCGTTGCGGACAAAGGGGTCGTAGAGGTCCCGGAAGCGCTGGGCCGCGTCGTCGTCTTCCACGCCGCAGACCACGCGATCGGGCTTGAGGAAGTCGTTGACCGCATCACCCTCTTTGAGGAATTCGGGGTTGTTGGCGACGCTGAACGGAACCACTCCTCCCGTGCCCTCGATGATCCGCTTCTTGACCGAGAGCGTTGTGCCGACCGGCACCGTGGACTTCACAACCACGGTCTTCTTCACCGCGTCCGGGTCGAGCGACTTCATCACCCTGGCGATGTCGTCCGCGGCTTGGTGGACGTACTTCAGGTCCGCGTGCCCGCGTTCATCGCTGGGAGTGCCGACGCAGATGAAGACCATCTCCGCGTCGCGATAGGCCTCGTTCTTGTCGAGCGTGAACGCAAGCCGACCCGAGGCGATGTTCCGCTGCAGGAGCTCGGTGAGGCCCGGCTCATAGATCGGGCATTCGCCCGCACGCAACCGCTTGATCTTCTCGGGGTCGATGTCAAGGCACAGGACGTGGTTGCCCGTGTTCGCCAGGCACACACCCGTCACCAGGCCGACATACCCCGTCCCCACCATCGTCAGTTTCATGCAGGGAAGCCCCTTTGGCGGGCGACGAGCCCGGCCATTTCGACCCAGACCCATCCAGCATAGCCCCCGCTGATTCGGCTATCCTCTTCGCCCCATGCCAGCCAAACAGACCAAAGGCAACGTCAAGAAGTCCCGCCCCGCACCCGCACGCCGTCGCGCGACCATCGCGTCGCGCTCGGATCGGCACGACCTGTACCAGCGCGCGGTGCAGGACGTGAAGGCCGAGATTGATTTCATCGACAAGTGGTTCAAGCGGATCACCGGGCGGCTCCCCGCCCGCCTCCGCGAGGACTTCTGTGGCACGGGCAACACCTCGTGCGAGTTCGCGCGGCGTCGCCCCGGCAATTCCGCGGTTGGCTTCGACATCGACCAGCCCACCCTCGACTGGGGCGTGCAGCACAACCTGCCGAAAATGCCCGAGGCGGCACAGAAGCGGGTCAAGCTCGTGAACTGCAACGTGCTCACGCCCGTGGCCGCCGGCCGCCGGGCGGACGTCGTGCTCGCGTGCAATTTCAGCTACTGGATCTTTAAGGAACGCGATCTCATGGTCCGTTATTTCCGCGAGGTGCATCGCTCGCTGGTGAAAGACGGCGTGATGTTCCTCGACGCCTGCGGCGGATGGGAGACCCTCAAGGCCCACCGCGAGTCGCGCCCGGAGCGCGGCTTCACCTATACCTGGCAGCAGGCCTCGTTCAACCCCATCACCCACGAGTGCCAGTGCTACATCCACTTCAAGTTCAAGGACGGCTCGTCGATGCCCCGCGCCTTCTCGTACAACTGGCGAATTTACAGCCTCCCCGAAATCCGCGAGATGCTCCTCGAGGCCGGCTTCCGCCACGTCACGATCTACTGGGAAGGCGACGACGGCCAGGGTGGCGGCAACGGCATCTTCCTGCCCGCGACGACCGGCGAAGACTGCCCGAGCTTCATCGTCTGGATTTCCGCGGAGAAGTAGCTGGTCGCCCTCGCCTACCCTTTCCGCGATGCGAGGCGTGCTTGAAATCCCGGAGAATCTGCTCCCGCTCCAGGCGGCGCTCGCGCAGGGGCTCGAACGGGTGCAGGCCAGATTCGACGGCCACCTGGAGTCGGATCTGCCGCCGGTCGCGCGACTCTGCCGCCACGTCGAGCGCTACCGGGGCAAGATGCTGCGCCCGTCGCTGACGCTGCTGTGCGGCCTCGCGGCCAGCACCCGAGCCGCCGATTTCGACGCCGCATTCACCGAGAATCAGATCTCCGTCGCCGCGGTATGCGAGATGGTCCACATGGCGACGCTCGTCCACGACGACGTCCTCGACGAGGCCGACACGCGGCGCAGCGGGCAAACCGTCAACCGATTGCATGGCAATGAAACGGCGGTCATGCTGGGTGACATGCTCATCGCGTCGGCGTTCCGCTTGTGCGCCACGATCGACGCCCCCACCGCCCTGGCCGTCGGACGAGCGAGCGTGGAGTTGTGCGAGGGCGAGCTACTCCAGCTCCATCACCGTGATTCGTGGTCGATCGACGAGCCCACGTATTTCGAGATCATCAACCGCAAGACGGCGGCGCTAATCGCGGTCGCCTGCGAACTCGGGGCGATCCACGCCGGCGCGAGCCGGCCACTCGCCGCGTCACTCGCGGCGTTCGGACGCCACCTGGGCGTTGCGTTCCAGATCCAGGACGACCTGCTCGACCTTTTCGGCGAGCGATCCATGCTCGGCAAGCCCGTTCACAAGGATCTTGAGAAGGGCAAGCCGACGCTTCCGGTCATTCACCACCTAGCGGCCGCGTCGGCGCACGATCGCTCGCGGATGCTGGACCTGCTGGACCACGCCGCGATCGAGATGACGCACGACCTCGCACATCGGATCGCGGTTGCCCTGGAATCCACCGGCTCGATCGAGCACGCTCGCAGCACAGCCAAGGCCATGGTCTCCAGGGCCATCGTGGAGCTTGCCGGGATCCCGGAATCGCCGGCCCGCTCCCTTCTCCAGGTCATGGCCGACGCGGTGGTCAGCCGCGTGCGCTGAATCCCCCCCCCCCGTATCCATGGCGATGAAAAACGCCCCGGGGCGTCCGGGGCGTTCACAGAGGAGTGGACATCAAACGGGAACGATCGGGATTATTCGAACGCCTCCGCGAAGGCGTCGTAGTCATCGCCGTTCACGAAACAGTCGCCGTTGTAGTCGGCCAGGGGGTTGGCCTGGTCGAAGTACGAGGCAAAGAGGTCGTAGTCATCGCCGTTCACGAAGCCATCGTTGTTGAAATCGGCGCCGTTGGAGACAACGACCACGAGGTCGAGCTTGGCGGTGTTGCCGTTGGCGAGCGGGGATTCACGGGTGTAGTACGCGGAATAGGCACCGCTGCCACCATCCGGGCCGCCCTGGGCCGGGAAGAGCGAGGAAACCATGAGGCGGACCTGTCCGTCGGCGAGGTTCTTGCGGAGGTAGGCCTGGGCGGTGGGCTCGCAGACGTTAAGATCAAAGACGACCTTGGTGCCAACCGGAACCCACGCGCCCGGGGCGAGGTTGGCGATGGTGCCGGTGGCGATGGGAGTCACGTCGAAGCGCTGCCGGACCTGGCGCGACACGTCGGTCGCGACGCCGTTGGCATCGAAGATCGCGCTGAAGCAGTTTCGGGCGCCCTCCGACGGCGGAACGATGGGCGCGCCGCCGAAGACCGAGGTCTCCTGGAACGACTGTGCCGTCCAGCCGTTGCGGTAGCCCACGCCGAAGACCTCGACGGGCTTGCCGGCGTCGGCATCCGCCAGATACAAGGGGTCGGCGTGCTGGAGAACGGTGCGGAACGAGTCGAAGGTGGGGTCGTACTGGAACTGGTTGTCCACGGCGACCGTCAGCGTGAGTTTGGCGCTCACGACGCGATAGCGGGTGATTGGCAGGCCCGCCGGAACCTCGGCCGAAGTGGTAAAGCCGAACAGGCCTTGGCCGTCACGATCGTCGAACCCGGGGATTTCGATGGCTCCAAAGATCGGAATCGCGAATTCCTTGCCCGGCTGTCCGCCGAAGGGATACATCCAGCGGTCCAGGGTGGGAACCGGGTAGGAGGCGGCAATAGGCTGCGCCACCGCCCCAGAAGCCACACAAAGACCGAACGCAGTCGCCGCAAATGTCTTCGCCTTCATGTTTTCTCTCCAAACATGCCCAAGTCGTTGGGCGAGGCTCCCGAAACTCAGAGACTTCGTGCTGAACTCTTCAAGACACAAATCTCCAAATTCGAGTTTACAACACGAATGTAGTCGGGTAAAGTTGATTTGTCGATCCACGCCTCAAGAATTATCTGAAAGTGGGCGTTTAGGGGACACGATTTACAGAAGGAGGAAGTTCGATGAGGCTTCCGAATAACCGTCAAGCGTTCACGTTGATCGAGCTCCTGGTCGTCATCGCGATCATCGCCATCCTGATCGCGATTCTGCTCCCGGCGCTCTCTTCGGCGCGTGCTTATGGCAAGCAGTGCCGAGAACTCGCGGGGGCGCAACATCTGCTCATGGCATACACCCTGTACGCCGACGCCAACAACGGCAAGGTGCTGCCGGGCTACGCCGCCAAGAAGTGGGTGAACGGCCCGATGAAGGTCGTCGACCACGAGGGCGAGCGCATCCAGAATGAAGAAGCCATGCGCTATCCATGGCGCATCGCGCCCTACTTCAACTACGACTTCCGCGGCCTGTACAAGGACGACAAGCTTTTGGCCCAGATGATCGGCCGCCCCGACTACCGCTACGTCATCAGCCTGTACCCATCGGTGGGCGTCAACGCCACGTTTGTGGGCGGCAACGACAAGTCGGGAGCGTTCGACAAGGCGTTCGTTTCCATGTACGGTCGGGTGTACGTCGACCGTCTCGACGAGGTCATTCGTCCGACCAAGCTGATGGCCTTTGTGTCGGCCCACGATCGCGAGTACCCCGCCGCGCCGGAGTTTGGGCGCCCCGAGGGATACTGCCGCGTCGAGCCGCCGATCTTCACCGAGGCCAACGGGCGTATGTGGGAGGACGCGTACAACGAGAACGCGGATTCTCCCGGCCTGAACTCCGGGTTCGTGTCGCTTCGTCACCGCGGCAAGGCCGTCGCCACGATGATCGACGGGCACGGGCAGATCATGAACTGGGAGCAGCTCAATGACATGCGCCACTGGGCCGACAAGGCCGATCGCACGGACTGGGGCGTCAAGCCCCACGGCCAGGCGGCGCGCTAGGACCTAGGGACGATGCGCGTCGCGGGAGTCCACCCTCCTCTCCCGCGACGCCGGACGGATACACGCTGGACAGTGCTGAAAACAGGCCACTTTCAGGGCGAGCAGGGCGCGTCGAACTCATCGGCGACGCATCACCCGGCTCGCTTTTTTCGTGGGCCCAGATTGACGGCTCGCCGGGAGTACCGCATCACCACGATGCACGGTGATCGATCCAGACGGTCGGAGTTGGGCGTGACTCGGGACGCTCCGCCGCTGGTCTCACACGCGTCCATTCAGCACGTCGTCGCCGATCTCGGCCACCGCGTCAAAGGTGCGGCACGCCATGGCGACCAGACGCTCGATCTCGACTTCCCCGAAAGCCACGCCGCGCATCGATCGCTTGAACTCCTCCCACCGCTCGGGCTGCGCTTGGCCGTAGGGGTCGAGCGACTCGGTGCCCGCAATTCCCTCGAGTCGATACGCGCGGCGCACCATCTTGGCGATGAACTTCCCGCCGTTGGTCGCGCCCTCGAGGACGTAGAGCGCGCCGAGCAGGTCCAAGGCTGAACTCGCCTCAGCAAACTTGATGTCGTCGACCATCTTTGCCGTCGCAATACCGGCGGCAACGGCGGAAGCGTCCACGCCAAAGTGCTCGATATCGCGCCGGCAGCGAGGCTCGTGGTCGTGGTAATCGCGGAGCACGGCGGCGATCGCGGGCACGGCGCGCGACCGGTTGAGGGCCGCGAACAGCTCGCGATGCACGATCATCAACTGAGCGGTCAAGGCGGCGTACTGCTCGGGCGGGAGCTTTCCGATCGCCAGCGCGTGCTGGAGCGGGTGACGCTCCGCCAACTTGTGCTTCTCTATCGTGCGATCACGGAGCGTCTGCATCACATCCACCGCGGCGGCTTGGCTCATCGACACGTCTCCTTCACTTCGCGATCCATAGGCCCGCCAGCGCGGGCACGACCAACCACAGAAGGCCCTTCACGAAGAAAAACAGAAAGCCGAGCAGCCCGAGCCTGCGAGCCCAGGCCGGGAGCGGACAGCGGGCAACAGCCTTCCCAGCGACGGCTCCGAATTTGTTGAGACTCAGTCTCATTTGTGTCAAAGCGTACAAGCTGACTTCTCGGTCGTCAAGGCGCGCCCGCAAATAGCCGCTACCGTCAGGACCTATGCAGACGAAAGCCGACTTCCTTGCCGACATGCACGCCCGAGGCCTGGTCCAACAGACCACCGGCGACGAGGCCCTGACGCATCACCTCTTGAGCGGCACGCGGCGGGCGTATGTCGGCTTTGACCCGACCGCACCGAGCCTGACCATCGGCAACCTCGTCGGGATCATGGCGCTGGTTCGCTTCGCCCGGGCGGGGCACCAGGCGATCGTGGTCGTGGGCGGCGCGACGGGCCTGATCGGCGATCCCTCGGGCAAGAGCAAAGAGCGCGAGCTCAACACGCCGGAGACGGTCCGGGCCAACGTCGAGGGGCAGCGCCGGATCTATGAGGCGATCTGGGCCAACGCGGGCCTTGGCCGCCCCGAGATCCGGAACAACTACGACTGGTTCAAGGACATCTCGTTCCTCGACGCGCTCCGCGACATCGGCAAGCACTTCTCGGTCAACATGATGATCCAGAAGGAATCGGTGAAGGAGCGTCTGCACAACCGCGACCAGGGCATCAGCTACACCGAGTTCAGCTACATGCTCCTGCAGGCCTACGACTTCAAGCACCTGTGGGAAAAGGAAAACGTCACGATCCAGATGGGCGGCTCGGACCAGTTCGGCAACATCGTGTGCGGCATCGACCTGATCCGGCGCAGCGACGAGGCCTTCCGCGCGTCGGTCGAGCTGGAAGATTCGCTCGTCTCGCGGTACCTCAAGTTCGAGGACAAGAACTCCGCCGAGGCCCGCGAGATCGACGCGAAGATCAAGGCCAACGAGAAGTCACGGTTGGAGCGATCATCGCACGGCCTGACCTGGCCGCTGGTCACCAAGGCCGACGGTGGGAAATTCGGCAAGACCGAGAGCGGCGCGATCTGGCTGACGGCGGATCGCACAAGCCCGTACGCGTACTACCAGTTCTGGCTGAACGCTGCGGACGCGGACGTGATCCGTTTCCTCAAGACCTTCACGCTGCTGGAAATGCCCGAGATCGAGACGCTGGAAGCCTCGATGAAGGCCAACCCTGGCGCCCGCGAGGCGCAGCGGAAGCTGGCGCAGGAGGCGACGGCGCTGCTGCACGGGCGAGAGGCCATGGAGCACGCGGAGAACGCGGGCAAGGCGCTCTTCAGCGGCGACATCGCCCAGCTGCCCGAGGCGCTGCTCACCGAGGTCTTCGCCAGCGCGCCGACAAGCTCGCACGCCAAGGACACGCTGAGCGCAGGCGTCGGGGTGCTCGACCTTCTGGTTGAAACGGGGCTGGCCCAGTCGAAGCGAGAAGCCCGCGAGTTCCTCACGTCGGGCTCGGTCGCGGTGAACGGCCGCAAGGTCGGCGTGGACGACAAGCTCCAGACGAGCGACCTGCTCCACGGCAAGGTGATCGCGATCCGTCGCGGCAAGAAGAACTGGCACGTCACGAACTGGGCGTGATGGCGCGTCCTCGCGGACGCCACTGCGTACCAAGTAGTGCGATCGCAACGCTGGTCCAGATCACACCGCGCCACGCGGCGTCGCGCGAAACGAGTGGTTGGTGGCCGCCCGGTAGCCAGCCATCGAGGTCTGTGTAGTCGGATACTCCGGGGATGACCAGGCCACGTGCGGCCCAGAAGAAGAAAACGGCAAGGAGCCCCGCAGTCACCGCTAGTGAGCAGACCATTGACCGCCGCCAATCTGGTGAGCGTGGAGAGATCCAGAGCCTAGCCACGAGGCCGATCTGCGCGAGCATCATGGGAAGTACTGGAGTGTACACCCAGAGCGGAATACCGCGTGTTGGAACCCCAACCGGACGGGTAGCCAGATCGATGAGCTCCACCGTGGCGAGCGCGAAAACCATCACCGTTGCGGCAGGCCATGCGCTGAGGCGATGCCGACGGATATCGGGCCAATGGGCACTCGCGCCGACGGACATCATCAGCCAGACGGACAGCAAAAGAATTTCCGCGTCTCGGAGCCCCGAGCCGAGAGACACTCCAGCCAGAACACCCAGGAATAGGCACGCTGTAAGAAGGGACAACGCCGCGATCTTGAGCGCTGGGCTGACTCGCCGCCGCCTCGCCTCCTCGTACGACAGCCCGCACTCCGGGCACACATTGCCCGGCAGACCTTTGGTGGAGTATCCGCATGTGGGACAAGACGTTTCCACGATCTTTCGCCTACCCAACCGGCAACAAGCGTGGGGAACCGCCGATCGCGTCAACGAAGGCGACGCGTTGCGGGCAGAGACTATTGCACCAGTCCCTTCGTGAGGCGCATGAACGCGGTTTCCAGGTTCACGGGCTCTTCGGTGAACTTGCTGATGCGGAAGCCGTGGTTCACGAGAACGTTTGGGATGTCCGACGCGCTTCGGCCCGCGGTTTCGTCGAAGGTGACGTGGATCAAGGGGAGCGTGACGCCCTTGTTCGCCGCGCCGTCGGTCTCGGCCATCGCGACTTTCTTCACGCCCGGCACGCGTGCGAGCAACTGGGCCGCGTCGGCGACGCGCTCGGTGACGCCGACGTGGAGGACGTGCCCGAGCTTGGCGCGCTTGACGATCTCGTCGACGCCGCCGTTGAACAGGAGCTGGCCGCGCTCGATCACCCCCACCACGTTGCACAGTTCCGCCAGCTCGGGCAGGATGTGCGACGAGATGAGGATCGTCTTGCCCATGCGGCTCAGTTCCTTGAGCAGCTCGCGCATCTCGATGCGGGCGCGCGGGTCGAGGCCCGATGCGGGCTCGTCCATGAGCAGCACCTTGGGGTCGTGGAGCAGGACACGCGCGACGCTGAGGCGCTGGCGCATGCCGCGCGAGAGCGAGTTCACTTCCGCGGTCGCCTTGTCGGTGAGGTCGGTGAGGTCGAGCACGTCCCCGACGACTTTGCGGCGTTGCATGCCGTGGATGTTGTAGGCGGCGGCGAAGAACTCGAGGTACTCGGTCACGACCATGTCCTCGTACTGGCCGAGTTCGTCGGGGACATAGCCGATGAGGGGGCGGATCTCGCGGTTCTGATAGCCGACCGTGAGGCCGCAAACGTTGGCCTGGCCGCTGGAGGGCTTGAGGAGCGTGGCGAGGATCTTGATGGTGGTGGTTTTTCCGGCGCCGTTGGGCCCGATGAAGCCGAAGCAGTCACCCTCGTTGATGGTGAGGTTGAGGTTGTTGAGCGCGGTGAGTTCGCCGTAGCGCTTGGTCAGGTTGATGGTCTCGATGATCGGCACGCGAAGGCTCCGGAAGACTCACTCGAACAAACCCGTTGGACCCGGACAATTCAATCGGTCAGATTCATCCGCCACGCTCGGTGGGAACGCCGGGCGGCACCGCCTCGTCGGTGGGCGGCGACAAGGACGGCGGATCGTCGGGCATTGGATAGATCCAGCGAACCAAGGTGCGGCCCTGCGTCGGCACGCGCTGGCCGTCGACAAAGATCGGCGTTGGAGTTTCCGCCGGCTCGTTGGTGGTTCCGATCGCGCCGATGACGATGACGCAAGGCTGCGTGAACCACTTGCCGAGGTCGAGGCCCTGGGCGCCGGCGCGGTTGGCGGCGGGGAACGAGGAGGTGTCACTCCGCTGGCGCTTGGGTGGGTCGAGCTGAGAGAACAGGCTGAGGGCGGTGAGGTGGTCGACAACCTGGCCGGGGTTGGATCGCGTCGCCCCCTGGATGGTCGACGTGGATTGTGAGCCGAGCAATCGTTCCATGAGCCTCGACGCAAGCGTTGACGGGTCCGTCGATGCAGTCACGACCGACATGTCGAGCACCTGGCCAGACTGCCACGGGTTGGCGAGCTTGTAGGCCCGTGCGTCGCAGATCATGTTCGTCGTGAGCGGACGGGGCTCCGGGCCGTCGGCGGAAGAGCGGACGAGCGAAGCCTGACGCTGCACGACGATGATCACGGCGTCATTGAGCGGCCCGGGGAGTTCGTGCTTGAGCTTGCCGGTGAGCAGGGCCTTGATCGTTCGATCTGCGTTGAACTTGATGGCGGCGGAAGGCGAGGCATCGCCCGCGTCGTCGACGGGAACGGGCATCTTCCAGCGCGGGCCGCCGATCCAGTCGACCTGCCACTGCTTGACCGTGGACCGCGTGGGCACGCGGACGGCGTTGGGATTGCGAGCGTCGACCACATAAGGGCGCGAATCGGGGAACGCGCCGACACCGACCTTGGCGTCCTGGATGGACTCCCACGCCGCCGCGAGGTCGATGCCCTCGGCCTTACCTGGGCCGGAGCCATCGGGCGTTGGGGTTGTGACTTGCACGGTCGCCTGGCCGTACCACGGGATGAGGATGCTGACCCATGTCCGCGCACGTTGGAGCGGCTGGCCGAAGACGTGATCGATGAACGAGAGGTGCTGTGCCTCGACCTTGCGCGGGCGGATCATGGTTGCCCCGCCCCAGGCGATGCCGGTGAAGGCAAGGGCCGCCAGGGCGTAGGCGAGCCAACTGTGCTGCACCTGGCTGCGGCGTTTCAGGATCGCATAGCCCAGGGGGCCGGCAATCAGCCAGTAGGCAACAAAGACGACGAAGCCCAGGAGCACGCCCGCGGCGGCGGTTCGGGTCTTGGCGATCTCGCCGGGGATGTCGGTGGCGAAGTTCACCCCGGAACGAGACAGGAAGTTCTGAGCCCGGATCGCTTCGGCTTCCTGCGGCGAGGGAAGCTCGCCGCGCTGGCCCAGCACGCGGTTCCAGAAGACATCCGACAAGGGCAATTCCTGTTCGAGCAGCGTTCGGTGAGCGAGATCGAGCCCGACCACGGTCACCATGCCAAGGCCGACGAGGCGACGGGCGACGACGCACTCGGAATCAGGACCATCGAAGACTCGGATGGCCTCGCCGCGCGCCGCGTCGGGCATCGGGGTGAACTCGTGGACCACGGTCTCCTTGGGCAGACGAGCCTTGCGCGAATCGACGAGCAAAGGGCGGTATCGCTCCAAGTCGATGCCCTCTCGGCGGCGCACCGTGACGCGCGGCAGGAGTTCGTGGAGTTCGCTGGCGCTCGGGTTGGTCCAATTCTCGCCAACGGGCGGAAGCACGATGACGAGGTGCCCGCCGCGATTGATCCAGTCCTTCAACGCGACGGCACGCTCGCCCCGGACCTCGCCGGGCTCGCCCACGCCCCACACAATCGATTCGAAGGGCGCGTAGCCCATCCATCGGTCGGGAAGCTCCGCCGGGGTCATGGCGACGTATTCCTGGAGCTCGTGGCCGAGAACGCGCCAACGCTCGCCCTGATTGCGAACCGCGTATCTCGTCAGGCTCATCGGGCGATTGCCGACCATCCCGAGCAGGCCGACGTCGGCGGGGGCAAAGCCCTTGGGCGTCACTCGGACCTGCCCGAGCAGCCGGCCCACGGGCGCGGTGGAGACCGCAATCGCTCCGGTTCGGTCGGTCGAGCCGGATTCGAGCGCCTCGTACGCCGAGATCACGATCACGTCGGTCGAATCAAACCAGTGCGGCACACGCCAATAGAGCCAGGCGCCCTGCCATTGGCCGGGGTTCGTGGTGACGTCACGCTGAAAGATCGGCTCGTCGCCGTCGGGGTCGACACGGGGTGAAAGTCGGAGCGCGACTTCGCGGGCTTTGGGGGCGCTGTCGTTGATGCGGATGCGCACGCCGGTCCAGTCGCCGGGGCGAATCGTGCCACCGACGCCGAATCGCTCGACCTCGATCTGGATCTCGGTCGGGGTCTCGGACTGGGCGGCCGTGGCGTGCGACAGGAGCAGCGCGGCGACCACGGCCAGGCAGCGCACCAGAGGGGCCAGAAGGCGGTGAAATCGGAATGTGGTGTGAGTTCCCGGACTTCGCACGTTGAGATTGTACTGAGAATGAAGGCGTCGGGTTTCACGGCCGATGGTGAATAGATGCCGGCACCGTTTTCCGTTGAGGCGTGGCTGTTTCTGGGAGCCTTGATTGTGCTCGGGCCGCTGTGCGTGCTGTACACGCTGTCGGTGCATCAGACAAATAACCAGGCGGTCCACGACCTCAAACTTCGGGTTTCGCACCTCAAGTCCGAGTACGCCCGCCGGGTGCGCGAGGCCCGAGAGGCCGCCAACGCCCACATCGAGGAATCGGGCGAGGGCGATGTGGACGTCATCGAAGACGAGGCGAGCGATCGCAAGGCCGCCTGAGCCCCGCGAGGCTCCGGCACTTGAACGATGCCATGCTCCGGCGTTCCCCGCCGCGCTACCGGTTGAACCATCAGCCGCCGAGCAGCTCGCCAATGAACGCGGCATGGCTCTTCTTGCCGATCTCGAAGCACTCGAGTTCGAATTTCTCATTGGGCGAATGGACGCGATCGTCGTCGAGCCCGAAGCCCATGAAGATCGTGTCGATGCCGAGCTTGTCCTTGAGCATCCCCGCGACAGGAATGGACCCGCCGCTCTTGATGAGCGCGGGCGCCTTGCCCGTCGCCTTCTTGATCGCGCGGTTGGCTGCCTGCATCGCCTCGCTGTCGATCGGCGTAGTGACACCGAATCCGCCGTGGTGGTCGGTCAGCTCCCATCGGCAGCCGGGGGGCGTGCGGTCCTTGCACCACTTGAAGAACAACTTGGTGATCTTGCGTGGATCCTGGTTCGCCACAAGACGAAACGAGACCTTGGCCGACGCGTGCGCTGGAATGACGGTCTTGGCGCCCTTGCCCGTGTAGCCGCCCCAGATTCCGTTGATTTCGGCCGTTGGACGCCCCCACTCGCGCTCCATCGCGGTAAAGCCGGCTTCGCCAATGTCGGCGGCGGGCGGAAGGCCGATCTTCTTCAGGGCCGCCTTGCTGTTGAACTTGAGGGCCTTCCAGTTGGCGCGTTCCTGTTTGGTGAGCGGCACGACCGCGTCGTAGAAACCGGGCAGGGTCACGCGCCGCTTCTTGTCGTGCAGCTGTGCGAGGACGCGGGAGAGCTCCGTGATTGGATTCGGGCAACGCCCGCCCCAAAGGCCCGAGTGCAGGTCCTGATTGCTGGCGTGGAGCGTAACTTCGGTGTAGGCCAGACCTCGCACACCGTACGTGATGGCCGGCTTGCCGCGCCCGAGCATGCCTGTATCGGAGATGAGGCATACGTCGCAATCCGCGAACTCGGCCCGGTTCTTCATCACGAACGGCTCAAGGCTGACCGAGCCTGATTCCTCTTCGCCCTCGAGGAGCACGGTGAACTTCACGCCGCCGGCGGGCTTGCCGGTCGCGCTCTTCCACGCACGGAGGGCTTCGATGAACGTCAAGACCTGGCCCTTATCGTCGACGGCTCCGCGAGCGACGATGCGCTTGCCGCCGCCTTCGCCGGGTCGGGCGTCGCGTATCACGGGCTTGAATGGGTCGGACTCCCACAGGTTGAGCGGGTCCACGGGCTGCACGTCGTAGTGGCCGTAGAAAAGGACGTGCGGGCCCTTGTAGTCCCTGTCACCCTCGGACTTGGCAACGACGATCGGATGGCCGCCACCTTTGGACAGGTCGCCGGGAAACTTCGGGTCTCCGGCGGGGCGGACCTCGGCCTCCAGGCCGCACTCACGGAACTGGGCGGCGGCCCACTCAGCGGCGCTCCTGCAATGGTCGGCGTAGGTCGGGTCGGTCGAGATGCTGGGGATCGAGAGCCACTCCAAGAGACGCTGAACGGACGCGTCCGTGTTGGCGGCGAGCTGTTCCATGGCGGCGGAGGTGGACATCGTGTTGCTCCTTCGGCAGGCCGCGTCAGGTGCGGCATCGGACGATAGCGCCCACGAGCCACGGGCGTTCTTCGGTCAACGGGAGAGCGGAATGAACGGAGAGAAACAGGACCGCCCACGGTTTCCCGTGGGCGGCGTGGAGTTTGGAGTCGTCAGGTCCGCGGCGGGCTCAGCAGCCGGCGTCGAAGTAGCTGGCGAAGGCGTCGTAGTCGTCGCCGTTCACGAAGCCGTCGCCGTTGAAGTCGGCGCAACGGTCGGCGATGTCGAAGTAGCTGGCGAAGGCGTCATAGTCGTCGCCGTTCACGAAGCCGTCGAGGTTGAAGTCGCCGGGGCAGTAGGCGTCGAAGGCGAAGGCGATGTCGTCGGCGCTGGTCTCGCCGTCGCAGTTGATGTCGCCGAGCAACCAGCCGCCGCCCACGTTTCCGATGTTGCTGTTGATCGCGCAGCGGTCCATGAGATCGACCACGCCGTCGAGGTTGGCGTCGGCCTTGGTCGTGCCCATGAGCTCGAGGGCCTTGGTGATGTCAGCGTAGTTGACCTTGAGGTCGCCGCTCACGTCGGCCGAGAGGTCGCGGCCTTCGGCGTCGCTGGTGTCGTCCCAGTTCAGCTCGGCGTCGCCGAGATCGGCGAACTGAGCGCAGATGTAGTTGAGATCGTTTGCATCGACCACGCCGTCGTGCCCGATCGGGGCAAAGCCGGGCGTGTGCAGGCCGGCGGCGCTGGACACGTCGGCGGCGGCCAGGCCGTTCACGAACGCCGCGCCCGTGACGGCGGTGGTGCCGAAGAAGTTGCCGCCGAACGCGACGTCGACGAGGCGGAAGCCTTCGGCGCGGTTGATCTTGCCGGTGGCGGGGTCCTCGGCCAGGCCGTCGGCCCAGTAGCGGACGTCGGAGGTGTCGGCGACATAGACCAGATTGGTGTTGTCCCACTTCCGGCCGAAGTTGCCGTCGCCACTAAAATCGCCGAGGACTTCGATGATGGCGTCCGTACCGGGCGCGCCGGCGATGTCGCCGGAGCCGGCCGGAGCGGTCCAAACGCCCGTACCGTTGCGCTTCTTCCAGGCGGCGATCATGTCGGTCGCGTCGTTCCAATCACGCTTGGCGTCGCCGTTGAAGTCGCCGGCGATGCGGTTGCGGCTGGTGAGGTTGCCCGCGGCGGTGATCGTCGACCCGCCCTCGCTGGTGAAATCCTTCTGATTGCCGTCGGAGTACTTGTCCGTACCGGTGAGGGTCTTGCGGGTCGGAACCTTGCCGTTGAGCGTGGCGGTGCCGAAGGTGTAATAGGCGGCGTTGGTCAGCGAGTTGTTGGCACGCGAGTAGTCCTGCAGAGCCTGGTTGAAGTTCGGATTGGCGATCAGGTTGAGCGGGTTGGTGGGATCGACGATGTAGTCGGTCGCCGGCGGGAGGATGAGCTGGAAGGCCAGGAGTTCGCCGGGCATGCCGAAGTTCTCGGGGTCCGAGGGGACCGAGATGAAGGCATCGACCGAGCGGGTGATGTTGTTGACATAGGCCGCCGCGTTGGCGTTGCGCATCCGCGGGTTGGTGTTGCTCGGGTCGCCGCCGATCTCATTCTGATTGCGGGGATCGCCGAAGGTCGCGAAGATGGACGGGCCGCCGAGGACGTAGCCGTTGGGGCTGTTGTCGAGCACCTCGTCGATGTTGGGGCGGGAGTACTCGGTGCCGCCGAGGAGGTCGTTACGGACCGCGAGGACTTCGAGTCGGCCGCCGGTCAGCCAGCCGGAGTTCACGCCGCGTTCCGCGCCGGAATAGCCAATGGCGAGGCGGTGATTGGTAGCCGTGGCTTCGACGCCGCCCGAGCCGTTCTTGTTGCCGGGAAGGAAGTCCGGGCCGAGCAGGTTGTTGTTCGAGAGAGTCGACAAACCGCCGATGTTCTCGCCGACGCCCCAGGAGGGATCGACGCCGGCGGTGTTGTTGAAGCCGTTGCGAGTGCCGGACCCGGCGTCGCGCGTGACGACCATGAAGTTCTCGCCGTTCTTGGCGCGGCCGGTGACCAGCATGTGTCGGATGTCGGACTGGTCGGCCTGGCGGACGCCGGTGCCGAGGTTGGTGAGCGCGGCGATGGGCGCCCAGGCGGTCGCGGTGTCAAAGATGGTGTTCGAATCCGGGCTGCCGACGTTCAGATTCGCGGTGCCGAGGTCGGCCATGGTGTGGTACCACGGATTACCGCTGCCGTCGAGGTACTGCGTGCCGTCCTTGTTGAGGCCGAAGGCGGGATTGAGGCCGTAGCCGGGCTGGCCGGGAAGCAAGGTCGACCCGGGATTGATGCCGGTCGCGAACACGGCCCAGACGCTGGGGACGTCGAGCGGGGCGATGTCGATCTGCGTGCCGCCGGTCATGGCGTTGTTGGGCGGGAGATAAGGCGTGGCGAGGTAGGTGCCCGTCATGTCTGAGCGAACCGGACTCGCGCCGGGGTTGCCCTCGTTGAAGAGACTGACATCGGAGTTGGCGCCGGCGTTGATGTACTGGGCGCGGTTGGTATACGCGCGCTCGGCGACGTTGGACTTGAGCAGACCCAGGTGGCCGTCCGTCACGAACGTGCGCCCGAAGCTGATCAGCTCCGAAAGTCCGCGGACCGAGCCGGTGGCGCGGTAGGTGATGACCCAGTACTGGTTCGCCGGATACGGATTCGCGGGGCGGCCCGGGGCCAGCTGCTGGATATCGACGCTCCCGAGGCTGCCCGCCACGCCATTGCCGTCAACGTCGAGGTAGTCGTGCGATGAAGCGTTGGCCTTGAAGAAGTTCTCCTGGAGCGTCGCCCCGGAGATGTTGATGACGCGCGGCTGGGCCAAGGCCACGCTGGTGGCCGAGCCCGCAAGGCCTGCGGCGATGAGGCCGACCAGGCGACGATCGATCATGGTCTTCACGTTCAATCCTCCAAGGGTGAGCAAGCCATCTCTCGCGCGCACCGACAGCCACGAAGCTCTCGGGCCGCTTCCTTCGCGGGCGTTTGCCCGCCTCGAACAAACCGCACCTCGATGCAAGACACTCTAACGGGCGTCCCCGTGGAGAGTGTCAGAATTGCGCGATGAGTGGATCAATGTCGCCGCAACGCACACATGGCGACGTGGGTTCTCTCCCTCCACCAACGCGCGTCAGTCCTTGACCCGATTGTCACCTGTCAGGCTGTAGACCCGGTCACCCCAGAGCCGCTTTTCGATCGTGTCCCAAACGTTCTTGGAATCAACGTGCCCGTCGCAGAAGACAAAGTTGACGTTTCCGCCGTACTTCCCTCCGCCGCCCTGATGGTGACGCCCGACGGCGTTTAGGATTGAACTGGGATCGTCAATGAGGTGCGCCGCGCCTTGCGTGCCTTCGCGGATCTCATCCTCGGTGGGATAGCGGAATCGCTTGGTGCCGTTGGTGGGTTCGCTGTAGACATCGGCGCCCGCGGAGATGCCGACGAAGGGCTGGACGGGGCGATGGCTCTTGATTTTCTGCTCGTCGCGGGCCGCCAGGGATGTCCAGTTGTCGTAATGGGCGAACTCGGTCGCGAGAATGGTGCCGGCAGCTCCGCGTGTGGCGCCGTCGACCATGGCGGGATTCACAAACTGGTTCTTCCTCCGGAAACCTACATTGAACTTGTTTCGGCTGAAGATCGCGTCGTTTCCGGTGAACGCCATGCGGGCCGCCTGACGGTCCATCGGAAGGCCGGACGGGGACGAGTCACCCAGGTCGTTGACCTGCCCCGACTCCCAGTGCTCGATGTTCGGACCTGGATTCGTGCGAGGGGCGCCGCCCTTGGGGAGCGTCGGGCAGGTAAAGGCGTCTTCGGCCAGGCCGTTTCCCGAGCCTTTCAGAAGGGCCCACGACCAGTGGACATAGCCGTTTCCCTTGGTCGGGTTTTCCTCTTGCTGATCCGACAGTTTCCAGGAATCGCCTTCCTGCGAATCCGCGTAGGCGTAGGCCAGCGGAAAGTAGCGGTTGTCGACCGTGTACTGCGTCACCGCCATCCCGACGTTCCGGAGATTCGCGGCGCACTTGATCGCCCGAGCGCTCGCGCGTGCTTTGCCCAGCGATGGCAGCAGAATGCCGATCAAGAGCGCGATGATCGCAATCACGACCAGAAGCTCGATCAGGGTGAAACCGGCGGCCTTGCCCTTGCGCATGTCGTCCTCTCCCGAGTAGCTCGCTTTGGGAGCCGCGACCACGCCGCGAGTTCCCATTCGATGACGGGAAGAGGCTAAAGCGGACGCCGGCGCGGACTGCTAAGACCTCGCCGTCTTTGCTTCAAGGCTCGGTCAAGGGATTGTGAAATCGCGCAAACCGGCGGGCAGGCCAGGAGCCCGGCCGCGCCGATCTCCGCGGCCATGGCCCTCGCCACACGGGTTCGGGGGGCGCGCTATCATCTTGGTTTGTGCCGGGGCAGCGCGTGTCGCCCCGCCCGCCCGAAGCCGCAGGAGTGACGGATGCCGGCGTTTGAGTTGCCGACGGTTGATTTCAGCAAGCCCCTTCCGAGCCGGGAGGGGTCGCGCCTCATCCAGTTTCGCGAGGCGCTACGCGAAGCGATGACCGAAGAGATGCGCCGCGACCCGCGCGTCTTCCTCATGGGCGAGGAAGTCGCCGAGTATCACGGCGCGTACAAGGTCTCGCAGGGGATGCTCGAAGAGTTCGGGCCCAAGCGGATCATCGACTCGCCGATCTCCGAGAACGGCTTTGCGGGCATGGCCGTGGGCGCCGCGATGTACGGCCTGCGCCCCATCATCGAGTTCATGTCGTGGTCGTTCTCGCTGGTCGCGGCCGACCCGATCCTCAACAACGTCCCCAAGATGCTCTACATGTCCGGCGGCCAGTGGGGCTGCCCGGTCGTCTTCCGCGGCAACGATGGCGCCGGCGGACAGCTCGGCTCCACCCACTCCTGGTGCGTCGAAGGGCTCTACGCCAATGTCCCGGGCGTCAAGATCGTCATCCCAAGCAACCCCTACGACGCCAAAGGCCTGCTCAAGACCGCCATCCGCGACGACGATCCCGTCTTCTTCCTTGAGTCGGAGCGCATGCTGGGAGACAAGGCCCACGTGCCCGAGGAGGAGTACTACATCCCCTTCGGCCAAGCGCGCGTCGCGCGAGAGGGCGACGATTGCACGCTCGTTTCGTTCGGGCGTCCCGTGAACTTTTGCCTCGAGGCCGCCGCGGAGCTTGAGAAGGACGGCATCAGCGTCGACGTGCTGGACATGCGGACCATTCGCCCGCTGGACATCGACTCGATCCTGGCGAGCGTGCGCAAGACCAACAGGCTGGTCGTGGTCGATCAATGCTGGCCGTTCGCCAGCATCGCCAGCGAAGTGGTGACGCAGGTGTGCGAGCGCGGCTTTGACTGGCTGGACACGCCGCCCGTCCGTGTCAACACCGAGGACGTTCCCACCCCCTACGCCAAGGGGCTGGAGTACGCGTACCTGCCAAACAAGGAGAAGATCGTGGCGGCGGTGAGGAAGACTATTGGCTGATATGCCACGCATCACGTGCGTGCCGGGGTTCGATCCACTTCACGACTTCGAGCTCTACGCGTTCGCGGTGAACCTCGCCGAAAGCAAGGTTTGGCTCTTCATGGAAGGACACGTGGTTCGCGATGTGTCTAAGAAGGACTGGGCCACGGACCTGGTCTTTCTCGAGGCCGAGTTCACGGGAGTTTGGGGCTTTGAGTGCCGAGAACCACAATTCGGGCAACCAAACGTGTTTTCCGGGATGTACGATCTGAGCGTCGCCGAGGCGAAGATGCACGAGATCACCAGCAAATTTGCGGCAGAGCTAGACCCCAATTCGGAACGCTTCCCCAGTGACAGCACAGTTCGTATCTGGGTGCTCGAGTCTTGCATGGGAATGGACGCGATGATCGCTGCGTCAGCCGTTCGATTTTCGGAGCGATCTGATCGATGGACCGCAAGAGATTGAATTGGACCGCGACTCCCCGAAGCGGAGCGCGGAAACGAAAGTTTAGAGGGTCTCCATGGCAATCGAAATCTCCATGCCCCGCCTGTCCGACACCATGCAGCAGGGCACCATCGTCAAGTGGAACGTCAGGGAAGGCCAGGCGATCAAGAGCGGCGACGTCATCGCCGACATCGAGACCGACAAAGCCACCATGGAGCTCCAGTCGTTCGACGACGGCACGGTCGCTCGTCTGGGCGTCGCCGAGGGGCAGACCGTGCCCGTCGGAACGGTCATTCTGGTGCTCGCCGGCAAGGGTGAGGACGCCGCGGCGATCAAGTCGGGCGGCGGCGCCTCGGCCGCACCCGCCGCCAAGGCGGTGGTGAACGCGGTCTCCAATGCCCCCAGCGCCCCGGCGTCCACGGCGACCATGGAGAGCGACGAGACGGTCGATTCCAACGGCGCACGCGTCTTCATCTCTCCGCTCGCCAAGAAGATCGCCCGCGAGTCGGGCATCGATCTTGCCTCGGTTCAGGGGAGCGGGCCGGGAGGGCGGATCGTGCGACGCGATGTTGAGGCCGCCATCAGCGGATCAACGCTGCGACCCGCGCCCGCGAGCGCGGCTCCAGTCGCAAAGGCCACGCCGGTCGTCAGCTCCTCGGGCACCAAGCTCTCGGGCGAGATCGTCTCCCTCTCCAACATGCGGCGCACCATCGCGCGGCGTTTGGTCGAGAGCAAGACGACCATCCCCCACTACCAGGTCACGATCGAAGTGGCGATGGACGCGCTCGTCGATCTTCGCAAGCAGCTCAACGAGCAGCTCGAAACGCAGGGCGTGAAGCTCTCGGTCAATGACTTCCTCGTGCGGGCGTGCGCCCTTGCGATGCACAAGCATCCGTACGTGAACAGCCGCTGGGTCGGCAACACGGGGAGCGAGAACATCGAGCTGCTCGCCAACGTCAACGTCGGCATCGCCATCGCGCTCGACGAGTCAAAGGGCGGTGGGCTGGTCGTCGCGACACTGCGCGACGCCGATCAGATCGGTCTGCGCCAGATTTCGGCCCAGTCCAGGGCCCTGGCCGACAAGGCGCGGACCAAGGGGCTGACGATCGAGGAAATGGCCGACGCGACGTTCACCATCAGCAATCTCGGGATGTACGGCGTGGATCATTTCACGGCGATCATCAACCCGCCGAACGTGGCGATCCTGGCCGTGGGCGCGGCGATCCAGAAGCCCGTGGTGCGTGGCGATCAGGTCGTGCCGGGCTGGGTGATGTCGATGACGATGTCGAGCGACCATCGCGTGGTGGACGGGGCGATGGCCGCGGCGTATCTGAACAGCGTCAAGACGCTCTTGGAGAAGCCGGCGACGTTGCTGGTGTGATCATGTCGCCGCGGCCGGCCGCGACGTTCGTTGCGGTTGCTCGTCGTCTTCGTTCGAAGATCGGCCGATCTCACGACCGTTCGTGCGTGTCGCCGCGCTCGGCGATCCGAACCCCCCGAAGCTGGATCTCGCCCATCACCGCGGTCGCCACGCCCAGAATGGCAAGCACCGTGCCGAGAACCGGTTGCGCGTAGTACGACCGCGCGAGCAAACCCAGGCCGATGAGCCCGACGCCCGACACGAGGCGGCTCCACCCGATCGCAAGAAACGCCGACACGAGGATGAGCCCCAACAGCGAGCCGGCGAACAGGGGCGCCAGCTTGAGGTACCACCACACGAAGCCGATCAGCCCGATCTCGATCGCGAGCGACATCACCTGCTCGCCACGCGGCACACGAAAGACCCCGCCGCTTTCCTTCGGCATCGCCGCCTCCAATTCTCGCGCTCCAGCCTATCACGCCTACACAATCGCGGCACGCGCAGGTTCTACTTCCTTTCCGACTCCTTATGCACCGTCGCCCACACCTCGCGCTTGGCGTCAAGGTCGCGGAACTGCTTACGTCCCATGACCATGTCGGCGTAGATCGTGGCGATCTCGCGGGGCCGCATCGCGAACCTGACCTGCGTCCACTCGATCGGCTTGCCGCGGAACTCGATGGGCCTGCCGCCGACGATCGCCCACGCGGGCGGTTCGCAGGGCGTGCACTCAAGCCAGCCTGTATCCAAGGGCGACCAGCCGGCGGGCCCGACACCCGCGCCGCGCGGACGCTCGTTCAGGACTTCGCCGAGCAGGTTAGCCTTGGCGGCCATGGCGACGGGCCCGGCGAGCTTGAGCGTGACCTCGGCGGGCTGGCCGTCCCACTCGACGAGGCGGATGACGAACGGGTGGTCGCACAGGCCGCCCGAGGCTTCGAACATGCGATGGCCGGCCCACTGCGGCAGATGCTCGCCGGATTTCATGGACTCGCGGAAGAAGGCGTGTGCAAGGACGTTGGGGGCGTTCTCAACGGAGAGAGGGCCGAAGACGGGGGGGAGGTCGGAGCTAGGTTCATAGTTCCAGCCGACGCCGCACGTGCCGCGAGTCTCGAACGCGCGTGCGAGTCTGACACGGCTCGCATTCGTCAGCCCGCGGTGCGGGTGAATTCGAATGGTGAAGGGCTCAAACCCGAGAACAGCATGTCCAGGAGAGTTGCGTTCATCCCACGGGTCAACCGCGTCGACAATCAAGCGCCCGCCGCCTTCCGTGCGGAGCCACTGCTGCGAGCCGCCGGTGAGGACGAGCATCCCGGACGAATCGGATCCAGCTTTCGATAGGAAGTCCACGAAACTGTGGCCGGTGAATGGGCGTGCGACTTGCTCGAACCACTGCGGCGACGTCATCCAATCGCCCTTGGGATACTTGCGGCGGAACATACCGCGCGGGTCGATGGAAGCGCATGACATCGGCGTGTCAGCGAGGATGCAAGCCGGATGGAACGGCGGCGTAATCTCGATTGCGAGAGCGCCCGCGAGACCTGGGTCCTGCTCACGGAACCACGAATCAGTGATCGAAATGGCGATCGCGTCATCGATCGGGTCCATCGTGATTGCCACGGCCAGATGATGGGTTGGGCTGTCTGGAGGCGTGAGCCAAATCGTGACCGCGGCGAACTTGCCGCGCGAGGAATAGAACGCCTCCGCCCGGCTGGGCTCGGGTGACGCAAGGGCTCGCGGTTTGAGCTGGACGGGCTTGCCATCCTTCAGGAACTGGAACGACGGCAATGGGATCGGGAACGGATCCCGACGGTCTCCCCATGCGGAATGCTTGACTCGCGAGATCGTGCCGGAGGCCCTCTCGATCTCGATCTCGAACTCTCCGCGTCGGAGCGTAACATGCGTCTGGCTCTCGACCAACTCAATCTTGCGGAGAGTCTCCAGTTCGGCATCAGGAAGCAAGCGATACCCGAATGGCGGCACACCCTCGATGAGGTCACTGCCATTCAATCGAGCCCATTCCAATGTGCAGCACTCACGAGGCCATCCGAGAAAATTGATGCCGATTAGGCCTTTGGCGTCGAAGCCCCCAAAGCGGTCCTGAAGCGCATCCGAGCTTCGCGAGCCTGTCTCACGGATCATCCGTTCGCACTTCATGAACTGTGGGTGCGCGATACCGCCGCAAAGCCCTTCGCACTCGTGGTTGTCGTGGTGCTGAGCGACGAGCAATTCCCGCCACGCCTCGTCGAGTTCCCACGTTGGATACACATCCCACCGTGGGTACGGCCTGCCGAAGAGCGAGATCATCGCCGATTCTGCCTCGGCCTTAAGGATCGATCGTTCGCACTCTCGGCTGGACTTGGGGTGTGCATCTTCGTTCTTCCCCAGGGTCATGCCGTGCCACACGTCGTCCATCGTGTAGCGCTTCACGGGCGGCGAGGGCGTCGCGGCGAAAAGCTCCTCGATCAGTTTGCCCGCGGTGCGCGGACGCACGTCGAACCGCTCGTCCTTCATCAACTCGCGAAGGCGCGGCAGGAGCACCTCGCTCCGACACATCCAGTCCTTGCTCGGCATGAGTTCGAGCCACTGCACGACGGCGGGATGCTCCCACGCGCCGGCCTTGTCGAGCAGACCGTCGAAGTCTTCGGGCCATTGGTGGACATTCAGTTCGTTGCGAGGGAGCGTTGGCAGGCGTGTGCCGTCGGCGCCTTCCCAGAGGATCAGCGAGCACGGCTCCTTGGGGACCTCGGGTGTGTGCCAGGTCCACTGGAAGAAGAGTGACGCGCCGGTGTAGCCGCACTGCGCGAGCATCTGCGGGAGCTGCGGGAAGAAATAGAACTCCTCTTCCCAAAACGTGCGCGGGCGGACGCCCAGCAGGCGGCGGGTGGTGCGCACGCCGTAGGTGAGCTGACGGATGTTGGATTCGCCGCCGTGGAACAGGCCGTACGGCTGGCCGTAGGAGCAGCCGACGGGCTCGACGAGCCCGCGCGCGACGGCGTCCTTAAGCTTGGCGAGGTGCTCGGGGCATTCGACGGCCATTTTCTCGTAGCCGACGGCGTCGAAGTTGACGTTGCCGCGTGCGCCGGTCTCGTCGATGAGGCGGAGCATGTCGTCGACCGAGCCTGGAAGGACGTGGTATCCCCAGAGCCACTGCATGTCGACCCAGTGCATGTGGTTGCCGAAGGTGTAGTACAGCGGAGGTTTGCCGGTCATGCCGTGAGTGTAGAGGCGGCATCAGCGTTCGCGTCGGAGAGCCAATTCGAGAGACGAGTGCAAATGAAAAACGCTCGCGATCGAGCGCGGCGTTGCAAAGGACGGCCAAACACAACGAATGATCAACGGCGGCGGCGGAGCGAGACAAACACGCTCGCGAGGCCGATCACGCCAAGAGAAGCCGGGGTGGGGATGTAGGCCGTGCCCTCGAAGCCCGGGTTCCACTGGTTGTTAAAGTTGTCTGTGCCGGAGTACAGGCTGCCGTAGGGGCTGGCGCCGTAGCAGAAGTAGTCAACTTCCATCGGAGCCAACGCGCCAGTGTACACAGCCTGGAAACCAGAGAGCGTCTGTCCTGGGAGCAGCAGGCTGTAGCTGGGTTCGATCCAGTTGTTGTTGTAAATTTCGGTCGAACCGCCGTAGCCGGAGTTGTCCCAAGTGAACCAAACGTTGGGGTCGTAGCCCGTGGGGCTGCCGGCGATGTTTCGGCCGGTGTCAAGATCGACGCCGAAGAAATAGATGCCCATGTCGGCGGGGTTGAGGTTGTTGGTGACGCTGAAGTCAAGCACCCAGTCGCCGGCCGAACCGGAAACCGAATAGGTCACGACTGGCCCGGCGTGTGCGGCGCCGGCCGCCAACGCAAGGGCAGCAATAGCAGCGATCTTCATGTCTCATCTCCTCTCAAGAGATCCAACGTGAAACATCTACACGGCGTACGCACGCGTGCCCTCAGGAAGTCTGACGGCATTCTGACGGTATGAGACCGATGTGAGAGATCAATGGAGTCAAAGCCCCACGCCAACTCCGAAGTCGACGCCATTGTGAGGAGCGGCGCACCCGGCGTAATCCCAGAAAAGAAAAGCGCCCGCGATCGATCGCGGGCGTTGTAAAGGACGCACAAACTCAACGAACGATCAGCGGCGACGGCGCGAAGCGGCGAGGCCGGCCAAACCCATCAGGCCGAGCGACGCGGGCGCGGGCACCGTGGCGATACCTTCGAAGCCTGGGTTGGTCTGGTTGTTGAAGTTGTCGGAGCCGTTGTACTGGCCGCCCGTCGGGTCGTTTGCGAACGCGAAGAATTTGACCGAGGTCGGGGCCGAAGCTCCGGTGTACACCGCCTGGAAGCCCGCCAGCGATCCGCCGGGCAGGATGCTGGTGTAGTTAGAAGCGAAGTCGATCCAATTGTTGTTGTAGATCGTGGCCGAACCGCCATATCCGGTGTTGTCCCATGTGCT
Source organism: Phycisphaerales bacterium (assembly GCA_013360695.1). Lineage (GTDB taxonomy): Bacteria > Planctomycetota > Phycisphaerae > Phycisphaerales > UBA1924 > JABWBC01. The sequence goes on from JABWBC010000001.1 coordinate 47,282, forward strand.
CCATGCATCGGGATCGAAGTTCGTCGGGCTGCCGACGATGTTCCGGCCCGTGTCGAGTTCAACACCGAAGAAGTAGATGCCCATGGTCGACGGATTGAGGTTGTTGGTCACGCTGAAATCGAGAACCCAATTACCCGCAGAACCCGAGACTGAATAGGTCACATCGACGGGACCGGCGTACGCGACGCCGGCCGTGAGCGCAAGAGCGGCAATGGCAGCAGTGGCGGCAATCTTCATTTCTCTTCTCCTGGGTGCGTCCTGAAGTCCAGAGCAGCGCCGCTCCGCGAGAATCGCGCAGCCGGGCGATGCTTCAAAGCTAGCCCCAAATCGGGGTCATGCCAGAATTCGCCGGTCGGGCATCCAAAAAGCGACAGCACGGCCCTCGCAACCGGCGGCCAACAGGATTATCGGAAGCTCCCGGCGAGTTCGGGCCTACACGATCTCGACGATCATGAACCGTTTCACGCCTCGGGGGGCGTCGACACGGATCGTGTCGCCGACGCGGCTCTTGAGCATGGCCTGGCCCATGGGGCTCGTCGCGGTCACCTCGACGTAGTCGAACGGCGGATTGGCCGAAGCCTCGCCGACGAGGCGGAAGAGGTCCTCGTCGCTGTTATCAACGTCGCGCATCTTGACGGTGGTGCCGACAACGACCAGGCCCTCGATCGCCTTTGACATCGATTCGTCGATGATGGTGACGCTGGCGAGGCGCTGCTGGAGCCGACGGATTTCGGCCTCCTCGAGCCCCTGCTGCTCGCGCGCGGCGTGGTAGTCGCCATTCTCCTTGAGGTCGCCCAGGGCGCGGGCCTCGGCGATGCGCGTGGAGATCACCGGGCGATTATCGATGAGAGCCTTGAGCTTGGCCTCGATCCCCTCTCGCTCGGCCTTGGTGATGAACTCCATCGACGACCTCCGTCTGATCGGTACACGCGGACAGGAATCGGACCCACAGGCATCCGCCCGCGACACTCTCGCTGTCGGGGAACGTCAAAATCTAGGCCGAGGGCGGGATCGGGACCACCGGCGGGCTCGGCGCGGGGAATCGTCGCGATACCCAGGCCGCACGCACCCACGAGGCCACGGCACCAAACCCCAGCCCCGCGATGGCGAGCCACTGGGCTGCCTCCACGCGCGGGCCAAGCCCCGACCAGGGCCGATCCGTGACGATCGCGTTCACGCAGGTGATGGGCGAGGCGAGCAAGAGCATGCTGGGGTCGGAATTCGGCTCGCGCGACGGGGTGAGCAGCGAGACGGCCGGAGCGGCGGCGATGATCGCAACGACCGTGAGCATCGCGGTGACGCGCCCCCTCGATGGATCCCCCTCTCGCGCTCGAAGTACCTCAAGCGACGCCGCCAGCACGCCCGCGATGATCAGGAGCCATGCGAGGATCGTGAGCGCCATCGCGATCGTGATGCTGGTACTCCAGCCCGCGAGGAACCACAGCCGCTGCGGCAAGAGGATCGCCACCAGCGGGATGAACACGACCGGAAGATCACGGAGCGCGACCCGAGTGCCGCGGACTGCCTCGGGCGGCTGGCTGAGTCGGAACAGCGGCCAAAGGATGCACGCGCATGTGAGCCCGACGGTGACGAGCGTGCGCACGGCGGGGCGGTAGACGTCCTGGCCGAGGATTCCGGTTGTGGTCGTGCTGGCGAGCAGGACAACCGTGCCGATCGCCAGGAGCGTGGTCCAGTAGAACGCGAGCGGGCGCGGCTCGGCGCGCCGATGAGCCCAGCGGTCGAACGGTGGTGAACTCTGCAAAGTCCCAGTCGACGAGGCTTGCGTCGCGGCTTCGTCGGCGGAAACCGTCTCGCGCGCGGGGGATTCGTGCGAGCTCGTCTCGGAAACAGGGTGCGGCGCTGACGCCGAAGCCGGCTCAGACGCGTTCTCCGGCGCGGGATCGCGCGGGAGGTCGCTCATTGATCGGGGGATTCCTGCTGCGCGCTGGCGGCGGCGTTGATCACCATCGGGCGCGACTCCCAGTAGATCTCGACCTCGGGCTTTCCCGCATCGATCGACTTGAAGTTGCGGTTCAGGAACTCGATCTGCGCCAGTTTCTTGATCGTGCTCGCCTCGCCCAGGAGCGGCTGCGTGGGACGCCCGCCCCAGATCACGCGCGTATCGCGCCGGGTGACGATTGCGGTCCGCTTGTCCTTGCGATAACTCGCGACGTCCACGCCCGCGACCTGATCTCTCCAGGGCTGGTTCAGCGAGAGCGCCAGCAATTCGAGGCCGGCCTGCAGATCCATACCTGGCCAGACTTTCAGGCAATCCACCGCGCCAGTCTCGGTGAGCGGGGGAGCGGCCTGTACGCCCAGCACCACCGGCAAGTTCGACTGTCCCGCGGGATACACCGGCGGCATGGGGCGTCCGTCGCTGGCAATGAGATAGTCCTTGCCGCCGTTGCGAATCACCGCGACCGGCACACGCCAGCGCCCCGCGACGCGGATCGCGCGTCCGGGCTCACGAACGACGCTCGGCTTGGTGTCAAACCAACCGCTGGTTCCGAGCGCTTCGCCCACCGCGGCGAGCTCGTCGCTCCCGATGTGCACCGCGACCTTGCGATCGGGCGTGCCCAGCGCGGTGTACGCGAGCCTCAGCAACTCATCCTGGAACGCCTCGGGCAGCCACGTGCGGGCGTTGGTTGGCGACCCGTCGCCGAGCCTGGGCCACTCGATCTGGACGATCGGCGGGAGCGCGTCGGCAACGCGCACGGCACGCTCGTCGATGGCGCGACGCCCGAGCACCACGCCCGTAATAATGGCGATCACGATCAACGCCGTGAGCGTGATCGATGCGCCGGTGACGATCTTCTGCTTTCGGAAGTTCTTGCTGTCCGTAGCCACGTGCAACCCTCAACTCACGCGTCGGCCCGTCCCTGGGCGCGATCCGCGCGGAAAAGCCTAGGAACGGCGGTCTCGCCACGCCATCTCGACCAACGCGCTGACCAGGTCCGGCAAGGGCGTGCCCGCGTGGGCGGCGGCCTTGGGATACAGCGAATGACTCGTGAAGCCCGGCATCGTGTTGACCTCGAGCATCCACGCGCCGCCCGACTTGTCGAGCAGGAAATCCACGCGGCAGAGATGCCGCACACCGAGGTCCTTCACGAGCTTGATCGCTCGCGAAGAGATCGCTTCCTTCACGCCCGCGGGGAGCGGAGGATCAACCGTGTACTTCGTGTCGTCGCGAAGGTACTTGGCCTCGTAGTCATAGAACTCGGTCGCGGGCTGGATGTGGATGGGCGGGAGCGCCCGAGCATCGCCCTGCGGGTCGTACACCCCCACCGTCAGCTCGCTCGCGTCGACGAGCGATTCGAGCATGTACACGCGGCCGGGGTGCGCGATCATGTCCTTGGCGGCCGCGGCGCGAGCGGCGGTCCACTTTTCCTTGGTCTTGCAGAGATGCACGCCGACGCTTGATCCTTCATGCACGGGCTTGACCACGACCGGAATGCCGAGGGGCGAAACGTCGTCGTTCACATTGAAGACGACCGCCGGCGCGGTGGGAATTCCCAGTCGCCACGCGGCGGCCTTGGTGGCGAGCTTGTCCATCGCGAGCCGTGCCGCGACAGGGCCGCAGCCGACATAGGCGACCCCGGCTTCTTCGAGACGGTCCTGGAGCGGGCCGCCCTCGCCGAACGGGCCGTGAAGAACGGGGACGATGACGTCGGCCTTCATGGCCCGCAGATCAGCGACGCTGGGTCGATCGACGACGATGCGTTCAACGTCGTACTCGCCGGACTTCATCAGGCCGTCGTAGACACCCTGCGAGCTATTAAGGCTCACTTCGCGTTCGGCATCGGGGCCGCCACCCAGCACAACAACACGGCGCGGGCCGCTCATCTCGTTCTCCTCCAGATCACAACCTCGGGCTGGAGCGTGACGCCGAAGCGTGCGAAAACGCCCAGGGCGACGCGGTCCATGAGTTCGATGACGTCGCGAGCGCGTGCGCCGGCGTCGGTGACGATGAAATTGCCGTGGCGCGGGCTAACCGACGCCCCCCCGACGCGCAGGCCCTTGAGCCCGGCGCGATCGATCAGCATCCCCGCCGAGACGCGAGATCCGGCGCGATGGACCTCGAAGGGCGTGGCCTGACCCGCCGCGGGATCGAGCTTCTCGAGCGTCAGTTCTTCCGTCAGCGTCGGGTTCTTGAAGACGCAGCCCGCGCTCTTGTCGGCCATGGGCTGAGTCTTCTTCTTGTACGCCATCACTTCGAGATGACGCTCGCGGAGCGCGACCGGGTCGGCCTGCGTCAGCGTGAACTCGACCTCTGTGATGACGAGATTCGAAAGCCCGGACTTGCGATAGTCAAAGGCGATCTGCGCGCGTTCGAGCGTCACGGGACGGCCTTGGCGGTCGAGCGCGTGGACCCGCGCGACGGCATCGGCGATCTGCCCGAACGCGCCGCCGGCATTCATAATGACCGCGCCGCCGACGCTCGCGGGGATACCGCCCAGACTCTCGAGCCCGGCCAGTCCCTTTCGCACGGTTTCGTTGATGAGTTTGGGGAGATTGGCGCCCGCGCCGGCGCGGAGTGACGTGCCGTCGATGGTCCAGCCTGTGAACCGCGGGCCGCCGAGGATCACGACGAGTTCCGAGATGCCGTCGTCATCGACGAGGAGATTGGCGCCGTCGCCCAGGACTTTGAGATTGGGATCGAGGCGCAAGCACTCGGCGAGTTGTTCGGGCGTGCGCGGGCGGGCGAGGCGATCGGCCTTGCCGCCGATGCCAAACCAGGTCGGGATCGGCGCGTCGAACTCGATCTCGAGCGATGGCGGTGCTGCGGTGTCCAGCGCGTTCACGGGTCTCTCCTCCCTTGGCCCGTCAGGCGGAGCGGGCGAGGCGCTGGGCGATGGGGGCAAGGTCGAGCAGGTTGGGGGGAAAGGTGGGCGTCGGCCCAGCCTCGCTCTTGTGCGCTTGGGCGGCGGCGACGAAGCCTTTGGCGACCTCGTACACGTTGCCCGCGCCCATCGCGACAACCACATCGCCGTCGTGGCAAATCGTCTCGAGTTGCTCGATGATCGCGGCGAATGGGTACAGGTGCATCGCGCGGACGCCACGATGGCGCAGGCGATCAACCAGGTCGGCCGCCGTCACCTTGTGGCGCTCTTCCTCGCTGTCGCGGACGAAGTAGATATCCGGCACGATCACGATGTCGGCCGACGAGAACGACTGGGCGAACTCGTCCAGCAGGTGGCGCGTGCGTGAGTGCTGGTGCGGCTGAAAGACGCAGATCAGTCGGCCGCCGCGTTCCTCGGGGCGCTCGTGCTCACGCAGCGCGCGGAGCGTGACGTCGACCTCGGTGGGATGGTGCCCGTAGTCGTCGTAGACACGGACGTTCCCGCCGCTCCGCGACGGACGGACGCCGATGAGCTGCATGCGCCGGTCGATGCCGCGGAACGACGCGAGCGATCGAGCGACGGCCAGCGGGTCAGCGCCCGCCAGGGTCGCCAGCACGCACGCGACCGACGAGTTCATGGCATTGTGGGCGCCGGGGATCGCAAGCTGCCACTGGGCAAAAAACTCGCGCCGGTTGTGGAGCGTCACGCCGCGACTCGCGGGGTCATAGCCCACGACCCAATCGGCGCTGGGGGAGAAGCCGATGGTCTGCACGTCGCAGGCAAGCCCGGCCGACACCTCGCGCCGGTGCGCGTTGTCGTGCGCGATTAGCAGCGTGCCGCCCTGCGAAGCGGGGGGCAGAAGGCTGGCAAAGTGATGGAACGACTCAATGACCGCATCGAGCGTGCCGTAGACATCAAGATGGTCGGCCTCGACCGAGGTGATCGCCGCGAACTGGGGGCGATAGTTGTGGAACGAACGGTTGTGCTCGCAGGCCTCGGCGACCAGGATTCCGGGGCGACCGGCCATGCGCCCTTCCGGTATCACGTTCGCGCCCAGTCGGAAGCCGACGGGCCGGGTGCCGGGCGCGTTGGCACCGTGCAGAAGCTGGGCGGACGTCGCGCCGACGATCACCGTGGGATCAAGCCCCGCGTCGGTCAGAGCGCAGCCTGTCATGGCGGTGGTCGTCGACTTGCCGTGCGTGCCCGCGACCGCGATCGCGGTGCGCCCCAACATGCACCGACCGAGCGCTTCGGCGTACCAGATCGCCGGTATGTCGCGCCGGGAGGCCTGGGCAAGTTGGGGATGGTCGGGCCTGATCGCGGCCGAGGCGATCACCAAGTCGCATCGCTCCGGGAGTGGATCGGTGAGCTGGCTGAAGGTGACCCGGATCGACTCGGCGGCCAGGGCGGCGGTCGCCTCCGACGGGCTGTTGTCCGACCCCTGCACGATCGCGCCACGGGAAGCGAGCATCCGGGCCAGACCCGACATGCCGCAGCCGCCGATTCCGATCATGTAGACATGGCGGCCGGCGACGTCAAAGGCATCGCTCGGGGACGAAAACGCATCGGGAGCAAGGGGAGGAGTCACCATCGCAGAGGGTATCGGACACGCGGGCTTTGGAGCGTGAAAGCCGGGCGAGTTGTTGCGTTGTATCCTCGTTCCATGAACGTCACCGGCTCGTCCGAGTCTCTCCCCTACCGCATCGCGTGCCTGTGCGACCTCCGCGACGAGCACGGGCGGATCCTGCTGCTCCGCAGGGCCAAATCACCAAACATGGGGTTGTGCTCGCCGATCGGGGGCAAGCTGGATGTCGAAACCGGCGAGTCGCCCGCCCAATGCGCCCAGCGCGAGATCATGGAGGAGGCCGGTATCGAGGTTTCCATCGAACGCCTGCACCTGATCGGGCTGGTCAGCGAGCAGGCGTTTGAGGGCAAAGGGCACTGGCTGATGTTCGTCTACCGGGTGCTGGGCCCGGTCGAGGTGACGCGGACGCAGATTCGTGAGGGCACGCTGGAGTGGTTCGAGCCCTCCGAGATCGACGCCCTTCCCCTTCCCGAAACCGACCGGCTGATTATCTGGCCGCTGATGCGAAGGCACGATTCGAGCGGCCCGGGCGGAAGACCTGGGTTCTTCGCCGTCCACATCGACTGCCGGACTCCCGAACTCCGCTGGAGCGTCGAGCAGGAATCGCCGACGCCCTCGCGCTAAGGCCAACGCCGGAAACCCGGTTGTGAATCGAATCCCCGCCGGTCCCGTATACTGATGGCGTGAAGACGCACCGCAATCTCGCGCCGGCCAGGGATGGCTCGCACCGCCCGATTCTCGCGTGGGTCATCCGCTGCATTCTGCTTCTGTGCGGGCTGGGTTCCATCGCCTACGGCCAGGCGTCGGCCCAGGTTCCCCAGGCGGGCCAGCCGACGGCGATTCCGGCCTCCCGTCAGGCAAAGAACCTCGCGGTCATCACGGTCAAGGGACCGATCTCGGCGCTGACCTTCAAAAGCATCGAGCGCCGACTGCAGTTGGCCCGACGCGCCGGGGCCGACGCGGTCGTCATCGAACTTGACACGCCCGGCGGCGAACTCGGGGCGGCCTTGGACATCACGTCGCTCCTCAAACGCTCCGACACTCCCATCCCCAACACCGTCGCGTGGGTTCATCCGAACGCGTTCTCGGCGGGGTCCGTGATCGCCCTGGCCTGCCGCGAAATTGTCGTCAGCGAGGGCGTGAACTTCGGCGATGCGCTCGTCATCGCGACCAACCGCGACGGCTCGCTCAAGAACCTGAAAGAGGCGGAACGCCAGAAACTCACCGCCCCCCTGCTCTCCGACGTGGTCGACTCAGCTCGCCTCCGCGGCTATGACGAGTACCTCGTCCAGGGGTTCGTCACGCTCGGCGTCGCGCTCTGGCAGGTCGAGAACATCCAGACCGGGCAGCGGCTATTCGTGAACGCCAAAGAATATGAACTGCTCTTCGGGCAACCTCCCGCCGACACGCGGCCCCGGGTGCCCAGCGCCCCTCCCGGCGAAACCGCCCGCAAAGTCTTCTCAGGTCGAGAAGAAAGGGCGGCGAGAAAAGACGCGTCCAAAGACGGAACGCCGGCACAAGGCAAGCCCGCCGCCGACGCCGAATCTCCCGCGGAGACTTCGCCAACGCCTGATCAACCCTCGCCCGACGGCACGCCGAGTCCCAACACCGTAACCGGCGAGAAGAAGGACTCCCAGAACGCGACGAACGCGGGAGGGACCCAGACGGCGCCGCCCCCCGGCCCGCCGCCCGAGCACCAATTGATCGACCCCTCCACCGCCGTCAAGCCCGCGTCGCCCGCGGTTGCAAACGTCGCGGTCGATGCATCGGCCACGCAGTCGCTCGCGCCTCAGCGCCCCGAGTTCTCGCTGGCGGATCAGGGCAAGTATCGCCTCGTCGAGTACGTCGCCGACGGCAACGGGCCGCTGATTCTGAAAACCGCGGACATGGAGCGCTACGGCCTGGCGCGACAGGTCGTGCGAAACGACGCGGAACTCCTGGCGTTCTTCGGTGCGAAAAACCTGCGCCGTCTCGATCCAACCTGGTCCGAGGGATTGGTGGCGTTCCTCACCAACCCCATCGTGCGTGGCGTGCTGATCGTGATCTTCCTGATCTCGCTCTTCCTCGAAATGTCCCACCCGGGCGTGACCCTGCCGGGGCTGGTCGCGGGCGTCTCGCTGGTCGCGCTGCTTGCCCCACCGCTCATCATCGGCATGGCAAACTGGTGGGAGGTGGCGGCGATCGCCTCGGGCATCCTGCTCATCGCGCTGGAGATCTTCGTGATCCCCGGCTTTGGCATCACCGGCATCCTCGGCGTCTTGCTGCTGTTCGCGGGGCTCATCGGCACGTTCGTACCCAGCGGCTCCGACAGCCTCTTCCCCGACTCGCCCCAGGCACGCAGCGAACTTCTCTACGGAGTCGCCACCGTCGCAATGGCGGTCGCGACCTCGATGGTCGGCTGCTACTTCCTGGCCAAGCACTTCGGCTCGCTCCCGGTCATCGGGAAGCTGGTGCTCAGGAGTTCCCCCGCGAACGAGGTGGACGAGGGCCTGTTCGCCGCCATCGCGCCGGGCGACGGGGACGTGCGCGTCGGGCAGGTGGGCATCGCGATCACACCCCTGCGCCCTTCCGGTAAGATGCAGGCGGGTGACAAGATCATCGACGTGGTCGCCCAGATGGGGTTCATCGCGCCTGGCGCGAAGGTGCGGGTCGTGGTGGTGACGGAGTTCCGCATCGAGGTCGAAGCGGTCGAGGGCAACGCGTGATGGAACCGAAACTGCTCTGGGGACTGGGGCTGATCGGCGCGTCCCTGCTCCTGCTCTTGCTCGAAGTTTTCATCCCGTCGATGGGCGTCCTTTTCGTAGCCGCGATCGTGGTCGCGCTGGCGGGCGTGGTCACGTTGTTCACCTATGACCCGATGTGGGGCGTCTCGGGCCTGCTCGCCGTGCTCGTGCTCGGTCCGATGATCGGTTATTTCGGGCTGAACATCTGGAAGAACACCCCGATCGGACGCCGGATGATCGGCTCAAAGTCTGAGGCCGAGGTTGAAGAAGAGAAGCAGGCCGAGCTGCGCCAGCGCGATCAAATGCTGGCGCTGGTCGGCATGGAGGGCGAGACGCTCACGGACCTGCGCCCGGTCGGCGTGGCTCGCTTCGAAGGAAAACGCTTGGACGTGACGGCCGAACTGGGCCTGATCCCCCGCGGCTCCCGCGTGCGGATCAGCGAGGTCGAGGGTAACCTGATCAAGGTCCGACAGATCAGCTGAACGCCCGCGGCTGGCGAGCGACATGTAGCCTGAATACCCTCTGTCGCGCCCGCGCTTCACGCCGGGTGGAGAAGGAGCCTCCCGATGCCGTCCTTTGCACATCTGCTGGCGCAGTCCTCGTCAACCAATACGAACCTCATCCTCATTGTGGTCGGCATCGTCGCGGCGATTGTCGCGCTGGTCATCCTGATCGTCGTCGGGCAGTTCATCAGCCTCTACATCCAGGCCTTCCTCTCCAACGCCCACGTCGGGATGCTCGAAATCATCGGCATGCGTCTGCGGAAGGTGGACATACGCACCGTAGTCTTCAGCCGAATCCGCGCCGTCAAGGCCGGCCTTGACATCCCCACCAACGCGCTCGAGACGCACTACCTCGCGGGCGGGCGCGTGCCAAACGTCATCACCGCGATGATCTCCGCCAAGGGCGCCAAGATCGACCTGCCCTGGTCGACCTCCACCGCCATCGACCTGGCCGGACGCGACATCCTCGACGCCGTGCATACGTCGGTGAACCCGAAGGTCATTGACTGCCCGAGCGGTGTGGGTCCTCGCACGACCATCGACGCCGTCGCCAAGGACGGCATCCAGCTCAAGGTTAAGGCCCGTGTCACCGTGCGCACCAACATCGCTCGTCTCGTCGGCGGCGCCACCGAAGAGACCATCATCGCCCGCGTCGGTCAGGGCATCGTCTCCACGATCGGCTCGGCCCACGACCACAAGGCCGTGCTCGAAAACCCCGACGACATCTCGCGCAAGGTGATGAACACGGGCCTGGACGCGGGGACGGCGTTCGAGATTCTGTCGATTGACATCGCGGACATCGACGTGGGCGACAACATCGGCGCCAAGCTCCAGGCCGACCAGGCGAACGCGGACAAGCAGCGATTCCAGGCCGAGGCCGAGAAGCGCCGAGCGCTGGCGATGGCGCTGGAGCAGGAAAATCGCGCGAAGATCGAAGAAAACCGGGCGGTTCTGGTGCTTGCGGAAGCGGAAATTCCCAAGGCGATGGCCGAGGCGCTCAAGACCGGCAACCTTGGCGCCCTCGATTTCTATCGACTCAAGAACATCCAGGCGGACACGCAGATGCGCCAAACGTTCGGGCGCGATACCGGCTCGGGACAGCAGGCGCCGCGGGGCTGACGCGGGTCCGCCACGCCGGGGCGCGCGGGGAACTTCACTCCCCGCCGCACGTCTATCATTCACCGAACAGAGCCGGCCGATGGAGCGCCCGGAGAGTTGCCGTGCGCCGGCGGGGCCATGACGGAGAACTCCCATGTTTCGACGGATCGCGTTCTTGTCCGCGGCGTTGATCGTTTCCGCCGGCGCCGCCACCGCGCTGGCACAGGATTCCAAAGCGGCCCCCGCCAACACGGAAGCCGCCCAGCCCAAGGCCGAAATCAAGAAGATCGGGATCGGCGACAAGGCGCCCGACCTCAAGATCAGCACCTGGGTCAAGGGCGAGCCAATCACCGAGTTCCGGCGCGACCAGGTCTACGTCGTCGAGTTCTGGGCGACGTGGTGCGGCCCGTGCATCGCGGGCATGCCTCACGTCTCGGAGGTCCAGAAGGAATACAAGGATAAGAACGTCCGCGTCATCGGCGTGAACATCTGGGACGAACCCAAGAACGTTGAGCCCTTCATGAAGGACAAGGGCGGCAACGACAAGATGCAGTACACCGTCGCGATCGAGGAAAAATACGAGGGCGAAAAGAACGTCCGCAACGGCAAGATGTCGGCGGAGTGGATGAAGGCCGCCGGTCAGAACGGCATCCCGACCGCGTTCATCGTTGACAAGTCGGGCACGATCGCGTGGATCGGGCACCCCATGAGCATGGACGAGCCCCTCAAGGAAGTCGTCGCCGGCACATGGGACATCAAGGCCGCGGCCGAAAGGTCGAAGAAGCAGGCCGAGAACGAGGGCAAGCTTGAGAAGGTCTACGCCGAGATCAGCGCCGCCGCGGAAGCCAAGGACGTGGCCAAGCTCAAGAAGCTCATGGCGGAGATGAAGGAACTCTCGGGCATGTCAGACGACGACATGGCCGGAACGGCGTTCTCGCTGTACATGAAGGCCGGCGCTTCCAGCGAGGCCTACGCGGCGGCCAAGGCTGCGATCGCCGGCAAGGGTCGGAAGAATGCCATGCTGATGAACTCGATCGCTTGGACGATCGTGGACCCGGAAAACCCCGTCGAGAAGCCGGACTACGACGTGGCCCTCTCCGCGGGCGAGGCGGCCTTTGAGGCTTCGGGCGGCAAGGACCCCGCGATTCTTGACACCTACGCGACCTGCCTCTTCAAGAAAGGCCAGGTCGACAAGGCGATCGAGATTCAGTCCAAGGCGGCCGGACTCGCCGACGGCGACATGAAGTCGGAACTCGAGGCCCGTCTCGAGGAGTTCAAGAAGGCCAAGAAGTAATCGTTGAGATTCACGGGCGGGCGATCGAAGGATCGTCCGCTCGCTTGCATGCGCCACCGGCGGATCATTCTCTCGCTCATCTCGCTTGTGTGTCTCTCAAGCGAGGGCGACGCTTCCGCACAGAATCGCCGCTACGTCGAGGGACAGCCATCCACGCTCCGCGACTCGGTCCGTGCTTCGGACCCCGACTCTCGCAACACCCCCTCACTCTCCGGGCCGTATGCGCCCCGGCTCTTGCCGGGTTCGCGTGCTCCCTCGCTCCCGGCCCTGACTGTGGTCCGCGGCGGTGAGATCAAGGAACCGCCGCCGGGCGTGGTAACGATCGTCGAGTTCTGGGCGTCGTGGTGCCCAAACTGCCGCGATCGCGCGTTCCAGGTCGGCGAGCTCGAACGCAAGTATCCGGGAAGGGTGCGAGAGATTGTTATCGTCACACCCGATCGATTCGGGAGCAGCGAGGCGGGCGCGCGTGAACTGGCTCAACTCGCCACGGGCGCCGACGCGCTCGGCTCGATCGCCTGGGACGCCACGAGCGCCACGCGATCGGCCTGGCTCACCCCCTCGCGCCGCGCCACGGTGCCCAGCGCCTTCGTCGTCAACGCCGACGGCCTCGTCGCGTGGATCGGGCATCCGGCGGACATGGAAAGCCCGATCGAGAACGTCATCTCCGGCGAATGGGACATCGGCGCGGCGACGGAGGACTACGCGCTCCGGTTCCGCGATTCGGCCTGGCGGGACGACGCGAGCCTGCGCTACCGCTCGGCCGCCAGCGCCGGGCGGCGCGAAGACATGCTGCGGGCGCTCGATGATCTGGACCTCTTCGATCCCTCGGTCGCGGGACAGACGGCGGCGGATTCGATCCGGCGCTTGGTGGTCGACGCACGTCCGTTTGCGCTCGAACTGGCGCTCTTGACCGAGAAGGCCGTGTGGACTCTTGATCCCAGGCTCCTCAACGACCTTGCGTGGTATCTGCTCAACACCGACCAACCCACCGACGACGAGGTCATCGCCGCCCGGCGCATGGCCGAACGCGCCAGCGAGCGCAGCTCACGCGAGGACGGCATGATCGAGGACACGCTGGCGCTCGCGCTCTACCGCGACGGAGATCGCGACGCGGCCATCGAAACCCAGGAACGCGCGATCCGCCTGATCGGCACACGCACCAGCGGCGGCTCCCAGCCCGTCGATGAGTTCCAGAAGCGTCTCCGAATGTATCAGGAGAGCGAGCCGGTCACCACCCGTCAACGCAAGCGTGCTCGCGAGCAGGACGGGCAAGGTCGGCTCCAGCAGTAGCACCGGCCCTCTACTTCGCGCCGGAATCGGGCGAGCCCTTCGCGGCCCGATCGATCAATTCACAAACCCGCGCCTGCCGGAACCCCTCGTCGGTCATGATCGACACCGGCGCCGGACGCTCAACGATTTCGCGCCGAGCCACGCGATCGCCCGAGCGCGCGAGGGTCTCCGCCGGCGAAGCGGCGGACTCGGCGGCGCTCGGAACAGCTCGCACGGACCGGTCAACATACGTCGGGCCGCGCCGGATCGCGGGGGGCGGCGAAGAGAAGAGGTCGTCGGGGAGGCCGCCGATGTAAAAGATGGTGCCGGCGGGGATCTCGGGGATCACGCCGTCCCGCGTGGGGGCGTACTGCGAACGCGGAAACACCGCCGTGATCGCGCCCGACGAGCGCGCGTAGCGCTGATTGAGCATCGATCGCCCCGGCTCCACGACGCGAAAAACGCGATCGAAGCCCAGAGGCAGACGCAGGTCGAGCGGCTGGACATTGGCGGGCGCCGCCAGAGGATTGGCGTCGACCGTTCCTTGCGGCACGGGCTGAAGCGGAGGCTCGAAGCTCGGCGACGAAGCAAGCCCCAGTGCGCACAGAACCACGAGGGGCCCGATCGCTCCGGCGGCGGGCCCCGTTCCACGCACTGGCATCCGCCGGTTCATATTCCTGTCCTTAGCGTGATACGGAACGTAACGGTGATCACGGCGTCCGGGTCGTTTTCCGGGAGTTCGCGCAAGCGTTCGCCCTCGGCTTTCCAGCGATAGATCGCGTCGAGAAGCGGGCCGTCGACGTCCGGCCAGCCCGTGTCGTATCGATCAACGAAGTTGGCATCGACCACTTTGCCGGCGCGATTGAAGCGAACACGAACGACCGGGTTCTTAGGGAGGGCGACCAGGCGCGTGGTCGTGCTCCACTCAGGGCGAACCGTGTTGATCTTGAGCCCCTTGGTCGCGGCCGGGCGACCCGGATCGACGTTGACCGCGCTGCGCACCGCGGCAGCGTCGGACTCGCGATCGGAGACCTCGCCGGCCCGCCGCGCCGGGCGAGGCCTGCTCGCCTGGCGAGCCGGGATCGGCGGTGACGCCTGAGCGGCCGCACGCTCCGCGAGCTCCCGTTCGGCCCTTTCACGCTCGGCTCGCTCTCGCTCCGCCAAATCCTGCGGCGTGGGAGCCGGAGGGCCGACCAACTCCGCCGGACTTGCGGGAGTCTCGTTTGAGTCCGGCTCGGGCGGAAAATCACTCGAATTTTCCGGGGCGGCTTGGGGCGTCGCATCGGGCTTGGCCTCCGGCGAAGGCTCGGCCATTTTCTCCGGGGCAGGTGTGGGAACGGAAAGCTCGGGATTCGGCCTTTCGATCGTGCTTTGCTCGGATGATGGCACCGGGATCAAACGCTCTCCCGGCTCAGGCTGATCCGCTTTCAAATCCGCGCGCGACGGCGCAGGTTTTGCCGATTCCGCCGGTTCAAGCGAGGCAGGCTTGGTCGCGTCCGGTACCGTCTCGGGCAGCGGTATTGGCTGGAGGGGCTTCTTGGCGTCGTCGGGCTTCGCGGGGGCTTCGGTCGCCTCGGGCTGGGCCGCTGCTTCCGCCGACTCGGTTGAGGGAGGAAGGGGCTGGGGCTGCTCTGGGGCCTGCTCTGGGGCTTGCTCGGCGGACTGACCCGAAGGTTGTTCCGCGGGCTGAGCCTGTGACGTGGGCGGACTTGGCGGCTGCTCTTCGACGGCCGGGCTTGGCGCACTCGGCGCTTCCTTGACCATCTGGGCCTGATCGCGGCTCGATGCGGGCCCGGAATGGGGGGTTGAATCCTTAAACCCAAGCCAGGTGTCGCTCTGGGCCTGGCCGTCGTCGATGCCGAGCTTGAGGGGATCGGGCAACGGCGGCTCATCCTCGGCGTGAGGTTGAGGGGAGGGCGCCGGGAGGACCGGGATGAGCAGAGGCGTTTCGTCCGGTATGCTCGCGGGCGAGGGTGACAGCCAGTGATCGCCGTACCGAAGCAACGTGGCGGCGAACCCGGCGTGGAGCGCCAGGCTCACGACGACACCGATGGACGTTGAACTCCGGGTGGCCATGATTCAGTGGCAACGATTCCGCGGGCGTGCGTCCCGCTCTTGAAGTTTAGCGCCCAAGGAGCCCTGATGCATCGGCACACCGGACCACGTTGGGCGATCATTCTGGCGATGCTCTCCGGCTTTGCGGCGTCTCAGGCCGTCGGCCAGCCCGAACGCGAAGCCGAGGCCGCGCCGGAGCCGACGCTGCGCCCCGGCGATACCGCGCCGCCCTTGGCGTTGGAAAAGTGGCTGGCGGGCGACAAGGGAGACCCGCTGACGAAGGGGCGGATCGGGATCGTGGTCTTCGTCGCGTCGTGGTCAGAGGCCAGCGAGCGAGCGCTGGATTGGCTTGCCGGGCGATCGCGAGAGTATGCCAAGGACGATATCGGCGTGGTGGCCGTGTTCGGGCAGGACGCGGGCGATGCGGGCTTCTATGGCAAGGCGGAAACCGAGCTGACCGCGCGTGCGTTCATCGAACGCCACGCGATCGGAAAGATCCGTTGCGCCTTCGACGAGCGCTGGCGATCGCGATCGGCGTGGCTGGCGGCGGCGGGCGCCAAGACGCTGCCGACGGCGTTCATCGTCGACGGCCAGGGAAAGGTCGCGTGGCTCGGCAACCCGCTCTGGCCGCCCGGGGAGATGGAGGACGCGCTGCGGCAGGTCAAGGCGGGATCGTTCGAAGCGGTGGAGCGGCGCGAGCTGACCAGGAAATGGGAGGAAGTGCTCCGCGAGCTGCGCGGCCTGGACGCCACGCTCACGTCGGCGCGAAACACCGGGCGGCACGACATCGCGATCTCGACACTCGAGCGACTGGAGTCG
This sequence comes from Phycisphaerales bacterium, assembly GCA_013360695.1. GTDB lineage: Bacteria > Planctomycetota > Phycisphaerae > Phycisphaerales > UBA1924 > JABWBC01. The sequence continues at coordinate 63,469 of JABWBC010000001.1, forward strand.
ATCGATCGGCTCTCGCGCGGGTTCTACATGATGGCGAGGTTCGAGATCGTGTTTCTCGAAAAGCTGGACAGCCAGGCCGCCTTCAAGATCGCGCGGGGCGCGCTGGAGACCGACGCGGACAGCGCCCAATTGCTCAACGATCTTTCGTGGACGATCCTGACGGGAGAGGGCGCGCGATCGCGCGATCTGCCCCTGGCGCAGAAGCTGGCCGAGCGAGCGGTGGAAGTTTCCGAGGGTAAGAACCCCCACTTTCTGGACACGCTGGCGCGGGCTCATGCGGACCAGGGCCGACTGGAAGAAGCGATCAAGCAGCAGAAGCGGGCGGTCGACCGGGCGGGCGACGCCTCGGAGCGAGAAGAGATGCTGGCGACCTTGCAGGAATACATGCGGAAACGCGAGGGACGCTAGCGGCGTTCCCGCTTGTATTCACGCCCGCCCCAGATGATCGGTTTGTCCTCGTCGAGATCGCGTGCGGCCTCGATCAGAATGCCGCCCACCATCCACGAGCCGATCGGGTAGCCTGGCAGAGTCCACAGCGGGGCGTGCCCGAGGCGATAGATAAACGCGGCGGCGAGCATGTACACGCCGAGGGCGGTGAACGCCAGCGCCATCGCGGGAGCTTGCCGCGACGACCATTCCTCGGGCCAGGAAAACGCCGCGAGGAGCGAAAAGACCAGCGTGCAGAGCGGGAGCAGCGTGGAGATCGCGCGGCATCGCCACCCCCACTGGCGAAGCCTCTCGGGACGCCGGTTCGCGGATTCGGTGTAGATGCGCTTCCACCCGCGCCGGAACGCGGGATAGGCGGGGTACATCGAGCAGTACAGGACCGTGTCAGCGAGAAACACGCCCGCGGGAACATCGTGCCCGGCCGCGAGGCGAGCGATGGCCAGGTCTTCGAGCAGCTCGTCGTGGACCGCGTGGTGCCCGCCGATCTTCTCGTAGGCCGCCCGGCGGATCATGATGAACTGGCCGTTGGCGAATGGGCGTCGCCCGGTCGCCTTGGCGGCGCGCGTGAGCGGGAACTGCTTCATGAGTTCCACGCCCGCGGCGGGCTGGAGCAGTTTCTCGAACCAATGCCCGAAGGTCAGGGTACTCACGAGGCTGAGCAGGTCGAGCTTGCGGTGGTTCATGAGGCGGAGCGTAGTCCCCACGCAATCGGGCGCGAACGTGGTGTCGGCATCCGCGAAGATCAGCACGTCGGCACGCCTGGCGTGCTCGATCCTCGTCACGGCGCTGTGGATCGCGTTGACCTTTCCCGCCCAATCGTCGGGACACGACGCAATTTCCACGATCGTGAATCGAGGATCGTCTCGGATAAGGGCGCGGGCCTTGGCGGCGGTGTCGTCGGTGCAGCGATCGAGCGCCAGCACGAAATGGACCGACGCATGATCCTGCCTGAGCAGCGAAGCAACAAGTTTTTCGATCACCAGCGATTCGTTGTGGGCCGGGATGACCACACAGACGGACTCGTCCGCGGCAACGCGGGGGCGCAGCGCTCGCGCCGCCCGGGCGGTCGGCACCGAGAGCATGGTGCGCGCGATGCGAAAGATCGCGACGAGCCAGAAGGTGAGCGAGGCCGCGGAAAAGCCGGCCAGAGACATGATGGAGATGTGCCAGAGATGGATCATTCGTCGCATGACTCGATCGGGCGGGCACCGACGATAGGCCGCTGGTGGATGGATCGCACGCCTCGTGCGCCGGAGCACGCAAGGCGACGCGGGCGGGTAGACTCACGGCATGAGCGGAAACCGGCGTGCACATCGAGACGGACCGCGTGAGCCCGGTCGCGCGACCGGCCGTGATCCTGGGCGCAGACCGGACTCCAGCCCGGAGCCCGGAGTCGTGTACCTCGTCACCCGCGAGGCCTGCCGCTCGATCGATCGCCTGGCGGTCAGCGAGTTTGCGATGGCGTCGATCGTACTGATGGAGAACGCGGCGCGGCACGCGGCGGACATCGCGCTGGAGATGGCAGAGCACATCGACGAACCTCGCGTGGTGATCGCCTGCGGCCCGGGCAATAACGGCGGGGATGGGCTGGCGATGGCCCGGCACCTCTCCAACGCCCGCTGCGAGATTCTGTGCGTCCTGACTCATCCCGCGGGCGAATTCCGGGGAGATGCCGCGGCGCAGCTCGAAATCGTGCGCCGGATGAAGATCGAATGCACCAACGACCTGCAGCAGATCGCAGGCCAGGGCGCGGACCTCGTCGTCGACGCGGTGCTGGGCACCGGGCTTGATCGCCAGATCAGCGGGACGGCCCTGGCGGCGGTCATGGAGATCAACCGCGCGAGGGAACGCGGCTCGCGCGTGCTCGCGGTCGACGTTCCGACGGGCCTGGATTGCGATCGGGGCGTCGCGCTGGGCGCGGCGGTTCGCGCGAATGTCACGGTTTCGTTCGTGGGGATCAAGGCGGGGTTCGCCGAACTCTCGGCCCAGGAGTTCGTCGGCGACGTGGTCGTCGCCGACATCGGGGCGCCGCGGGAGCTCGTCGAGCGATTCGGCACGCCCATCATCCGCCCGACGGGGAACGACGCGGACACCCATCGCCCCGCCCGCCCCGCCAGGCGACGCGGGCGGGCGTGAGTATCGGCGGGCGATTTCGCCCATTGGGCTCGGCGCGACACGCGTGCGTTTGACCCGAGCGTTCGGCCCGCTCACGATCAGACGGGGCGGGAGGACGGATTGCCGCCGCCCGTCCCACAGGAGCCCCGCGATGCCCGTCCGGATGGAGCTTTCCAGAATCCTGATCCGCGAGCTCAATGACTATCAGATCATCGAGCTGCGAGAGATGGCGGAAGACACCGACGCGCCTGGCGCGGTGGGCGGCCCGGTCGAATATGTCTCCGAAAGCGAAGCGGAGGAATCCGGGGCTCGCTCGTTCCCCATCGTCATCGGACTCCCCGAGGCCCAGGCGATCGAGCGCCGCCTCAAGGGGATCCCGATCAAGCGACCGCAAACGCACGATCTCCTGGCCAACGTCATCACGTCCCTGGGAGGCGAGCTCGCGTCGATCACGATCACGGACCTCTCCGACCAGACGTTCTTCGCCACGCTCGACGTGAAAGTGAAGGGCGCGGAGACGATCCACATCGACGCGCGCCCGAGCGACGCGATCGCGCTGGGTGTCGCGGGCGACGTGCCGATCTACGTCGAAGAGCACGTGCTCGAGGCGGCGCTCAAGGACCTGGAGTGATCCGGCAACCATGACCTCCCGGGGTGAGCCAACATCGCCGACCCAGCCCGACGCGGCGACGCACGTCTCGCCGCGCCGGTATCTCACGCGCGACATCCCCGGCATCGGCGGCGTGATCCGCCAGCGTCCGGAGGACTTTCTCGTCGAAGAGATCCCGCTTTATGACCCGTGCGGCGAGGGCGAGCACATCTACATGCTCGTGGAGAAGCGCGAGATGTCGACGCTTCAACTCGTGCAGATCGTGGCGGCCCACTTTGGCGTGCGCCGTGACGCCGTGGGCTACGCGGGCCTCAAGGACAAGCACGCCATCACCCGTCAGGTCATCTCGGTCCACGTGCCCGGAAAGAAGCCCGAGGACTTCCCGTCGTTCACGCACCCGAAGCTCGGCGTCGTGTGGACCGACCTCCATGCCAACAAGCTCCGGCGCGGGCATCTGCGCGGCAACCGATTCTCCATCCGCGTGCGCGGCGTACAGGCGACCGCGGCGCTCCCCGCCGACCGCGTGCTGCGATCGCTGCAAACACACGGCGTTCCCAACCGCCTCGGTGAGCAGCGCTTCGGCTATTACCAGAACAACCACCTCATCGGGCGCGCGATCCTCCTGGGTGATTGGCGCGGCGCGCTCGACGAACTGCTCGGGCCCAAGCCCGGTGTTAAGGACGCATCGAGCGCGGCCCGAGCGGCGTACGCGCTCGGCCACTTCGAAGAAGCGCTGCGGCTCACGTCGCCCTCGAATCGGGCGGAAACCGTCGCACTCTCACACTTGGCCGGCGGACGCGCGCCCGAGCAGGCGATGCGGGCGATCGATCGGGCCGCCGTTGAGTTCTTTCTCAACGGCTTCCAGTCCGCCGTCTTCAATGCCCTGCTCGACGAACGCCTGGAACGCGGCGAACTGGCGACGCTGACTCCCGGTGATGTCGCGTTCAAGCACGACAACCACGCGATGTTCGCGGTGGACGAATCGACGGCGGCGGCGGCCGATACAACGGATCGCCTTCGCTCGCTTTCGATCAGCCCGACCGGGGCGATGTGGGGCCCGGCGATGATGCGAGCCTCGGGGCGCGTCGATGAGGCCGAAATTGCGGCGCTCGCGCGCGCTGGAGTCACGCTCGATCAACTGCAATCAAGCGTCGCGGTGCAGCGCGGCCTGGTCGAGGGAACTCGCCGTGCGTTCCGCGTGCCCGTGATCGACCCCGAGGTCGAGGGTGGTGTGGACGAGCACGGGTCGTACGTGCGCTGCGCGTTTGAGCTGCCACGGGGTGCGTTCGCGACGGTCGTGCTGCGCGAGATCATGAAGCCGCGGGGAGATGAGCTGGCCCGCGAGGTCGAGGGAGCGGACTGATGGGCGATCGCGTCGTGTGCTTTGACTGGGGCGGCGTGCTGCTGCGCATCTGCCGCTCCTGGGCCGAGGGCTGCAAAGCGGCCGGCCTTGATGTTCGCGGCGAAGTCCAGGCGCCGGAGCTGGTGACCAAGCGGCGTGCGATCTCCGAGCAGTTCCAGATCGGCCATCTTTCCGTCGACGAATACGGCGTCGCCATGTCGCACGCCATGGGCGGCGTGTATTCGCCCCAAGAGGTCGTGCGTGTTCATGATGCGTGGCTGATCGAGGAGTATCCGGGCGTCGATCGCGTGGTCGCGGAACTTCACGCCACACCCGGCGTGCGCACCGCACTTCTCTCCAACACCAACGCGCTGCACTGGGAGAGGCACGTCCCGACGCGCGGGCTGCGCCCCTTCCCCATCGCCGGCTCGCTGCATCATCCCCACGCGAGCCACATCATGGGATGCGCCAAGCCCGGCCTCGAGATCTACCGGCAATTCGAAGGTCTCGTCGGCGCCCGCGCCGATTCCATCATCTTTTTCGATGACTTGCCCGAGAACATTTCGACGGCGGCCTCTCTCGGTTGGCGGGCGATCCAGGTTGACCACGAGGGCGACACCGCCAAACAGATCCGTGCCGCACTCGTCACCGCGGGTGTGCTGCCGCGTGGCTAATTCGCGTCGATCGCAACGTCGAGCTCGACGATGGTCGGGCGCAGGCACTCGCGCTGGCTGCACGCCTGGTAGCTCAGCGTCAGAATCGGACGGGCGATCGCCCCCTCGGTTCGCTCGACTACGACGTCGAACTCGATCTCTCCCCGATGCACCAGCGCCTCGGGTCCTCCCACGTAGGCGCGGAACAACTCGCCCGGCGGATAGTCCGCGTACACCGACAGCCCGTTCCCAGCAACGAGCGACACGCGCAGAGGCGAAAGCTCAATCACCTCGCCGTCCGCGGGGTTCGGCTCCGCGGCCGCGATGTGATAGCCGGGCCTGATGCGCAGCAACAAACGGAACATGCCGGGCATGTCTCGCGTCACGCTGATGCGTTCCACCCCGGCGAATACCTCGACCGGGAGCATGGGCTCATCGCCCGCTCGCGCCGCGTCCGCCGCCGCCCCAGCTCCACCCTGCTTTGCTGGCTCACCAGCCAGATCGCGCGTTGTCGATTCGCCGTCGGTAAGCAGGCGCACGAGTCCGCGCAGCGCCGTGGCGCTCGAGAGTGGCGAATCAGCGATCGCCCCGCTGAATGCGGAAAGAAGCGCGATCGCGTCGGCCCTGGCCCGCTGGTCGCGTTCTCCCAACTCCAGCAGATTGCGAAGCATGACGCCGGACGCCGAGGGCATCGCTCCATCCGTGATCGAAGCGGCGCGCACAAAGAGATCAGTCGAGCCCGCCGGTGTGTCGGTCCACTTGCCCGCTTCGTCGCGGAAGAGATCGCGAGCAACCGACACAAGCTCGCGTGCACGGTCGCGATGCCGCGCCCCGCTTGCCAATTGCCTCACCTCCGCGGCCCGCGCCAAGTCGAGCAGGCCACGCATCAGATACGCGTAGTCCTCCAACGTCGCGCTCCCGCCGCCCGCGCCTCCACGCCGCGATCGGATGAGCCGCCCGCTCGCGTCTCGATGATGGCTCCAGATCGCTTCCGCGGTGCGCTCGGCGGCGTCCAGCCAAACCGTCTCGTCGAGTTCGATCGACGCAATCGCCAGTGCGCTGATCGCCAGGCCGTTCCATGAGGTGATCGCCTTGTCGTCGCGCCCCGGTTGCGGGCGCCTGCCACGACACTCGAGCAGTCGCCGGTTGATCCGGGTGATTCGATCGTTCAGGTCCGAAACGCTCAGGCCAAGATCGTGCGCGACCCTCTCGGGGCGGGCCCGCAGGGCGAGCACGAACGCCGCGGGCTCGTCCGGGTGATGCGGGTCGCGGAAGTTTGGCTCGGCATCGAGCCCATAGATCCGCGCCGCCATGTTCGCGTCGTCGGGGTCAAGAGCTTGCGCGAATTCCTCCGGAGTCCAGATGTAGCTCTTTCCTTCGCGTGCATCGACCTCGGCATCTTGTGCGCTCGCGAACGTGCCGTTCGGCAACTGCATCTCGCGCCGGAGGTACTCCAGCACGCGTCGAGTGATCGCCGCGAAAAAGGAATCGCTCATGCTCGCCGCGGCGCGCGCGTACACCGCCGCCAAGGACGCGTTGTCATAGAGCATTTTCTCGAAATGAGGCACGAACCAACGCTCATCGACCGAATACCGATGGAAGCCGCCCCCGACCTGATCGAACACGCCGCCCATCGCCATCCGTTCGAGCGTCGTCCGCAGCGCCTGATCGATCGCGTCGCCGGTCGAGTCATCGCCCGCCAGCGGGCGCACGTCCATGAGCAGATCAAGGAACGCCGGCTGGGGGAACTTCGGCGCGCCGCCGAACCCGCCGTGGACGCGATCAAACGACTGCAGGAGCCGCCCGACCGCCTCGCTGACTTCGCGATGCCCGATGTTGACGGGTTGCCCAGCGCTCTCCATGTGCTCGCGCACCGCCCCCGCGATCCGCTCGGCCTGGGCCTCGACCCCGGCGCGATCCGCGCGCCACGCGTCGCTCAGCCTCGTGATCACATCGGGCCACGACGGCAACCCGTGGCGCGGCTGGCGCGGGAAGTACGTCCCGCCCCAGAACGGCTTGAGAGTCCGCGGCTCCAGACACACGTTGAGCGGCCACCCCCCGCGCCCGGTCGTCATCTGCACCGCGGTCATATAGGCGTCATCGATCGCGGGGTGCTCCTCGCGATCGAGCTTGATGCACACGAACCGCTCGTTCATCAGCGATGCAACGTCGTCCTGCTCAAAGCACTCGCGCTCCATGACATGGCACCAGTAACAGGTTGAGTAGCCGATCGAGAGCAGGATCGGCACCTCGCGCCGCCTGGCCTCGGCGAACGCGTCGGGCCCCCACGACCACCAGTCCACGGGGTTGTGCGCGTGCTGAAGGAGATAAGGGCTTGATTCGCGGGCCAAGCGGTTGGCGCGACGCGGCGTGGCGTCCGATTCGCGACTCGTTGAGGACTGGTTCGACATGAGCACCTCGGCGCGATCGTACGCCGCCGGGTTCTATCGCCTGCGGGCCATGGGCCGAACGAACATGGAAACGACGCGTTCCCCGGCCATCGGCTCGCGGAGCACGGGCAGGACCGCTTCACGATTCCCCGACCGCCCCGCGCCGGGCCCAACTCGAGGCGAAGGTCCAGATTTGCCGCCGCCTTGGAGCGACCTGGCCGCATCCACACTCGCGCGCAACGCGGCGTCGCACGCGTGCTCGCCGAACCAGATCGAGACAAAGGCGTCGATCGTCCGCGCCGAATCGCGATCCCGCGGGCGCACGAGATCGTCACGCGCGGTCGCAAAGGCCCGCGTATACGCCTCGGCGCTCGCCATGAGCAACGATCCATCGCCCGAAAGTGCCTGCGCGATCGCGCCGCGCAGCTCGGCAAGCTCGGTCGCCAGCTCTTCGCGGGCCACGAGCACGGTCTCCGCGTCGGATTGCGAAAGCACCGGGATCGCGATCGCGACCTTCCGGTCCGCCGCTCTCGCTTCCAGTTGCTGCACCAGCGAAGCGGGCTCCGGCCGCGCAACGATCAGGCGGTGCCGAGCGGCGAACCGATCGAGCCCGGCGGCGATGGGAATGCTGATCCCCGGGTCCGGCCCCGCGCGAAGCAGGTCGATCGATATCGCGGTCAGGTACTCATGTTCCGAATCAAACAGCGTCGGACGCATCAGCATCCGCAGGTCCGCGTAGCGCTCGTGGCGATCGATGATCGCGCACGACTCCATCACGTCGCCGACCGGCGCGCTCCCCGAAAAGCTCGCGTTCAGCACGCCCTCCCGCCAGAGTTCCTCGCACCACCGCCACGACTCCATGAAGCGCCGATAGTGCGGCGACATCGCGGCCGACTGAACGCTCTCCTCGTCGAAAGGCGACGCGGGCGCGGGCACAAGCGTGAACACACGCTCCGCCAGGAGCAAGGCCGCCAGAGCGGGCAACTCGCGCGAGGTAAGGTGATAGGGGCTGACTACAAGGTTCATGGGGTATGCCACGCGCTGCTCGGGCGGCGTCTCCTATTTCCACTCGGGCGTGGCAACGCCCTTCTCCGCACCCGCGTGCGACTCTCGCCACGACTCCGCGGCGTCGGACATCCACTGTTCGATCCGCGAAAACTCCGACGGCAGTTTCGCAAAGAGCAGTTCGTGCGTCAACGGCACGACCATACGCTCGGGGCGTCCGAGACGTTCCCACAGAAGATCGCCGGCGTGGGAAGGCACCGCGGAATCCACGCCGCCTTGGATGATGAGGACCGGCCGGCCCACCAGCACCGCGCACGCGTTGTAGGGGTCGAGCTTCGAGGCCCTGAGGTACTCGCGGTCCAGCGCCAGAACCTCGCCCGCGGAGGGCGCGCGGTCGCGCCAGCGATACTTCACCGCGTTGAGCATCGGCGTGTAACTGCTCTGCACCGTGATGAGGAAGAAATCCGCGCCTCCGGCGATGAGCGCGGCGCCCGCGTAGGCGCCCGACTCGCGCGCCACGACCGCCGGGAGCGTGATCGCGCCGCCCGAGAATCCCACCGCGACCCGCGGCAGAGCGCCGAGCGTTGGACGCATGGACGACACATGCTTCATCACCGCCTCGACCGCGAACGCGCACTCGCCGATGCGATGATCGAACGCGTCCGCGATCAATCGCCCAGGCCCGGACAAGTCCTGACGCGGATCGATCTCAAAGTCGATGCGCTCGAGAAATCGCGACGGCTGCGCCAGCATGCGGAGCACCGCCCAGCCCTGCGAGTTCACGGCGCGAACAAACTGCTCGATCGTCCCCGGCGGCGTGCCGAGCAATCCTGGCAGAAACACGACCACACCCTTGGCGCGAACACTCGCCGGGGCGTCATAGAACGCAAACCACGTTCGCTCGAGCCTGAGCTCCCGCCCGTCGCGCGACTGCGCCGAGGCGAACTGCAGATACTCCGTAGGCTTGACGAGCGGGAGCACCGGCCGATCCGCGTCGCTCGGGCTCAGGTCGATCACGAACGCGCCGGAATCCTCGAACTTCACCTCGTGCGGCCCGGGCTGGGATCGCTCGATCCACCCGATGAACGACGCCGCGTCCTTCCAGTCGGAATCGTCCGGCGCGACATTCCAGGCCCGACGCTTCCCCGACCAGCGCCGCACCGGCTCATCGAGCACTCGAACCACGCCCAGCGGCGCCGCGGGATCGGCGGCCAGCCGCGACGGCCAAGCGCCGTCAAACCCCTGAAACTCAAGGTCCGCCGGCGAACGCACGCTCGAAACCGCGGCGTCCTGGGCCGCGCACGTCGCGGCTCCGACCGAAATCGCCGCACACGCCAGAATCGCCGCCAGCCCGCCACGCCGTCTCATGAGCGATATCCCCTGGGATGCTCGCGGAACCAGCGATACGCCGACGCGATGATGTCGTGCAAGTCCGTGATCGACGCGGTCCAGCCCAGGTCGCGACGGATGCCCGAAGGATCGGCGAACAGCCGCGGCGGATCGCCCGCGCGGCGTTCCTTCTCCACCACCTTGAACTCAACCTTTGTCACCTCGCGCACCGCCCGGATGATCTCACGGACTGAGTAGCCCTTGCCGATCCCGAGGTTGTAGGCCCTGCGGTCGCCGGGCTTGAGCGCGCCGAGCACCGCGACGTGCGCGTCCACGAGGTCCTCCACATGGACATAGTCGCGCACGCACGTGCCGTCCGGTGTCGGATAGTCCGTGCCGAAGATCGCAACGCTCTCGCGCCGCCCAAGAGCCGCCTGCAGCACCACGGGGATGATGTGCGTCTCGGGGTCGTGATCCTCGCCGAGCAGACCCGCGCGATCGGAGCCCGCGACGTTGAAGTACCGGAGGGCGGCGAACCCGAACGGTCGCTTCCTTCGCGAGCACGCTTCCGACAGGTCCCCCAGCAGGTGCTCGCCGTGGAGCTTGGTCATGCCGTACGGGCTCATCGGGCTCTTCGGGCAATGCTCGGGGATCGGCACCATGGTCTCGGGAGGCTGCCCGTATGTCGCGCAGCTGGACGAGAAGACAACCCGCTCGATGCCGACGGCGTCGCACGCCTCGAGCAGCGCGATCATCGCGCTCACGTTGTTGCGGTAGTAGAGCATCGGGAAGTCGACGCTCTCGCCCACGGCCGCCAGGGCCGCAAAGTGCATCACGCCATCGACTTTGTGCGCGCGAAGCACGGACTCAACCAGCGCGCGTTCGCCAACGTCGGCGCGGACAAACGTGAGCCGCTCGCCGCCCGGGCGCTGCCGCAACAATTCCATCGGCTCCGCGTGCCCGCGAATGAGTGAATCGAGCGCGACCACATGATGCCCGTCACGGAGCAGTCGCTGCACCGCGTGCGAACCGATGTACCCCGCGCCGCCCGTAACCAAGACATTCATTCGAAGAGTTCTCCAGCCCCACCCTTATCGGTCCGATTTGGCGTCACCCTGAAGTCGCGGGCGCGGTCTCGGCCGGCCTGAGTTTGATCTTTGAATACGCGAAAAGCCCGAGCCCGATAGCGACCATGACCGCGCTCAGCCACTGGCCCCGTGAAAGGCCGAGCACACGCTGCACCGCGAGCTGCGCATCGGGCAGCCGCCAGAACTCCGTCACGATGCGCAGGACTCCGTAGACCATGAGGAAGCACGCGCTGACGATCCCCGGCCGCTTGCTCAATCGGAAAACCAGCCAGAGCGAAAGTCCGAGCACCAGCCCCTCCGCCAACGCCTGATAGATCTGCGATGGGTGCCGGGCGCTCAAGAGCGGCCTGAGCTGCTCCTCAACATTCCCCGCGTGCCGGTGCAATTGATCCAGCACCCGCTCATACGCTCGTGCGAATCCACGCTCCTCGATCGCGGCACCCGCCAGTCGATGGATCGCCTCCTCGCGCGCCATCCTCGCGTCGAGCGGCATCAGGATCCCGGGATCGTGCTTGGTGAGAATCTCCTGCGGATAACGCACCGCCCACCACGGCGCCGGCTCGCCGGGCATCGCGACGATTTTGCCGAGCAACTCGCCGTTGATGAAGTTCGCGATCCGCCCAAGCCCAAGCCCCGCGGGGGCCGCGAGCGCCAGCAGGTCCGTGACGTGCCACACCGACATCATGCTCGCCGCGTGCTCGCGCCGGAAGCGACGATGAAAGAGCCAGCCGGCGATCAATACGCCGATCATCCCGCCGTGGCTGGCCATCCCCCCGTTGCTCACGCGGAACAACTCCCAGAACGGCACATCCTTACTGAAGGTGTACAGGAGTGAGGGATCGTAGAAAAGGGCGTACCCAAGCCGCCCGCCCACAATCACGCCGACCACCACGGACATGATCAAGTCGTCAACGTCGCGGACCGACAGCGGCGTGTGGTTCCTCTTCGCGAGCCTCCGCAGCAGCAGCCAGCCGATCACGAACCCCGCGAGGTACGACACGCCGTACCAGCGGATGGCAAGTTCCCCGCTGATGCGGAGGATGATGGGGTCGAGGTTGTGCAGCCAGGCTTGGTCCATGCTCGGTCAACTGAAGTGGCCCGGCGTCCGGCCACGCATCGTTCGCAACGGTTCGCTATCTCGCGTCGATCCCAAAGAAACGCGTGGTGTTCTTATTGAGTTGCTCGTGGAATGCCTCGAACGCCTCGCCGCGCGTGCTCGCAACGCTGAGCGCCGTCACCGACACCATCCAGGGCTCGCAGGGACGAACGCCGCGGTGCGGATCGGGCGACAGGAATGGCGCATCGGTCTCAACCATGATCCGATCGCTCGGCACGAGCCGAATCGCCTCGCGCACCTCCGCCGCGTTCCGATACGTCGCGACGCCCGTGAACGAAATCCACGCTCCGAAGTCCAGCACCTTCTTTGCGTCCTCCGGCCCGCCCGTGAAGCAGTGGAACACGAAGCGCGAGGGGTCGAACGTCGTCCGCTTCAGCTCCGGGATCAGGTCGTCGAACGCCTCGCGGCAATGCACCACGATCGGCTTGTCGATGCCTTCCTTTCGACACGCGGCCAGGAACGCGAGTTGCTCCGCAAGTACCTCGCGTTGCAGCTTCGAGACGGGCTCCTTGTAGTGGTTGTCCAGCCCGAGCTCGCCCCACGCGACGCACTTGGGGTCCATCGCCACCCGCTTCAAGTTCACCCACTCGTGCGGGCCCTGGTCGGAGTACAACGGGTGGACGCCCGCGCTGCACCACACCCGCTCGTGCGCCCGCGCGATGTCCAACGCCGCCACGCAATCCCGCGTCGTCGTCGAAATCGTGATGCACCCCGTCACGCCGTGCGCGGCGGCCTTGGCCAGCACCTCGTGGTGCCGCCCGGCGAAATCAGGGAACGTCAGATGGCAATGGGTGTCGATCACGATCCGCAGAGGATACGGCCCGGGCCGCCGCAAAGCGAAACCCCGTACCATCCCGCCGGTACAAACTCCGCCCGCGTGGGCCTTCGGAGGATTCTCATGCTTGTTCGCTCGCTTCGTCTTGCACTTGTTCTGCTGGTGACGACCCTGGTCTCGCCCCTGGCGATCGCCCAGGACCGCGACCTGTGGTTCCGGATGCTCATGCAGGATGCCCCGGTCGGCTGGGTGCATACGACCGAAAAGTCCCAGGACGGCAAGACCACAACCACCAACGTGATGAAGATGTCGATCAAACGCGGCGCCATCGCCATCGACATCCAGATGGACAGCGAGTTCGTCGAGACGACCGACGGCAGGCCCGTGTCCGCCCGCGCCGTGACCAAGATGGGCGCCATCCCCAGCACGACCAGCGTGGTGTTTGACACCGAGAGGAAGCTCATGCATGTCGTGACCCAGCAAGGAGGCGCCGAGACCAAGAGCGAGAAGCCGCTCCCGGAGGGCTGGCTCACCCCCGCCGCCGCCGGCCGATACATGAAGCAGCAGCTCGCCGCTGGCGCCAAATCCGCCGAGTACTCGACGATGGACCTGACGGTCGGCACGGTCGTCATCAAGCTCTCGCACAAGATCGGCGAGCTGGAAAAAGTGACGGTGCGCGGCAAGGAGATCGAGGCCCGCCGCATCGACGTCACCAACAGCATGATGCCCGGCATGGTAACGATCGAACACGTCGACGCCGACCTCGTTCCCGTGCGCACGTTGGCCAAGATGGGCGTGATCCCGGTCGTGACCGAGCTCGCCGACGCGAGCGTTACTGGCGAGAAATCCGACAAGGTTCCCGAGCTAATGGTTTCGACCTTTGTCGTTCCCGACAAGCCGATCGACAACGCCCGCAAGGCCAGCAAGGCGAGCTACCTCCTCTCGATGCCCGCGGGCGAGTCGCTCGATGTTCCCTCCGGCGGCCCTCAGAGCGTGACCAAGCTCGACGCCCAGACCACCCGCGTTGTGGTCGACCAGAAAAACCCCGCGCCCATGGAATACACGCCCGACGAGCGGGCCAGCTTCCTCGCGTCCACCACGTCGGTCAACCTGAAGGACGCGGAGATTCAGAAGCTCTCGGGCCAGGCGCTCAAGGACGCCGCGGGCTCGCCCGACGACCGCGCCGAGGCCTGCCGTCGATTCGTCTTCCGCTACATTAACGCCAAGAGCCTCGACACCGCCTTCGCCACGGCCTCCGAGGTCGCGCGCAATCGCGCGGGCGATTGCAGCGAGCACGGCGTGCTGCTCGTCGCCCTCCTCCGCGCCGCCGGCATCCCCGCTCGAGGCGTCGTCGGGCTCATCTACGCCGACGCCTTCGCCGGTCGCGAGAAGATCTTCGGCTATCACATGTGGGCCCAGGCCCTGCTCACGATCGACGGCAAGGAACGCTGGGTCGATTTCGACGGCACGCTCCCGCCCCAGTTCCCCCGCGACGCCACCCACATCGCCCTCGGCTACACGGACTTCAGCGACGAGGGCTCCCTGCTTTCCCTCTCGAGCGTGGCGGCGGCCATGGGGCAGCTCCAGATCAAGGTCGAGTCGGTGGAGTAAACTACGCGCGCCATGCCCACGCGCCCGCCCAACCGCGACCCGCGACTCAGCGACCTCCCGCCGCTCCCGCCGCGCCCCCGCGACGGGCACAAGGGCACCTTCGGAACCGTCCTCGTCGTCGGCGGATCATCCGACAACTCCACCCGCATGATCGGCGCTCCGGCGCTGGCCGGGCTCGGGGCGCTCCGCGCCGGCTGCGGCCTGTGCAAGCTCATGATGCCCTCGCCCATCCTCAACGCCGCGCTCTCCTCGCTCACCTCCGCCACCGGACTCCCGCTGCAGGTCGATGACGAGGGCCAGGCGATCCCCTTCGAGGCGGTGGCGGCGTTCGATCGCGCCGCGGAAGACGCGACCTGCATCGTGATCGGCCCGGGGCTAGGTTTGTCCGAGGCGGCGCGGGCACTTGTGCTGCGCGCCGTACAGCGCGACAACCCGCCGCTCGTGGCCGACGCCGATGCCATCAACGTGCTGGCCTCGATCCCTGACCTCTTCCGCGATTTTCACGCCGCCGCGATCCTCACGCCTCATCCCGGCGAGTTCCGTCGACTCGCCGTCGCGTTCCGGATCACGCACGACCCGGCACGCGAGGAGTCGCGCGCCCCGGCCGCCGAGGCATTGGCCCAGAAACTCGGCGCGATCGTCGTGCTCAAGGGCGCCCGCACCGTCGTGAGCGACGGCCAGCGCACCTGGACTTGTCCCGCGGGCGATCCGTGCATGGCGACCGGCGGGAGCGGCGACGTGCTCGCGGGCGTCACCGCAGGCCTCGTCGCCCAGCACGCCCGCCAAGGGCATGACCTCTTCCAGTGCGCCCGCGCCGCGGTCGCCGCCCACGCGCTCGCCGGCGAATCCTGGGCCTCCAAAAACGCCACCGCCGGGATGCTCGCCTCGGAACTGGCGAACCTCATCCCGGCGGGGTTGGACACGTTGAGGTGTTGAACTAGTTTTCTTCGTCGAGCTTGCGCGGCGCCACGGTCGAAA
Source organism: Phycisphaerales bacterium (assembly GCA_013360695.1). Classification (GTDB taxonomy): domain Bacteria; phylum Planctomycetota; class Phycisphaerae; order Phycisphaerales; family UBA1924; genus JABWBC01. The sequence goes on from JABWBC010000001.1 coordinate 78,929, forward strand.
CAAAGCGAACCACCGGCGCCTCCAGCGTGCTCCCAACGTTCGCGTCCTGCACGTCGTTGGGCTTCACGGTCAGGTCGATCGTCGCCTCCAGCAGCCGCGGACCGACGTCGTACGTCAGCGTGAATCGCACATCCTCGAGGTTGGTGAGCAGCGGAACCTCCTGGCGGTCCGACTCCACCTCGTTCTCAAACTCGGTCTGGATGTACCACAACTCGTACGGCCCGCGCGTCGGATCTTCCGACTCACGCCGCTCAATGCGGACGATCCGCTGGAACAGGTTCTCCTCGTCGTTCACCGCCACGAACTCGATATAGTTGCTGTGAACGGGATTCAGCGACGCGTCGAGCGGATCGGCGGGGTATGGCCCAAAGTCTGTGCCCGTCCTCACCATCGTCATGATCCGTGTCATCACGATGCGCGAGACCACGTGCGTCGACGCGCCCTCGGTCGTGTGCTTGTAGCCCTTGAACGCCGCGTCGAGCGCCACCAGCGTCGCCGTAAACAGCGTCGCCGTGATCGTCAGCGCGATCAGCATCTCCACCAGACTGAAGCCCAAGCGGGCAGGCGTGTTGGTTCTCACGGGTGGCCCTCTCGGTAGCTCGACGGGATCGCAACCACGCTCATCGGCAGAAGAATCCCGTCCGGCAACTTCATGGTGCCGTTCATGCGGACCGTGATGTGCCCGTAGCCATAGAACGGGACGGCCGTGGCGCCCGCCGCCTTCTGCTCGTCCGTCGGCGTCTCGTTGGGCCCAAGGTCCGCCAGCCCGTCCCCGTCCAGGTCCCAGCCCACGATCTTCTCACCGTCGACCGTCGGCAGGTCGTTGGGGTCCAGCGACTCCTCGTCGCCGTCCTCGGGCCCGAAATACCCGATCGTCGTGTTGAAGTTGGCGGGGTTGCCGGCGGGGTTGCCCAGCGCGTCGATCAGCGGCGCCTGCCCATACACCGGCGCAAAGGTCATCAGCAGCACGCCGTCGATGTCGGCGTTGCCGCGCACGTCCATCACCCCCGCGATGATCGCACCGCGCAGCTTGACATCCTGCGACGTCGGCGAGTTGAACGTGCCGATGTCGACCGAATACTGCGGGAGCATCATCGAGCTCTCCGCGATCGCGTCCTTGTCCTCTTCCTGCGGGTTGAGGTCGGCGTCCTCCGGGTGGTCGGGATGCGTTTCGGTGAACCGCGTCGCGCCCGTGAACTGCAGCTTGTTGCGCGACTGCGTGTAGTTGGTCGGAGAGTCGCTCACGATCGAGCCCACGAAGAGGCAGTCGTGGAAGCGGATGTTGTTCGAGAACGCCTTGGTGTCCGTCACCCGCTTCCCGTTGATCACCAAGGGATCGGGGAGCAAGTCATACCCCGCGCCGCCCGACTGATTCGCCGGGATGTCCGCCTTGTCCAGCGGCGTCGCGGCCATCAGGATCATCTGTTCCGGCGGCTTGGCGGTCTCGGGCAGCATCGTGGGATAGCTCGTCTCGCTCCCCGAGTCTCCGTAGATCGCGCGCGCCGGCGCCGCCCCGGGTCGCCCCGTGCTCGAGTCCATCTGCATCTTGCCAAACTCGCCCCACAGGCGGTGCGTGTTGCCCGTGTAGCTCTCCACCCGCGTCGCGCCGACAAACGTGCAGTTCTTGAACAGGCCGTTGTTCCCACGCGGGATCACCACGTCCTTGAACGTCATGTTCTCGTACACCGGCCGGTAGTAATAGTCCGAAAAGGACGGGCTGTTGAACGGCATCTTCTCGAAGTACGCCGTCGACCAGTTGTCGGGACGGCTGTCGTTGTCGTTGTCGGGATCAAGCCGAAGGAACCGCGGCTCCGAGCTGCCGGCGTCCTTGGTCTCGACGTACGTCGCGAGCGAACCCTCCGAAACGCCGAGATTCGCCGCCACCTGGGCCGCGAACGATTGCCCGTTGGCCGCGTCGTGCAGCGCGTCGGTCGCGTCCGCAAAGCTCGAGGGTGAGAGATCGGGAAGCGTCGTGTCGCTGGCTTGATAGGTCTGAGGGGACTCGCCCGCGCCCGGGCGGATGGGCCCGCGCAGCTTCGGGTCATTCGCGCCCTGCGCCGTGGTCCACGCGCTCTCGCTGGTCTTGAACACCAGCCGCCCGCGCACCTTCGCGTAGGCGTCCTTCTTGTCGATCACGCCGTCGCGATAACCGAGCACCTGGTCCCGGTAGATCTCGTGCGTCGGGTCGTAGTCATACATCGCCTCGCCCGCGTCCCACTTCCCGCTCCGGTTCTCGTCGTTGAAGCCGTACACGCCGTTCTTGTTGCGGTCGGGCATGGCCGAGTCGAGCAGATACGCCAGCGCGTCATCCGCCTCGAACTCCGGGCTCTGCCCGTCGTACGGCGTCCCGTCCGTCAGAGCCGAAGACAAAACGACCTTTCCGTTGCCGTCCCTGTCATAGTGGTTGATGAAGATGTCGAACTCATCGACATAGCCGTCGCCCGTCACATCGACATACGCGCCGTCGGGCTCGCCGTCGTCGTCGTAGTCTTCGGTGTTGGAGGGAAGCCCCTCGCCCTCGATCGGGTGACCGAGCCGCAGACGGTTGTCCCCGTCCACGTCGTGGTCCTCCAGCCCGCCGAAGAACGCCGCGAGCTTCTCGTCCAGGACGCTGTCGAGCCCCGCAAAGTCCGAGCGGAGCACGAGCGGATCGCCGTCCGTGCGCGTCACGTCGGTGTAGCGAGCGCCCAGGTCGCCCACGATGTTCACGTTCTTCCCGATCATCACCCGGCTGGGCGCCACCACCGCCTGGTCCACCTTCTTCGCCAGGCGATAGTCCTGCATGATCGTCCGGCTGATCGGCGCCGCCGTCGAGCCATCGCGGAAGTCATACCCCGTCACGATGATCCGCACGTCCGTCCCGTTCGCCAGCGGCGCATACACCACCGAAAACGCCGGCGGCGGCGTGCCGTTCTCCGCCATCGCCTCAAGCGCCACCGGCGGCGTGAACAGCCACCCGTCCTCCGCGTAGTCGCTCGCGTCCTCCAGCGACGGCGCCCCCGCGATCGTCGGCGCGTCCACGCCAAGCCCCGTCACGATGTTCAAGTCCGCCGCGTGCGCGTTGGCCAGCGCCTCGGCCAGGCCCGACGGGTCCGAACCCTCGGCATACCCGCTCGGCGCGGGCAGCACGACATATTCACCCGTGCCCGAGAGGTCGCCGTTCCACAGCTTGCTCCCGTACGTCTGGTCCACGTTGCTGTTGGAAACCACGAAACGCGCCGCCGCCTCCGCCAGGCGCTTCGCCGCCACCTTCAACCCCGTCTCCGCCGCGTTCTGCGCGCGGCTCACATGCAGGTGCGTCGCCGCCGTGCGGATGTTGCCGCGGCTGGCGATCGCCATCGCCGTCGCCAGCGATCCGAACATCACCAGGAACATCATCGAGAGCACCGACGCCACCCCGCGCTCCTTGCGGGAACGCCGGCAAAGCCCGGGACTCCGACCAGAATGTTTGCTCACACGAAAGCTCCTTCACCCCGGTCCACGAACCAAAGAACCGCTCGGCACGATCGATTCCAAACCTACGGCACGATCCACGTCACCCGCGCCAGCTCCACTGGCTGCACGTCGTTCGCGCCCTGAAACTCCACCACCACCGTCACCCGCAAGGGGTACTGGTCGACCGAACGCCCCGGGAAATCCCCGCTGGCGCTCTCCTTGAACGCGTGCTCACGCACCGTCGCGTAATTGAACGGATCGAGCTTGTCGACATACACCGTCTGCGACCAGCCCGCCATCGCCACCGGATTCCCGTCCTCGTCCTCGACCGGATTCCCGTCCGCGTCGACCGAGGGAACCAGCTCGCCCTTGGCGTCGATCGGCCCGTCAAAGTCGCCGTCGCCCCCGAACTTCAGGCCGTCCAGATCGTCGATGTCGTCAAAGTCCGACGGCGTCACCTCGCCGCTCTCGGCGCCCCACCCGCGCAGCACGTCGCCCTGCGCCGTGGTCTCGACGAACAGCCCCGTCACCGGATCGTGCCGGGGCAAACGCCGCGTCAGCTCGCGGACCTCGCCCGCCAAGAGCGTCGCCGTCGCGGCCTGGCTCGACCAGGTGTTGTTCTTGACAAAGGCGTTCTGCGCCTCGACGAACGCCAGCACGCCCACGCCGATAATCACCAGCGCCATGCTCGTTTCAAGGAGCGTGAACCCCCGCCTGTGTCCCGACGGACGCCTGCTCAACCCGGTCGCCATGAGCCTCGCTCCTCCCATCCGGTTCGCGGACGTGGCCCGCAAGGCCACGCCAAGGCCCGGCGGGCGCGCCGAACCCCCGGCGAGCATCGGCTACTTCACGACCTGGCTCATCTTGAAGATCGGGAGAATGATCGCCATGGCGATGAAGCCGACGACTGTGCCCATTACAAGGATCATGATGGGCTCGATCATGCTGGTAACCGCCTTGATGTTCTCCTTGAGCGTCTTGGCGTAAAAGACCGAGATCTCGTCGAGAACCTCGCCCAGCTTACCGGACTCCTCGCCCGCCGCGATCATCTGCGACACCGCCCGCGGGAGCAGGCTGTCCTTCTGCAGCGCCGCCGTGATCTTCTTGCCCTGCTTCACGCTCGTGTAGATCCGACGCCACAACCCCTTGAACAGCTGGTTCCCCGAGATGTCGCCCGTGATCGCCAGCGTGTCCAGCATCGGCACGCCCGCGTTGATCAGCTGCCCCATCGTCTGCAGCGAGCGGCTGATGTACAGCGACCGGAACATCGCCTTCATGATCGGGATCGACAGCTTCAATCGATCGATCCAGAAGCCGCCCAGCTCGGTCCGCGCGAACGCGTACACGCCGCCGCCCAGCACCACCACCCCGCCCAGGATGAAGTACCAGTACGCCACCATCGTCTTGGACAGCGTCATCAGGAACTTCGTCGCCCAGGGAAGGATGTCCTCCTTCCCCTGGAACACGGCATAGAACTTCGGCAGCACGAACGTCAGCAGGAACACCGTCACCGCGATCGCCAGCGTCCCGATGATCGCCGGATAGATCGCCGCCCCCACCACCATCTTCTTGGTCTCGATCTGCTGCCCGATGTACGCCGCGATGCGGTCCAGCATCTTCGCGAAGCTGCCCGACATCTCCGACGCCCGAACCATGTTGATGTACAGCGGGTTGAACAGCTTGGGGTGCTTGGCGATCGCCTCGGAGAACTGCTTGCCCCCTTCCACGTCGTTCTTCAGCTGCTGGATGACCTTCTGGAAACCGCGGTGCTGCGTCTGCTCCGCGATGCCGTCCAGCGCCGCCCGAAGGTTGATACCCGCCCGGATCATGACCGCCAGCTGCGTCGTGAAGTCCAGAACGTGCCGCTGGTTCGGCTTGCCCGCGTTGAGGTCGCGCAGCTTCTCCATCAGCCCGCCGCCGCCCTCGTTCCCCGCGATCATCGACAGCGACATGACGTGCAGGCCCTGGGCCCGCAGCGCCGCGGCCGCGCCCGACGCGCTCTCCGCCGAGAGCGAGCCGCTCTGAACCTGCCCCGCCGAGTTCCGGACTTGATAGCGATAGTTCATGGTCGTTCCTGACTTGCGCCGCCGCTCGTCACCCCGTCACGTCGTCACATCCACAAACCACGCTCCGCTACGCCGCCAGCTGGCGTTCCAGCTTGTCGGGATACGCCGCCTGGGCGATCGCGTCTTCCTTGCTGATCATCCCGTTGAAATACAGCTCCGCGATCGCGCTGTCCAGGGAGCACATGCCGATCGCGCGGTTGGTCTCGATCACGTTCGGGATCTCGAACGTCCTCGCCTCGCGGATCAGGTTCCGTACCGCCGGCGTGCACAACAGCACCTCCACCGCCGGCACCATCCCCGGGCGATCGATGCGGCTGAACAAGGTCTGGCTCACCACGCCCTGCAGCGTGTTCGCCAGCATCGAGCGGATCTGGTTCTGCTGGCCCGCCGGATACATGTCGATGATTCGCTCCACCGTCTGCGACGCGTTCACCGTGTGCAGGGTCGAGAGCACCAGGTGCCCCGTCTCGGCCGCCGAGATCGCCAGCGCCGTCGTCTCCAGGTCTCGCATTTCGCCCACCAGGATGATGTCCGGGTCCTGACGCAGCGCGTGCTTCAGCCCCGAGGCAAAGCTCGGCATGTCCTGGCCCAGCTCACGCTGCTCGATCACGCACTGATCGCTCTGGAACGTGTACTCTACCGGATCCTCGAGCGTCATGATGTGCTTCTTGTACCGCTGGTTCATCGCCTGGATCATCGCCGCCAGCGTCGTCGACTTGCCCGAGCCCGTGTCGCCCGTCACCAAGACCAGCCCGCGCGGCAGGTACGTCATCCGCGCGATCACCTCCGGAAGGTTCAGCGCCGCCAAGGGCGGAACCTTCGTCTTGATGATTCGCATCGCCAGCCCGATCACGCCCCGCTGCATGTGCGCGTTCACGCGATAACGGGCGAAGTTCGGCACCGCGTACGAAAAGTCCGCGTCCTTCACGCGATCGAACGTCGCCTGGCTTTCCGACGACGCCATCTGCTGGAAAAACTCCCGCGCCTTATCCGACGTCAGCACCGGGTAATCCATCGGCGTCATCACCTGGTGCGTGCGGATCATGGGCACCTGCCCCGCGATCAGGTGAATGTCCGACGCGTCCAGTTCCTGGGCCTTCTTGAGAATGCTGTGCAGGTCCACCCGGGCCTCCCGTGCCGGCGTTGCAACAGGCGCATACACGCCGAGCCGGCTCGCATCAGCATCGGCCCGCCGACTCCCCGAGTTGACCATGCCCCGCCCGGGCCGCCGCACGTCGCCGCGCAATCTCGGGCGCTCCGCCCGGCGCAGGCCGCACAACCCTCACCCCCGTCGCGACCTCACCAATTCCTCACGCGCCGCCACCGCCAGCTCGTCGCACCGCTCGTTCTCCGCGTGCTCGTTGTGCCCCCGGATCCAGTGGAACTTCACGTCGTGGGCCGCCGCCAGCTCGTCCAGCCGCATCCAAAGGTCCTGGTTCTTCACGGGCTTCTTGTCCGCCGTCTTCCAGCCCCGCGCCTTCCACGCCTTCAGCCACTCGCGCAGGCCGTCGAGCACATACCGCGAATCGCTCGTCAGGTCCACATGCGACCGCGACTTCAGCGCCGAAAGACCCTCGATCACCGCCATGAGCTCCATGCGGTTATTCGTCGTCTCGATCTCCGCGCCCGCCCGCTCAATCGACTTCCCCGACGCCGGGTGCCTGAGAAGGAAGGCCCAGCCACCCGGGCCAGGATTGCCCGAGCACGCCCCATCGGTAAACAACTCCACCCGCGGCAGGCTCACGCCGGGCTCCCCGCTCGCTCCACCGCCATCGCGTACGCCGTCTCGTATTCATGCACCAGCCGCGACCAGTCAAACTCCCACGACACACGGTCCACCTGGTTCCGCAGCATGATGCGGTCGCGCCGCTCCAGCCGGCAGAACGCCAAGAGCCGCGACGCCAAGTCCGCCGACGCGTCGTGGAAACTCCGCCCGCGCCGACCAAGCACCATCAGCCCGCGCCGGTCGTGGTCCTCGAGCTTCTCCTGCACATACCGCCCGAAGCCCGCAAGATCGCTCGTCACGCTCGGCACCGCCATCGCCGCGCACTCCAGCGGCGTGTACCCCCAAGGCTCGTACTGGCTCGGGAATAACCCAAGGTGGCACCCGCGCACGAACTGGTCATACTCCATGCCCCAAAGCGGGCTCGTCGGCGTAATGAACTCCGGGTGATACACGACCTTCACCGGGTCGTCCTTGGAATTGAACAGCCCCAGCGTCCGCAGGTGATTCAGCAACGGATCGTTGACATCGTCCTGCAGGATGTGCGTCGTCACCATCGGCAGGCAGTGCTGCCGCAGCGCCTGCTGCGTGCGCCGATACCGAAGCTGCCAGTACTCGTCGATCAGATCATCGAGCTTCAGCTTCTCGCCCGACGCCGCCCGCCGGACCAGCCGGTCCTGCACAAAGTCCGTGATCGTCTCGCACACCCGCGAGAGCTCCTCGAACACGCCCCGCTTCTCCAGCGCCAGGGGATTGATCGACTTGCTCGCCCGGTTGCTGATAATGAAGAAGACGATCGTCCCGCCCGCCAGTTCCTTCTCGCCCGACCTGGCCTTCAATTCCGCGTTCAGCCGCGCCATCGCCTCCAGGCACACGTCAAAGCCCTTGTTCTTGGGCTCGAACCGCCCGCTCGTGAACAAGTACAGGGTGCGGTCAAGGTCGAACGAATAGCTCGGGAAGAAGTGCCCCATCACAAAGCGATGGATCAGCTCCTTCGATTCGCCGTGCAACCGCTGCTGGTCCGGCCCCTTGTTGTAGTGCCCGATGTGCAGCCCGTTGGGCGTCACGACGTCGACCTTCCGCCCCAGCAGCGTCGCGCACTCCTCCGCCGTCACGCTCGAAACCGTCGTGAAGACATGCGCCCCGTGCGCACACGCCCGCTCGATCCCGTGCTGCGTCCGCACGTTGTACCGCTCCGCCGCCCGCGCCTGATCGATCCACGGCAGCACGTCGTAGAAATCGTCCTCGCTGCTGGCGATATACCTCCCAAGCAGCGTCGCGTGCGTCGTGAACACCGTCGCGATCGGCAGCTGATGCCGCCTGATCTTCGGGATCGCCAGCCCCGCCATCCACTCATGGAAGTGTGCCACAAACGCCGGCTTGCCCGCGCCACGCGACGCCGGCGCCAGGTCCGCATGGTCCGCCAGCGCTTTCATCAGCCGGAACACGGCCTCCGAGAACGACACCACGCCGTCGATCAGCCAATCGCTCCCCGGGAACTGCATCCCGTGATGCTCCCAGTATTCATACTTCACGCCATCGAGCGCCCCGCTCCCCCTCCAATGCTCCAGCAGAATCACCCGCGGCTTGCCCGGAATCAGCCACCGCCCATGGTGCGCCGTGATCCCCTGCGCCGCCAGGTCGCTGATCGCACGACCCACCCACGCCCCCGGACGCTGCGCCTCAAACTCCAGCCCCGCCTTCGCCGGCTCGTACGGCCCGACAAGGCAGTACCGATCGCCCCATCGCTCCACCAAGGGCGGCGCCTTGGACCGGATCACCTGATAAATCCCGCCGACCTGGTTGCAAACTTCCCACGCAACCTCGAGCAGCAGCGGCGCCACCGGCGCGCGCCCCACCCCGTCCGTCCCTTCGCCAACACGACCGGCCGACGGCCCGAACGACTGATTTGTTCCCTGCGCGCCAGCTTCCATTCAAGACCACTGTATCGGCGCCATCCCCGCCACGCCTTCCACCACCCCGCTCCCCTCCCCGCACCACCCGGTTAGTGCCCGCTTATCACCGCCTTGGTGCGCACCAATGTGTCCGTGTTTTTCGCCTCCTTCCAGATTTCCAACAAAAATCTCCGCACGATTTCTCCCAGCGCGCAACTCCCTTCACGGCCTTGATTTCCACCATTGTCCATGGCCCATTGCCGCCTGGTTAGTGCCCGCTTATCACCGCCTTGGTGCGCACCAGAGTGTCCGTCCACCCCCTCTTGTGGAGAGCGCGTGCGTGAACCCCGCGCCCTCACCGAGGCCAGTCGGCGGCCCATCACCCGCCGCGCAACCCCGGCGTCTTTGACAAGTGAATACACCGGTCGGGAACGGGCTCCGGGTGGCGTGCCACCGATGTCGCCTCCGACATCGGTGCTCTCCCCCGCCTCTTCCTCTTCATCTGGCCAACTAGCCACTTGGCGATTTGGATACCATCCCCCGTGAACACCACCCTCACACCCGCCGCCACCGTTCACCGCATCGAGGTCCGCGTCCGCGAAGGCCGCCCCGACGCACGCGCCAACTCCATCCTCCGCGCCGCCGCCGCACGAGGCATCCATCCGACCTCGCTCGTCGTGCGTCACGTCTACTTCATCGAATCCGATCTGTCGCCCTCGGACCTCGCGACCATCCGCGCGCGCCTGCTCGCCGACCCCGTCGTCGAAGACTCCGCGCTCGGCGCCGCAGCCCCCGCACCGAGCGCCGCGGTCGTCGAGGTGCACCCGCTCCCCGGCGTCATGGACCCCGCGGCCCAGTCCGTCCGCAACGCCATCGCCGAACTCCTGTCGCGCACCCCCGATTCCTTCGCCGTCTCGACCGGGCGTCGCTACGACTTCCAGGGCCTCACACCCACGCAAGCCGTCGACCTCACGCGCGCGCTCCTTGCCAACCCCGTGATTCAGGAGGTCCACGACAAGCCATGGACGCCGGCTTCGCTCCCCAAGGGCACGCCGACGTCGTTCAAGCTCCGCCACATCCCGATCCGCGATCTCTCCGACGACGACCTCACGCGCATGTCGCGCGAAGCACACCTCTTCCTCAGCCTCGACGAGATGCGCGCCGTCCGCGCCGAATACCAGACCCTCGGCCGCGAACCCACCGACATCGAACTCGAGACCATCGCTCAGACCTGGTCCGAGCACTGCGTCCACAAGACGCTCAAATCGCAGGTCCACTACACCGGCGTGAAGAATGACACGCTCCGCTTCGCCGATCGCCCCGGGCACACCATCAACCCCGACGGCAGCGTCACCATCAACAACCTGCTGAAGTCCACCGTCGCCGCCGCCACGCACGAACTGATCGAGGACGGCATCGACTGGACCCTTTCGGTCTTCAAGGACAACTCCGGCGTCATCGCCCTCGACGACGACTTCGGCGTGTGCATCAAGGTCGAAACCCACAACCATCCCTCCGCCCTCGAGCCCTACGGCGGGTCCGCCACCGGCGCGGGCGGCTGCATCCGCGACGTCATCGGCACTGGCCTGGGCGCCAAGCCCATCGCAAACACCGACGTGTTCTGCGTCGCCGATCCCCGCCGCACGGACAAGCCGCTCCCGCCCGGATGCCTGCCGCCACGGCGAATTCTCACCGACGTCGTCGCGGGCGTCCGCGACTACGGCAATCGCATGGGCATCCCCACCGTCAACGGCGCGGTCTACTTCGACGATCGCCACGTCGGCAATCCCCTCGTCTTCTGCGGGTGCATCGGCCTCATCCCGCGCTCGCTCGTCCACGGCAAGGCGCAGCCCGGCGATCGCATCATCGCCCTCGGCGGCCGCACCGGGCGCGACGGCATCCACGGCGCCACCTTCAGCTCCGCCGAGCTCGAGCACACCGCCGCCGACGAGTTCTCTCACGCCGTCCAGATCGGCAACGCGATCGAAGAGAAGCGCGTCCTCGACGCCATCCTCCGCGCCCGCGACGAGGACCCCTCGTGCCCGCTGTACCATGGCCTCACCGACTGTGGCGCCGGCGGTTTCTCCTCCGCCGTCGGCGAGATGGGCTCACAGATCGGCGCTCGCGTTCACCTCGAACGCGCCCCGCTCAAATACGCCGGCCTTTCCTACACCGAAATCTGGATCAGCGAAGCGCAGGAGCGCATGGTGCTCGCGGTCCCTGAGAAGAACCTCGCGCGTCTCGCCGCCATCTGCCGTGAGGAGCACGTCGAGCTCTCCGACCTCGGAGTCTTCGGCACCGACGGCGCGACGCTCCAGCTCTTCTATCACGAGCACAAGGTCGGCGAGCTGCCGATGCACTTCCTTCACGACGGCATCCCCACGCCTGTCCGCCGCGCCGTGTGGTCGCCGACATCGCCTCGCACCTCAGCGATCGCCAGCGCCAACGCGCCCGCGACCGGCGATGCGCTCACGAAACTCCTCTCGCATCCCAACATCGCCAGCAAGCACTGGATCATCCGCCAGTACGACCACGAGGTTCAGGGCGCGACCATCGTCAAGCCCCTCGTCGGCCCGCACTCCCGTGGCCCGGGCGACGCCAGCGTGCTCGAACCGCGCCCCGGCACAAACCGGGGCATCGCTCTGGCGTGCGGCCTGCAGACTCCCGTCGGTGACCCCGACCTTGGCGGCGATCCCTACCACATGGTTCTCTCCGCCGTCGACGAGTGCGTGCGCAACCTCGTCTGCGTCGGCACGGATCCGTCGCACATCGCGATCCTCGACAACTTCTGCTGGCCGAGCTGCGAGAAGCCGGAAAACCTCGCGCGGCTCGTCCGCGCCTGCGAAGGTTGCTACGACGCCGCCAAGGCCTATCGCACGCCCTTCGTCTCGGGCAAGGACTCGCTCAACAACCAGCTCCGCTACGAAGACCCCGCGACCGGCGAGAAGCACGTCATCGAGATCCCGCCCACGCTCCTCATCACGGGCCTGGGAATCGTTCCAAGCGTGAGCCGCTGCATCACCATGGACGCCAAGCACCCGGGCAACGCGCTGGTCCTCGTCGGCGCAACCACTGATCAGATGGGCGCGTCGATGTTTGCCTCGATGTTCGGGCACGCGGGTTCCGACGCCGCGATCCCGGCGCTCGACCTTTCCAAGGGCCCTGCCTATGCCAGCGCGATCGCCACGCTGATCCGCGACGGACTCATTCTGTCGGCCCACGATTGCTCCGACGGCGGGATGCTCGTCGCCCTCGCGGAGATGCTCATCGCCACGACCGGACCTCGCACCGCCGCCGGTCGCGACACCTCCTCGCCGCTCACGTCGCTGCTCTCATCGAGTGTTCGATCGACTCAGCCCCTGGGCGCGCAGCTCTCGACGCCCGCGGGCGCGATGCTGGAATCGCACGAACTGGCGTTCAGCGAAGCGCCGAGCCGCTACATCGTCGAGGTCGCGCCCGAAAACCTGCCGCGCCTGCGTCAAGTTCTGCGCGATCACGGCGAGCGCGTCGGCGGCCTGTTCCACACCGTGCTCGGCCATCTCAACGACTCGGGCCGCCTCACCTGGCCCGAGGCCGACCTCGACGCCGATGTCAACGCCCTGGCCGACGCGTGGCTCGCACCCCTGGATTGGTAGTGGCTTCCGCTCTTCACTTCGCCTCTCCGTCACTTCGTCCATTTACTCTTCCCCGAGTGCCGAGTGCCGAGTGCACGGTGCCAAGTGCTTTCTTTCAAGTGCCCAATGCCTACTGCCTTCCTCCTATACGAATCCTGCGTCCAGAACCCCGAGCTGGCGGTCAAACTGCTGCGCGGGATTCACGGCGCGTCGCCGCGCATCCTCGCGGAAGATTTCTGCGGGACGGCCGCCCTCTCCCGAGCCTGGGTCCGCGCGATCGAGAGCTCCCGCGCCATCGCGGCTGACATCGACCCCACGCCGCTGAAACGCGCTAAGGCAGAGATCACCAAGTACCGTGCGAAATCCCGCGGCAAGTCTCTGGCTCCGGCCGCCCAAGCGGTCCGCATCCTCCGCGCGGACGTGCTCACGTCCGCGCCGCTCGCAAAGGCACGCGCCGACGTGCTCTTCGTGGGCAATTTCTCGATCGGCGAGATTCACGATCGCGCCACGCTCGTCCGCTACCTCGCCCGCTCGCGAAAGCGGCTGCTCAAGGGCGGCGTGTTCGTCTGCGATATCTACGCCGGCGAATCGGCCTTCCGCGAGGGAACCACCCAGCGCGAGCACATCCTCGCGGACGGCACGCGCGTGAAGTACACCTGGGAACAGCGCACCGCCGATCCTTTGACTGCACGGGTCGTGAACGCGCTCCACTTCCGTGTCTTCAAGGGGAGCGAACTCGTCCAGGACCTGCGCGACGCCTTTGTCTATCACTGGCGGCTGTGGTCGATCCCCGAGCTCCGCGACGCGATGCTTGAGGCCGGGTTCGATCGCGTCGATGTCTACGCACAGCTCCCCGACGCCGAGGACTCCGACGGCAACGTCTACGCCTCGCCCGTCGACGACCCCGAGGAACTCGGGCCCAGCTTCATCGTGTGCGTCGCGGCGCGGGCCTCGTCCAAAAAGGCCGCGGGCCCCGGAGGTCGTCCGAGGCCCGCGAAGCGGTCAGCGCGGCGATAAGCCGAGTTCTGTCGAGCGCCGGTTGCCCGACGCCCCGACGGCCATTTCTCTGGGCGACGCGTCGCCGCGCCGCTCGAGCAGTCGACCCGCCCCCTTCCGCCCGGACCGGGCGTCCCCGTGTTTCCACGGAGCGGAAGCTGCTTGACCTTGCACGCGGTGGGGTCTGCCATGCCCCGCGTGTCACCACGCGGGCGGTGCGCTCTTACCGCACCTTTTCACCCTTGCCTGATCCCTTTCGGGCCATCGGCGGTGTGTTTTCTGTGGCACTTTCCCTCGCCCCCAACCGTCGGAGCGGGTGGGCGTTACCCACCACCGTGTCCTTTCGTGCTCGGACTTTCCTCAGGAGGCCCGAGGGCCTCCCGCGGCCGTCTGCCGCGCCGTGGTCAGATCATACGACGACCCGCGCTTGGTCGCCGTCCCCGCGCGCGGCCCCCGCGCGGTACCATCTTTGGCCGTGCCGACGCCCGCCTCCCATCGCGTCATCGCTTGGCTGCGCCCCGACC
>JABWBC010000204.1 GCA_013360695.1 Phycisphaerales bacterium
GGGGCGTGCGACATCGCGTGGGGCGGGAGTGCTCACCGCTCACCTCGCTCGTGGCCTGGTTGGAACGTGGGCATCACCGCCCAGAGTAGTCGATCAGGCGGCCGATCTCGTTGCGGAGCTGTCCTCGCGCGACGACCCGGTCCACCATGCCGCACTTGAGCAGGAATTCCGAGCGCTGGAAGCCCTCGGGGAGTTCCTGTCGGATGGTCTGCTGGATGACGCGCGGGCCGGCGAAGCCGATGAGGGCCTGGGGCTCGGCGAGGATGACGTCGCCCAGCATGGCGAAGCTGGCGGTAACGCCGCCGGTAGTCGGGTCGGTGAGGACGCTGATGAACAGTCCGCCGGCGTCGTCATAGCGAGCGAGGGCGGCGGAGGTCTTGGCCATCTGCATGAGCGACAGGCCGGATTCCTGCATGCGGGCGCCGCCGGAGCAGCTCACGATGATGAGGGGGAGGCGCGTGCGCGTCGCTTCCTCGATGGCGCGGGTGATGGTCTCGCCCACCACGCTGCCCATGGAGCCCATCATGAAGGTGAGGTCGAGCGTGCAGAGCATCGCCTCGCGGCCCTTGATGAAGCAGCGCCCCGCCTTGATCGCGTCGATCGCGCCGGTCTTCACCTGCTCGGCGAGCAGGCGGTCCTTGTACGTCTTGAGGTCCTTGAACTTGAGCGGGTCCGTCGGGGACAGCTCCGTGAACATCGGCTGGAACGAATCCGGGTCGGCGAGCTGCTTCACGCGCTCCGCGGCCCCGATGCGGTAGTGGTGCGAGCACTCCGGGCACACATGGAGGTTCGCCTCCAGGTGCTTGCGGTAGATCATTTTGGCGCAGCCCGGGCAACGGAGCCACAGCCCCTCCGGGATCGCGCTCTTGCGGTGAGTCTTGACATCCTGCCAAGTCCTGGCCGTCGTCTTCATGCTCAGCATCCCTTGCCAAATCGCCGGGCACCGGCCCGGATGGTTCCGTGCTTCAGATTCAAACAACTCACCGGGCGGCGGCCGCGCGGGACTCCGGGGTCGGCAGGTTCATCGGGGCGATGCCCAGCTTCTCCCGGAGTGTGACGCAGTCGACGGTCAAACGCTCCACACCGGCGCCCTGGGTTCCCAATTCCCAGAGGTCCGACGTCGGCCGCCCGCTCAGGAAGCAGCGGGCCAGCCCCAAGGCAACCGGGCGCAGCACGACGACCATGGTGCTGGTCGCGCGTGCGTACCGGGGAATAAGCCGGCGAAGGGCCGCCACCATTCGGTCCCTCGCCTCATCGATCGATTCGCCCTCCGGGGCACAGACGCTGGCGGGGTCTTCCTTCCAGCGGCGGTACGCGGTGGGGCAACGTTCTTCCAAATCCTTCTCCCGGACGCCTTCCCAAAGGCCAAGGCCGACCTCCGCCAGTTCGTCGATCACCTTGACCTTGGCGTCGACTGCTTTGGCGACTTCTTCGGCGGTGGCTCTGCTTGCTTCGTCGGGGCCGCACAGGACCAATTCCACGACCTGACCGCGAAGTTGCCGGGCCCGCTGGGCGGCCGCGTCCTTGCCGCAGGGGCACAAGGGCAGATCGGCGGCGCCAGCGACACGTCCTTCGCGTTCCCACGCGGTCGCACCGGCGCGAACCAGCCAGACCGCGGCATGTGTGGCCTTACCCATACAGCTCGGCCTGTTCCACAGGCCGTCCATCAGGCAACCCGCTCGGCGATACCTCGTCGAGTCGTGCTGCCACAGGCGTCTCCAACGATGAAGAGTCTAGCAAGACGGCGGCGCGGGGCAACGGCCGGTAATCAAACACCGATCGAATACCGTCCTTTTACCGATCATTTGTTATTGGACGCTTACTTGGGTGGTCTTGCCATGCGGAAGTGGGTGATCATCCGCCGCGAAGGGCCGTGATGATGCCGGGGCGCTCGGCGGCCGGGCGTCCGAAGACCGCGGTTGCGGCGACGATGACGTCACAACCCTCGGCGCGGACCTGGGAGCAGTTGTCAACGGTCACCCCGCCGTCCATCTGGATGCGTTTGGTCGGGTGAGCGGCCCGGAGGCGCCGGGTCTTGGCGAGCGTTTCCGGCATGAAGGCCTGACCCGAGTAACCGGGGTTGACCGACATGACCAGCAGCATGTCGGCCAGGTCGGCCAGGGCCTCGATCTTCTCAACCGGGGTCGGCGGGTTGATCGCTATGCCGACGGACAGTCCGAGGCCACGGATCCGGGCGGCCAAGGCGACGGCGGCGTCGCGGGTCACCACTTCGCAGTGGAACGTGATGTTGCCCGCACCCGCCCTGGCGAAGGGCTCCACGAACAACCCTGGGTCGGTCACCATCAGGTGGACATCGAGGAACGCGTCGGGCAGCGCCTGGCGCAGGCAACGGCACAGGTCCGGGCCCATCGTCAGGTTGGGAACGAAGTGCCCATCCATGACGTCCAGGTGCAACGCGTCGGCGCCTGCCCGCAGCACGCCACCCGCGTCGCGCCCCATGTTGGCAAAGTCCGCCGACAGAATCGACGGTGCGATGACGGGAAGACGCGAGGGCGACAGGATCGGGTTGGCCATGGGCCCGACTGTAGTGTGGTCGAAACCCTACGATCGACCCCGCGGCCACTCGCCCGCGGATGGAATCGGCCCCGAGGAGACCCGCATGGGCAGCACCGCGACCACGACCACCGCCGACCTTGCTTCACTTCGCGCACGCCTTGCCGAGATCGGACAGGACCATGTGCTGAACTTCATTGATCGACTTGACGACGCGCGGCGAGGGGCGCTGCTCACTCAGATCGCGGCGATCGATCTGGCGGGGCTCCCCAAGCTGGTCGACGAGTACGTAAAGAAGAAGCCGGGCTTTGTGCTCGCGCCCGACCTCGCGCCCGCGCCGTTCTATGCCCACGACCACCGCGCGGAGGGCGGCTGGGACCGGGCGACGTATAAGAAAGCAGGCGAGGCGCTCATCGGCGCGGGCAAGGTCGCGGCGTTTGTCGTCGCGGGCGGGCAGGGATCGCGCCTGGGCTATGAAGGGCCCAAGGGGTGCTTCCCCGGCGGCGCGGTGAGCAAGAAGCCGCTCTTTGCGATCTTCGCGGAGGGCTTGCTCGCGACCGAGCGCCGCTATGGCAAGGCGATCCCCTGGTACATCATGACCAGCCCGCTCAACCACGAGGCGACCGTCGCGTTCTTCAAGGATCACCACTTCTTCGGGCTGCGCCCGCAGGATGTGATGTTCTTCTCCCAGGGTGTCATGCCGTCGCTCGACATCCGCGACGGGCGGATGCTGATGGCGTCGACCTCGGAGATCGCGACCAATCCGGACGGGCACGGCGGATCGCTCAAGGCGCTGGCGGTGTCGGGCGCACTGGCCGACATGAAGAAACGCGGCGTGGAGCACCTCAGTTATTTCCAGGTGGACAACCCGCTGGTCCGCGTGGTTGACCCGGTCTTCATCGGGCTGCACGCGGCCGCCGCGGATTCCTCCGGCGAGATGTCGAGCAAGATGATCCCCAAGGCGTATCCCGAAGAGAAGCTGGGGGTGTTCTGCATGGCGAACAAGAAGCTCGACGTGATCGAGTATTCCGACCTGCCGGCGGACCTCTCCAAGGAGCGCGGGACCGACGGGCGCCTGAAGTTCCTGGCCGGTTCGATCGCGATTCACGTCATCGGCGTGTCGTTCATCGAGAAGCTCAACCACGACCCGGCGTTTTCGCTGCCGTACCACCGCGCGGAGAAGAAGATCGCGTGCGTCGATCCCGCGACCGGCGAGGCGATCGCGCCCGCGAGCAACAACGGCGTGAAGCTCGAGCGCTTCGTCTTCGACGCGCTGGCCTTTGCGCGCAAGCCGATCGTGTACGAGACCGATCGGCTCGAAGAGTTCGCGCCCATCAAGAACGCGACGGGTGTGGACAGCGTGGAGAGCTGCGCGCAGCTTCAGACGGCGCGGGCCGCCAAGTGGCTGGAGGCGGCGGGCGTGAAGATCGCGCGCAAGGCCGACGGCACGCCGGACTGCGTGCTGGAGCTTTCACCCCTGACGGCGCTGGAGCCCGTCGACCTGGTCGGTAAGCACCTGCCCAAGCAGATCGAGGCGGGGGCGAGGTTGGCGCTGTAGGACAGGCGCGAGGGAACGCGTCTCGGGACGGTGAAACTCCGACCCGCTTACGATGTGCTCGTGATTTCACTCTCGGAGAGAATCGGTTTTTTCCTGAGGCGCGTGCCGTATCGCGTGCTGAAGCAAGCGCACGATCTGGCAAAGACAGGGGGCGTGGAGTTCTCGATCTACGATCTTGAAGTCCACTACCTCTGCGGCGGCGATGTGATCGAACTCGCGGAAGCAATCGTCATTGCCAAGCGGCGCGGCCTTTCGACAGAGTGGCACGTTTGGACGGCGATTGACCTCGCCGGCTATGACACCCGGCATGTTGCGAGCATCGCGGACGACCCACGGCGCGTGGTGGGCGGACCGGATTCGGCCCGCTACCGGCGTCGCCCGGATGGCTTGCCGCGAAGAACCCGTTAGATCGAAGCCAGCCCCACACCCGCTCCTCGCTCGCGCGCCGGGCCGTCGCATGTCAAGCGCAGCGCTCAAGCCACGAACGCAAGATCCACGGAAAATCTCCCCGACCGGCACGGCGCTCAGGGGTGAAACGACGACGGCGTTCGTCCAATGGAAACGGCCCCGGCGATGCGCCAAGGCCGTTTTCAAGTGCCCCCCGCAGGACTCGAACCCTCGACCCGCTGATGAGGAGTCGAACTACCGGGGTGACGGGAGAGCACGGCAAACAAGGCGCAAACCGCAATGGGTCAAACGCTTGGGAGCCTGGATCGGCACTCCTCTGGACTGGCTTCTGGGCTGATTTCGGGCCCAAACTGGCACAAAGCTGGCACAAAGTGGTCGATCCGTTCCGTGACCGGCGTGACCTCAGAAGTTCCACTGCAGCCCGACCGACCCGATCACCTCCGTGTCGTCTCCGTTGTTCAGGGCCTTGGTGTGGTCGCCCAAGTACAAGACCGACACGCCCGCGTTCAGGGTCCATACACCGAAGCGGCCGGGCTCGCCGAGCGGGATCGATGCCTTCGCTCCGATCTGCGCGAAGCCGAAAGTGTGGTCGCTGCCGCCTGCGTCCTGGTAGTAGTCGGCCAGGCTAAGACCGACGGAGGCGGGGAACGTGAGCGTGATCGGCGTCTTGTCCATGTCGAACGAGAAACCGGGTGCGATGCCAAGCTCCAGGTAGACGCCGTTGTCGAGATCGGGTCCATCGGAGCCGTTGGAGCCGGTCTCGAGGGCGAGCGTCGCGTAGGGCTTCAGTGCCCAGGCCTTCATCCACTCCGAGTCGTCGAGCGCGAGCGTGAAGCCGAGTTCCTCAACGGTCTGGAACGCATCGCTGGGGCTGGTGAGGAATGTGTACGACGTGGTGAGCCAGAGCTTGCCGTGCGACAACGTGAACCCTGCGTAGAAGTCGGACTCGTACCAGTCCTCGACCAGCGCGCCGGTTTGCGTGCCGCCGTTGGGGCCGAAGCTGTTCCATGTCCCCAGGAATCCGTCGAGCTTGAACTCGGCATCATCCACGAGGCGTGTCGTGAGTCGAGCGGCGGGCTGGACGATCAGGCCCTTGTCCTGCTGGCGAATGCCGCGGTAGAAATAGGCGTTGGTGAAGTCGAGGTTGAGTTGGACGCTGATCGCTGATCCGACATCGGAGGCGGCGGCGAGAGCGGATGGCTCCGCTTCAGGCTTCGCGCCGTCCGCGGGCGGAGTCTGCTGTGACGGTTGCGCGGTCGATGCCGAGAGAGCGGCGGTTGTCGCCGGGGTTTGGTCGCCGGACGGAGCGGCGGGCCGCTGGGCCGCGGCGACGCCCG
>JABWBC010000205.1 GCA_013360695.1 Phycisphaerales bacterium
CCCGCGCCGTCGGCGCCGCCCCGGTCGCACAGGACACGCCCGAGGCCCGCCGCCTCCTGCTGGGCCCGCTCTCCTCGCTCGATATCCCCGCCCTGCGGGACGATCGCATCATCGTCATCGACGATCCGCTCGCCCTCCTCCCCACCACGCGCCTGGCCGACTTCGCCAAACAACTCGGCGACCGGCTCGAAGCCCTCGCGCGCTGATCGCGCTCCCCAACCCCCCGCCCGCTCGGTCGACCCCCGCGCCCCCCGCCCCGGGATCGGCCCTGAATGGACCACCTCGAGGGCGACCGCGCACAAACCCCTCGGGATGCGCGCCCCATGGTCGGGGCGCCCCAAAGGAATGCTCGCACCGTGCCGCCGTTCAACGGAACCGGCGCACCCCTTGCACGGTGTTAGTCCACGCTTACAACCACTTTGGTGCGCACCAGAGTGTCCGTCTTTTTCCCCTCTTCCCGGATTTCCGAAAAAAATCTTCGCACGATCCCGCCCCGCGCGCAACCCCCTCCGCGGCCGGCATTTCTGCCATTGCCTACGGCCCATTGCCCTCTGGCTAGTGCCTGCTTACCACCGCCTTGGTGCGCACCAGAGTGTCCGTCCGCCCCCTGGGTGGAGAGCAGGTTCGATCGCGCGTGTGTTCCGCGCCGCTCTTTGACAAGTGAATACGCCGGCCGGGGCCCGGGGCGCCCCACACGGCCTCAACCCCCCGCCTCCGCACGCCGGGTCGTCGGCGCGCCTGTTCGGCTCGTTTCGCAGCCGCTCCCCATTCGCACCCACCGGCTCATCCCCTGTTCCCTACCATCCGAACTATGTCTTCTTCCGACCCCATCTCGATCCTCTCCGATCGCTTCCGCGCCGCGATCCGGGCCGCCTTTCCCCAGCTCACCGCCGAAATCGATCCGCTCATCGCGCCGAGCAAGCAGGCCCAGTTCGGCGATTTCCAGTGCAACGCCGCGATGAGCCTCGCCAAGCAACTCGCCAGCAAGCCGCGCGACGTCGCGCAGGCCATCGTCAAGCACGCCGACCTCGGCGATCTGGCGGAGAAGCTCAGCGACGCCTCCATCGCCGGCCCGGGCTTCATCAACATCAAGCTCCGCGGCGATTCGCTCGGCTCGCTCCTCGCCTCGATGGACGGGCCGTCGCTGGGCGTTGAGCCCGCCCGCGAACCCATGACGGTTGTCGTCGACCTCATGGGCGTCAACCTCGCCAAGCAGATGCACGTCGGCCACCTCCGCTCGCCCTTCATCGGCGACGCCGTCGCACGCACCTTCGAACGGCTCGGCCACACGGTCCTGCGCCAGAATCACCTCGGCGACTGGGGCCTGAACATCGCCATGACCGTCGCGCGGCTCATCGAGATGCGCGACGCCGGCACGCTCAATCTCGACTCGATCACCCTCGACCAGCTCGACGCGGCGTACAAGGCCGCCGAATCCTCGACCCGGCGCGACGTTGACGGCCTGGCCGCCGCCCGAAAGTCCGGGCACCCCAAGGCCATCGCCGAACTCGAGGCCCAGGTCGACGGCGCGACCGACGCCTTCAACCGCGCCCGCCAGACGCTCGTCAAGCTGCAGGCCCACGACCCCGACACCTTCGGCGTGTGGCAGCGCATCCGCGAAGTCACCATGTCGGTGTGCCTGGCGGTGTGCGAGCGCCTGCGGGTCAACGTCACCGACGAGCACAGCGCGGGCGAATCAAGCTACGCGGAAGAACTCGCGCCCATGGTCGCGGACCTGGAGAAGCGCGCCGTCGCCGAGGTCGATCAGGGCGCGCTCATCGTCCGCGTCGATCAGCCGCCGCGCGACGCCGCCGGGAATCCCGCGTGGGAGCCGATCAAGGAGCCGTGCCTGGTCCGCAAGACCGACGGCGGGTTCCTGTACGCAACGACCGACGTGTGCGCCATCCGCCGGCGCGTTCAGAAGCTTCTGGCCGACCGCATCATCTATTGCATCGACGCGCGCCAGAACCTGCACCTGCGCCAGGTCTTTGCCGCCAGCGTCCGCGCCGGCTACGCGACCAACCCGCGCACCGGACGCACCGCCGTCATGGAGCACGCCGCGTTCGGCGCGGTGCTGGGCGAGGACGGGCGTCCCTTCAAGACCCGGAGCGGCGACAGCGTCTCGCTCCAGGCGCTCATCGACGAGGCCGTCGATCGCGCCGCCGCCGCCGTCCGCGCCCGCAACACCACCATCTCCGATTCCGAACTCCGCGCGACCGCGGAGACGATCGGCGTGGCGGCCATGAAGTACGCCGACCTCTGCAACGACCGCTCGCGCGACTACATGTTCAGCTTCGACCGCATGCTCGCGTTCGAGGGCAACACCGGCCCGTATCTTCTCTATGCCTACGCCCGCATCCGGCGCATCTTTGAGAAGGCCCGCGAGCGCGGCGTGGAAGGCTCGTGGTCCTCCGCCGCGTTCCGAATCGCGGCGCCCAGCGAGAAGACGTTGGCGCTCGCGCTCTTGCCTTACAACGCCGCCGTCGCCCGCGTGGCCGAGACGCTTCAGCCGCACCACCTGTGCCAGTACCTCTACGACCTGGCGGGCACCTTCAGCACGTTCTATGACCAGTGCCCCGTGGTGGACGCGCCCGACGCCGCCACGCGCGACTCGCGCCTGCGCCTGTGCGACCTGACGGGGCGCGTGCTCCGCGACGGGCTCTCCGTGCTGGGCATTCCGACGCTCGAGCGGATGTAGCCATACAGCCATACAGCCAAACAGCCAAACAGCCAAACAGCCAAGCAGCGAGACGGCGAGATCGCGAGGCAGCGGGTCACGCGGATCATGTCGCGGTGAGCGCGGTCAGCCCTGACGCGGGCACGGGCGGCTTCCTCGCTTTGCCTAGCGCCGGGTGCCCACTGCCTTCTTCGTGAAACGAAAACGGCCGGCCCCCTGAGGGGCCGGCCGAGTCGGAGTCATCAAGTTCGGAGCTTTCGCCCCGCGAACGCGGAACGTCTTAGAAGACGAGGGTCATCTGGAGACGCAGCGCGATCTGGTCGCTCTCGCTGTCGGTGCGGAGGGCGTTGTTGTTGCTGTCCATGATGCCGGTGGTCAGATCGTTCTGATCAGGCTCATTGACGAACCACTGCACGTCGGTGGTGAACTTGGCGGCGTGCGACTCCTGGAAGAAGTAGTGGTTCCAGCCGAGGCCGAGGGTGTGGAAGTCATCGTCGCCGGTGCGATCGCCGTCCGGGATGACCCAGTCCCAGCGAGCGAAGAGCTCGTCCTGGGCGGCCACGAAGATGCCGAACTGGGCGAGGACGCCCCAGTCATCGGTGCTCTGGCTGCTGTTGTCGGGGTCGTTGCGCTGGCCGACGCCCGCGATGTAGAAGTTCCAGCCGTTGCCCTCGAGGCTGTAGTCGAGGGTGTACGCGAACATCATCGCCTGCTCCTGGCTGGCGACGGCGGCGGTGTTGCCGACGTGCTGCCAGTGGATCGCGGCGCCGAAGAGGCCGGCCATTTCCTTGTTCTGCCAGCTGGTGAAGTCGTTGAAGCGCTTCCAGTCGTCGCCCCACTTGAACTCACCGCGGGCCGTCAGGGCAAGATCGCCCTCGGAGGCCGAGTTGTACGGGGTGTTCAGCGTGCGCGGGCCGTCGCTGACGGCGCCCATGAAGCGGAACGCGTCCGACTCATAGGTCCACATGATGCCCTGGGCGCGATCGGCGGTGAAGATCGTGTTGACGACCGAGCGATCGACCGAGAGCTGCTTGGTGTCGCTGACGAGCTCTTCGCGGAGCAGGGGGAGCTTGAACTGGCCCCACTTGATCGCGCTGTTGTCGTCGAGCTTGTAGTTGCCGTACGCGTCCTTCAGGCTGGCCTCGCCGCTCTTATTGAAATCGCTGTCGATCTTGAACGACAGGTTGTCGTTGCCGATCGTGCCGGTCACCTCGATGCGGGTGCGAGTGGCCTCAAAGCCATGGGTGTATCCGCTGTCATGGCCCGACGAACCGCCGGACGGATTGTCGCGGAAGTTGTGGATCCAGCGGAACTGGGTGAAGCCGCCGACCTTCACGGTCGAGCCGGCATCGGCGAACATGCCCGCGCTGTTGGCGCGGTTCTGGCTGGCGGCCAGAAGCTCGGCCTGGTACGCGCGATCGCTGGTGTCACCGGCCATCGCCGCGGTGCTCAGCGCCGCACCGGCGATTACCACGAGAACGCTAGTCTGCTTCATGTCCTGAGACTCCTTGATGAACAGCTACTCCGACGGGGCCTTCCGACCGGGCACCAGCCCGACCCGGGAAGCCTTGGAACGCCGCTGCTGACGTTCCGGTTGATCCTGTTGGTCCGCCGACACACAGCTCGCCGGCGCTGCCGGGACTCCCCCAGCATCCACCCGCGACCTCCATCCGCCGTTGCCGGCCGCCGCGGGACTTGTTCTTTCTGACGGCTCCGCTCGAACGAGACAAAAGCCGTGTTCGGAAGTGTCGATGATTACGCCGTCGATCCCGCTCGTCAAGCCCGACCCCCGGAACCGCTCCGAGTCCTGGCCTGTCAACCGAGCCTTTCCTCCAGCACGCACCCCGGCAAAAGTCGCCGGTGTGGTCTGTCGCATCGGCGTCCGGTTCGCGCGTCCTCCACAAATCCGCGACCTCGGCCGTCGAAATCCCGACCGATCTACCCAAAAACGCGCAAGGTGTGCCTGAATCACACCCCGCCGCGGGCAATCCCCCGCGTGGACGCGATGCTAGCACTCCCAAACCGGCGTGTCGAATGATGACATCGAAGTCGTGAATATTGTGGATAACTCGCGCAAATCCTTGATTTGATGCGTTTTAGCGCAATCCGAATCCGTCTTCAACCGCGCGTGAATCAGGCCGTTACTAGGCTTTTTCGCCGCACTTTCCGACCATCGTCGCGCCTTTCCGCGGCGGCCTGTCAGAATGGAGTCGACCCGCATGAACGCCTCGCCGCTCGCCGCGTCTCGACAGGCCGCCAGCTCCATGCCCCAGCACAAGCACATCCTGATCGTGGACGACGAGCGCGATCTTCTCGAGCTCCTGCAGTTCAATCTTTCAAAGGCCGGCTACGAAATTTCCACGGCGTCCAACGGGAGGCTCGCGCTTGAGTCCATTGCCCAGCGCGCCCCCGACCTCATCCTTCTTGACATCATGCTCCCGGAGTTATCCGGGACCGAGGTTGCCGGGCGCGTCCGCGCCAACCCCGCCACCGCCCACATCCCCATCATCATGCTGACGGCCAAGGGTGAGGACGTCGACCAGATCGTCGGCCTCACGGTCGGGGCCGACGACTACGTCACCAAGCCGTTCTCGAACAAGGTTCTGCTTGCCCGCATCGAGGCGGTCCTGCGGCGGTCTTCGAAGCCGAGCGCGGAGAGCCGCCAGATGTCGCTGGGCCCGGTGCGAGTGAACGGCGACACCCATGAGGTCTGGGTCGACGACCAGGCGGTCAAGCTCACGCTGACCGAGTTCCGGCTGCTGAGCGCCCTGATGCAGGGCGGGGGCAAAGTCCTCACCCGCGCGGCCCTGATGAACAAGGCCATCGGCCCGGGGATTACGGTCACCGAACGCACCATCGACGTTCACATGACCGCCATCCGCAAGCGTCTTGGGCCGCACGCGGGCATGATCAAGACCGTCCGGGGCGTGGGCTATCGCATGACCCCCGACGCCGCGGGTCCCGATGAGTCGTGATCGGGCCCGGGCCGCTCGGCTCGTCGCGCGTCCCGCGATAGCATGGGCCTCCATGGCGGACGATCGAGCATCCGATTCGGCGCCCGGCGCGCAGGCCGCCGGCGCCGCTGGCGCTGAGAACCAAGCGCGGACGCC
>JABWBC010000038.1 GCA_013360695.1 Phycisphaerales bacterium
GGATCGCGCCCATGCGCGACGCCGTCGATCGCCTGTCCAATCGCGTCGAGCGCAACGCCCTGGGCGACCGCGATCTCCGCGAGATGCTCGACCAGGCCGCCCAATCGCTCGACGCGGCGAGCGACGCCTCGTCCCAGGCCTCGCGCGCGATGCGGGCGGCCCAGCGCGCCGAGAACGACCCGGCGCGCGCCGAAGCCCAACAGGCGGCGGCCCAGTCGCAGAAGGAAGTCCGCGACGAGCTGTCGCGCCTCGCGTCGCTGCTCGACCAGGGCCAGGACACCTGGGCCGTCCGTCGCCAGCTCGAACGATTGATCGACGACCAGAAGCAGCTGATGAACGAGACGCGCGAGGCGGGGCGCGACACCGCCGGCAAATCCGCCGGCGATCTCTCGCCCGAAGAACGGGCACGCCTCGAATCGCTCTCGGGCCAGCAGCGCGACCTTTCGCGACGCGCGCAGGAGCTGACCGACAACCTCGAGTCCAAGGCCGAGGCGCAGAAGAACGACCCCGCCAAGGGCGAGGCGCTGCGCGAGGCGGCCGAGCGGGCGCGGCGTGAGGGCGTGCCCGAGCAGCAGCGTCGGGCGTCGGAGGAGATCCAGCAGAACCGCACGCGCAACGCGCAGGAGTCGCAGCAGAAGGCGCTCCACTCGCTCCAGAAGATGCAGCAGGACATGGAGAACGCCCAGGCGAAGCGCGACGAGACGCTCCGGCGCGCCGCGGATGAACTCGCCGAGGTGATCGACGCGCTCATCGCATCGCAGGAGAGAGAGCTCACGCGGCTGGCCCGCGCCGATTCGCCGCTGGACCAGGCCATGATCGAGCTCAACACGCGGACGCTGGCCCTCTCGACGACGACCCGCGAGGGCGAGAAGGACTTCGCCTCGGTCGCGGACCTGCTCGACGCCGCGGGCGCGTCGCAGACCAGCGCGATCACGGCCCTGCGCGCCACGCCCCTCGATGGCGCGCAGGCCGAGCACAACGAGAAACTGTCGCTGGAGCAACTCAAGCAGGCCAAGTCCGAGGTCGAGCGCATCGCCAAGGAGGCCGAGGAGCGGAGCCAGCAGCGCCAGCGCGCCGAGCTGAAGAACGCGTACCGCGACGCGCTGGCGGCCCAGAGCACGCTGCGCGATGACACCGCGCCCCACGTCGGCAAGGAACTCGACCGGCGCGCCCGCGCCCTGGTCCGCGGCCTGGGCGCCCGCCAGGAAGCCCTCCGCTCGTCGATGGCCGAGCTCCGCGCCAAGTCCGAGGGACTCGACGACATCGACATGTTCGTGTACGCCCACGAGCGGATCGAAAAGGCCGGAGCCAGCGCATCCAAGCTGCTGCGCGACGGCGAGGCGACCGCCCGCGTCGGCGCCGACCAGGCGACGATGGTGCGCGTGCTCGCCTCGCTCGTCGATGCGCTCACCGAGGCGGAGAACGAGCAGAAGTTCCGCAACCAGAACGCCTCGGACGCGGGCGGCGGCGGCGGCGGGAGCGGCTCGGGCAACCAGCCGCTGGTGCCCAATATCGCGCAGCTCCGCCTGCTCCGAATGATGCAATTGGAGGTTATCGAAGTCACACGAAAGGCCGACGCGAAGGAGCTCACGGTTGAGGAGGCCGCGCGGTTCCAAGATGAGCTGTCCAAGGTGGCGGAGAAACTTCTGCAGGACTTGATGGGAGACGGCGGCGGGCAAGCCCCCGAGCCGCGCGACATGCCGAACCAGTTCGATCCATGGCGCGAGCCGCCGAAGGAAGACGCAAAGCCCGGGGACGCGAAGAAGGACCAGCCCGCGAGCGACAA
Organism: Phycisphaerales bacterium; assembly: GCA_013360695.1. Lineage (GTDB taxonomy): Bacteria > Planctomycetota > Phycisphaerae > Phycisphaerales > UBA1924 > JABWBC01. The sequence continues at coordinate 1,787 of JABWBC010000038.1, forward strand.
ACCCGCGACCGACGAGCCGCCGACGCCCGATCTCGACGAGTTGCTCGGGCTCCCCAAGAGCGAGAGGCCGCGTGAGGCGACCGACCCGGCGAAGGAGAATCTGGACGAGGCGCTCGAGCCCGAGAGCCAGAGCGAGGCCTTCGGCGAGGCGATCGAGCTCATGCGGCGCAGCGCGACACGGATCAGCAAGGGCGGCGATGTCGGCATCGACACGCAGCGCCTGCAGCAGGACGCGGTGCGCCGCCTGGATCAGTTGATCGCGGCCGCCAAGCAGAACTCGCAGCGCCAGCAGAAGAAGCAACAACAGCAGCAAGAGCAGCAGCAGCAGCAGCAGCAGCAGAACCAGCGGCAACAACAGCAACAGCAGCGGAGCCAGGCCAAAGGACAGGAATCCAGAGACGTGAACCCGCCGGGCCGCCAGGACGGCCCGGGCAACGCGGCGCCCGCGCCCGGAGCATCATGGGGCGGCCTGCCCGATCGCGTTCGCCAGGCGCTGACCGAGGGGCTGAGCGATCGATTCAGCTCCATGTACCGCACGCTGACCGAGGACTATTACCGGCGGCTCGCGGAGCAACCGGGAAACGGCAAGGCCGATGGGCGTGGAGGCAACCGATGACCACGCGGGAACTCCGACGGAAACACGCGACGGACGCCGCGCGGCGCGGGGCGATCGTGCTGGCGCTGCTTCTTTCGGGCGGCGGCGTCCTGGCGCAGAGCGCGGACCCGCCCAAGCCGGGTGCGGAGAATCCGTCATCGCCCGCGCAGGACACACCGAAGAAGGACGGCGCGGACAACGGCGCGCCGGTCGATCCGCTGGACGCGCGGCGCGAGCAATCGGCCCAGAACAACGCGATCAAGGACGAGATCACGCCGGAGCTGACGCTCAGCGCGACGCGCGGCCTGGCGTGGCTCGCCAAGCAGCAGAATCCCGACGGTTCGTTCGGCGACGGACGATTCGGGCGCAGTGTCGCGATCACGGCGCTGGCGTGCCTGGCGTTCATGGGCGACGGGAACCTGCCGGGGCGCGGAGCGTATGGCGATGCGGTCGCCAAGGGTCTCGAGTACGTGCTGGCGAACTGCGCCGAGAGCGGGCTGATCGCGGCGGACGCGGCGACGGGTCCGATGTATGGGCACGGATTCGCGACATTGTTCCTTGGCGAGGTGTACGGCATGACGCCGGGCGGCGGCGACACGGCGCTGGCGAACCGCCTGCACGCGGCGCTCTTAAAGGCGTGCCGGTTGATCGAAACGACGCAGAACACGCAGGGCGGCTGGCGCTACAACCCCGTGCCGTACGACGCGGACGTGTCGGTGACGATCTGCCAGATCATGGCGCTGCGTTCGGCGCGGAACGCGGGGATCGAGGTGCCCAAGGAGACGATCGATCGCGCGGTGGAGTATGTGCGGCGTTGCCAGAACCCCGACGGCGGGTTCAAGTACCAGCTCGAGAGCGGCGGGAGCGCCTGGCCGCGCAGCGCCGCGGGCGTGGCGACTTTTTACTACGCGGGCATCTACCGCGACCAGGCGATCGAGCGCGGGGTGAACTACCTGTTCAAGAGCGCGACGCCGGGGCAGGAAGAAGAGAATCGCGCGCACTATTTCTATGGGCACTACTACGCGGTGCAGGCGATGTACCTGACGGGCGGCGAGGCGTGGGCCAAGTGGTGGCCGGCGATCCGCAAGGAACTGCTGACGGCCCAGAACGACAACGGGAGCTGGAGCGATCCTTCGGTGGGCGATGTGTACGGCACGTCGATGTCGCTGATCATCCTGCAGATGCCGAAGCGGTACCTGCCGATTTTCCAGAAGTGAAAGAAGGCACTGGGCACTGGGCACGAGGGCTGAGCGACATGTGCAGGCGGCGGACCATCGCGGGGCGGGTGATGAAGGTCGCGGTTGTGGCGGCGGCGATGCTTGGCGTCGCGCCGCTGGCGGCGGCGCAGAAGGCCGCGGGCGATGTGCCGCCGACTCGCGTGATGATCGATCGGTCGCTGTCGCGTTCGCTCGTGCGCGTGACGGGATACGCGGGGGCGTCGGTGTCGTTCGTGCTGGAGCAGGCGTGGCCGGGGGGGACGGCGCGGACTCGGCAGCTGTCGGACGTCGCGGCGATCATCGGCGCGGGAGAGCGAACCGACCCGGCGCGCGCGGGGACTTCGCTTGTCGAACTGGTCGACGGCACGCGGCTCTTCGGCTCGCTCGAGCCGCCCACCGAGGGCGATCACAGCGGCGAGAGCGCGATCGCGCACGCCACGTCGATCGGCGACGTGCGGTTTGATCTCGATCACCTCTCGCGGTTGGTCTTTGACGCGACGGCGGAGAGCACGCCCTTCGCCCCGGGCGACGCGGACGTGGTCGAGCTTGCCAACGGCGACCGGATGGAGGGGCTGGTGGCGTCGCTCTGGCCGCTGGTCGTTGAGGACGCGGCGGACGCGAGCAAGAAGACGGAGCTGACGCCGGACCGGGTGCGGCAGATCGTGATGTCGAACAAGCGGCGCGAGAGCGGGCTCTCGCGGGTGTGGCTGCGCGACGGCTCGGTCGTGAACGTGAGCTCGTTCGTGAAGAGCGACGGGGGCGAGCTGGCGGGCGAGGCGCGCGTGGACGGGAACGACGGCGTGCTGAGGCTGCGCGCGGGCGCGGATCGGGTGCTGGCGCTGGTGATGTCGGGCACGAAGCTCGTGCCGCTCTCGGAGATTCCGGTGAGCGCGTATCGCCCAGGCACGGGGCGGCGCTGGGCGCCCGGGCCGTCGGTTGTCGGGGGGTCTTCGGGCGCCTCGGGGGGTACTTTGGGTGGAGCACTGGGCGGCGACATCGAGCTATCGGGCCCTTTGACGGCGGAATGGGAGTTGCCCAAGGGCGCGGCGCGGTTCAGCGCGGGCGTCGAGCTTTCGGCGGGCGCGCGGACGCTGGGATCGTGCACGCTGATCGTCGAATGGCGCGGCCAGGAGATCGCCCGTGTTGTTCTGAGCGGCGCGACGCCGACGGGCGAGATCATCGCCGGGCTCGATAGGGGCGGCGGCAGGCTCGCGGTGAAGATCGAATCGGGCGAGCGTGGGCCGGTGCAGAACACAGTGGTGCTGAGGCAGGCGATGGTGATGGAGGAGAGGGAGTAGGCACGAGCGGAAGTGAAGTGGAGAAGAAGTGGCGGGATGATCGAATGGCCTGGTGGTCGAGCGAGAGAGCGCGGGAGGGTTCGATCGGCGGAATGGCACGACGGATGAGTGCGGTCGTGCTGACGCGGGTTGCGAGTGTGAAGCGGGATGCCGAGTACCGCATGGGTTGAGGCGCGGCGATTGAAAGAGCGATGATCGGGCGATCGCCGGGTGCTGATCGGGCGGGGCGTGGTGTGCGTTCACAACAGTGATCCGAAGCGGGAAACGTGCTTCCGCGATGGCCGCGTGCGCGAGCGGGGTCGGATTGTCGGTATGATCGGCGCACGGCGAGCGGCGCGCCCCCGGCGTGGTTTTTGTGGGGCGTCGGCATGGCGGCAGGCCGCGGTGGTTGGAAGGAGAGCGCGGATGGTCGGCGGGTTTGCTGGCACGGTTGGAGTGTTGATTGCTGTCGCGCAGGCGAGCGATGCAAAGCCGGCAGCGCCGGGCGGGACGGGTCAGGCCGCGGGGCACGATGTCGGCGTCGCGGCGGGCGACGGGCCGGGGACGGTGGTGTCGTCGGTCCAGAAGATGATCGACCCGCTGGTCACGTGGGTGTACGGCAACTGGTTCAACGTGCTGGGCGCGATCATCCTGCTGTTCCTGGCGTGGATGCTCTCGCGCTGGGTGCGTCGGGCGGTGCTGCGCGGGCTTGAGCGCGCGAAGTTTGATCGGACTCTGGCGAAGTTCTTTGCCAACGCGCTGCGGTGGATCGTGCTGGCGGTCGCGGTGCTGGCGTGCCTGGGAACGTTCGGCATCAATGTGACGAGCTTTGCAGCGGTCCTGGGCGCGATCGGCCTGGCGATCGGGCTTGGGTTTCAGGGATCGCTGTCGAACCTGGCGGCGGGTGTGTTGCTGCTTGTCTTCCGGCCGTTCAAGATCGGTGATTCGGTGGTCGTGGGCGGGCAGACGGGCGTGGTGGACGGGATCGACCTGTTCACGACGAATCTGGACACGCCGGACGGGCGACGCATCATCATGCCCAACAGCGCGATCTTCGGCTCGACGATCGAGAACACGACGCACCACCCGATCCGGCGCACGATGCTGCAGGTGACGGTTTCTGGCGCGTCGGATATCAGCGAGGTTCGCACGGTGTTCCAGGGCCTGGTCGAGCGCGTCACGCGCGAAGTCCCGGGCGCGGTGAGAGAGCCGGCGCCGTCGGCGGTGATGACGGACATGATGGGCGGCTTCGTCTGGCAGCTGTCGGTGTGGGGGCAGGGCTCTTCGCTGGTCTCGATCCGCGAGCGGCTGATCGAGCTGACGCGGGACGCGATCGTGGAGATGAAGGCGGGCGTGCCGCGGCAGGTGATGGAGGTCATCGTGGTGGAAGAGACGAAGAGTCGGAGAGACGAAGAGACGAAGTGAGGAGAGGCACCAGGCAGTTGGCACGAAGCAACCGGAAAACGAGATCACGAAGAGAAGAAGTGGCGAAGAAGCAGAGTGGCAGAGTGGAACTAAAGAAGTGGTCAGGTGGGCGAGTTGATGAGTTGGTGAGTGGGTAGCTGGCCGTGCGTTGGCGCTGAAGAAGCACATGCGAAGGGCGAACGAAATGAAGAGCAAGCGGGCGGGCGTGACGGGCGTGCGGAAGCTCCTGGCGGCGGCGTGGAGCGCGGCGGTGTGGGGCACGGCCGCGTGGAGCGGCGTATCGCTTGTCGATTTTGCGCGCGCGGGCGATGAGCATGTGCTGTGGTACAACAAGCCCGCGGACGTTGACTCGGGCTGGACCAGTGCGCTGCCGATCGGCAACGGGCGACTGGGCGCGATGGTGTTCGGCGGCGTGACGATCGAGCGGCTGCAATTGAACGAGGACACGGTGTGGGCCGGGCCGCCGGTGCCCGAGCAGCCGGAGAGCGCGGCGGGCGGCGTGCAGGAGGCGCGGAAGCTGTTGTGGGAGGGGAAGATCGCGGAGGCGGAGCGGGTGGTGAAGGAGAAGGTGCTCGGGCCGCGGATCAGCCCGAGGAGCCATCAGACGCTGGGCGATCTCTTTGTGGAGATGGTGGACGCGGGCGGGAAGCCCGGGCTGTCGCGCGAGGTGAAGGGGTGGAAGCGCAGCGAGGCCGTGGCGCTGAAGGATGGCAAGGCCGCGACGCCGGCGGAGTGGATGGGCGCGGCGTTCGACGATGGGGCGTGGAGCACGGGCGAGGGCGAGCAGGGGATGAAGATCCCCGAGCGATCGACGGTGGTGTTCCGCGCGGTGGTCGAGTTGAGCGCGGACGAGGCCGCGATGGGGAGCAAGGGCTCGCAGCTCGAGCTCTCGCCCATCGATGATCAGAGCGTGGTGTTCGTCAACGGCGTGGAGGTCGGGAGGACGACTGCGTGGAACGAGTCGTTCAAGCTGGACATCAAGGGCGGCACGCTGAGAGCGGGAAAGAACACGATCGCGATCGCGGCGACGAACATCGGCGGCGTCGGGCACGCGGCGGCCCGGGTGAAGCTCTCCTCCCCCACTCTCACCGAGGGATACAAGCGCTCGCTCGACATGCGCACGGGCGAGGCGATGACGGAATTCGCGCTGGACGGCGTGCGTTACACGCGGCGCGTGGTGGCGAGCAAGCCGGGCGAGGTCATCGCCATGGAGATCGAGGCGAGCGCCGCGGGCAGGCTGAACTTTGACGCGTGGCTGTCGCGGGCGATGGACGCGCGGTTCGAAGTGGAGGGGAACGAGCTTCGCATGACAGGGCGGGCGTCGCAGGGCGTGGACCAGAAGGGCGCGGTGCTACACCCGGGCGTTGCGTTTGACGGCGTGGCGCGAGTGATCGCGCCGGGCGCGACGGTGCAACGCGAAGGAAGTAGGCTGCGGGTGCGCGGCGCGACGAAAGCGATGATCGTGCTCTCGGCCAGGACGAACTACAACAAGGAGGACCCCAATCGGGCGCTGGCGTTTGATCGCTTCAAGGCGTGCCGTGACGACATCGATCGGGCGGGGATCGAGTACGCGAAGATCCGCGGCGCGAGCGCGGCGGATCATGGGGCGTTGTACGGTCGCGTCGATCTGACGTTGGCGCATTCGAAGAACGACGGGGCGACCGACGAGCGGCTGGCGAAGGTGCGCGCGGGTGGCACGGATGTTGGGGTCGAGGAGCTGATGTTCAACTACGGGCGCTATCTCCTGATCGGCTCGTCGCGCCCGGGCGACATGCCGGCCAACCTTCAGGGGATCTGGAACGAGCACATCGATGCGCCGTGGAATGCGGACTATCACACGAACATCAATCTGCAGATGAACTACTGGCCGGCGGAGGTGTGCAATCTGTCGGAGTGCGCCGAGCCCCTGTTCTGGTACATCGAGGGCGTTCGGCCCGCGGGGCGCGTGATGGCGAGCCGGCTGGGATCGAGCGGGTTTGCGATGGGGCACGAGGGGGATATCTGGCTTTGGACGGGGGCGATCGGCGAGCCGGTGTATGGAATGTGGCCGCACGGCGCGGGGTGGAGCGCAACGCACTTCACGGAACACTGGCGTTTCACGCGTGACAAGGAGTTTCTGGCGAAGCACGCGTATCCGATGCTGCGTGAGTGCGGCGAGTTTTATCTCGGGTGGCTGACGGCGGACCCGAAGACGGGCGAGCTGGTGAGCGGACCGGAAACGTCGCCCGAGAACTCGTACCGGAAGAACGGCGTGGGCGGGACGCAGGCGATGGGCGGGGCGATGAGCCAGGAGATCATCGAGCAGGTGTTCCGCGATTTCCTGGAGTGCGGAACGGCGCTTGGGATCGAGGGCGACGAGTTCACGCAAAGGATTCGGGAGGCGCTGGACGCGCTGGCACGCCCGACGATCGGCAAGGACGGGCGGCTGATGGAATGGCGCGAGGAGTATGAGGAGCCGGAGCCGGGGCATCGGCATGTGTCGCACCTGTTCGCGCTGCACCCGGGGAGCACGATCACGCTCGAGGGCACGCCGGAACTTGCGGCGGCGGCGCGGAAGTCGCTGGAGTATCGGCTGTCGCACGGCGGGGCGCACACGGGGTGGAGCCGTGCGTGGCTGATCAACATGATGGCGAGGCTGCGGGACGGCGAGGCGGCGCACGAGCATGTGCGACTGCTGCTCGCAAAGTCGACGCTGCCCAACCTGTTCGACAATCACCCGCCGTTCCAGATCGACGGGAACTTCGGCGCGACGGCGGGCGTGGCGGAGATGCTGATCCAGAGCCACACGGGCGTGATCGAACTGCTGCCCGCGCTGCCCGGCGCGTGGAAGGACGGGAGCGTGAAGGGGCTGCGGGCGCGCGGGGCGGTGACGGTGGATATCGCGTGGAAGGATGGGAGGCTGGAGGGCGCGACGCTGACGCCCGACGTGGACGGAGAGATCGTGGTGCGGGCGAGGGTGCGGATTTCGTGCGGGAATCGGGCTGCGGCGGCGGGCGAGGCGCTCAAGCTGGCAGGAAAGAAGGGCGAGAAGCTGGTGGTGAAGAGGGCGGAGTAGCGGCGCGCGTAGAATGAGGCCGCTCTTTGACAACCCGTGCTCGCGGAATGAGTTTTTATCGATGGGCATCGATCGTTAAGCACGGTCGGTGGCACGGAAGGATCACGTTTGAGCACGGACCCGGAGACGGGTCCGTAGCACGAGACGGAGCGGTGTCTTTCACTTCGTCACTCGACCACTGTGCCACTCGACCACATTGCCACTGGATCACTTGTTTTTGGGGCCGAAATGGATTCGACCGGATCGGGAACGCTTGTCGTGGCGCGTCCAGGAGCATGCTGGCCTGGTAAAAAGTATGCAAAAAATAATTGCTGAGCGTCCCTACGCTCTCGCGGCCTAATACAGGCCTCGCAATCCCCGCATGACGCCTGATGGTGCGGGGATTGAAGACATCGGGCTGGCCGTCGCGCGGTGCAACCGGGCGCGATGGTGAGAAAACTCCGGGAGCTGGACCGGAGCGAACGCCGTGGGTGGCGGTCGTGAGGTCGAGATCAAATCACCCAACACACGCGTAGAGGCGGCAGGCCGACGGTCTCGGGACGGGGGTTCGATTCCCCCCGGCTCCATTTGTTTGTTCCGCGGGCACGGGTGTCGGGCCACATGCCCACATGACCATGTGCGGTCGGTGTCCAGCTTTCCGCTCTGGCCGCTGCGTGTGAGAACAAACACACCGTTTATCTGTGGCCGTGTCGCGGCACGCGGGGTCCGCGCCCGCTCGGGGCTTCATGCGGGGGTCGAGGTGCTCGTCGAGGGTCAGTCCGATTCGGGTCACGGTGGTCTCCTTGCCGGGGGGCGTCGGGCGACAGGCCCACCCCCCAAACCCTTATTTCCGGCGCGGGGGCAGATTCGCAGCGCCGACTGAAGAAAATGCGAAGCACAACCGTTCCCAGCGAGGATTCCGGTCGGGGAGGGGTACCTTCCGTACACTTCCCCTCGCCACCTGCAGGAAACCGTACGGATGCTGCTCTCGATCACGACGACACACCATCCTGCCACGGACCTCGGCTACCTGCTCCACAAGCACCCGGGCCGGGTTCAGTCGTTCTCCTTGGCGCTCGGCAAGGCATACGTCTACTACCCGGAATCGGACTCGGAGCGGTGCACCGCTTGCCTCCTGCTTGAAGTCGATCCGATCGGCTTGGTACGCGGTCACCGTGGGCAGCGCACGCTTGACCAGTACGTGAACGATCGGCCGTATGTCGCCTCCTCCATGCTGGCGGTTGCGATCGCGCAGGTGTTCGGCACGGCACTCGCCGGGAACTGCAAGGATCGCCCGGAACTGGTGGTCTCCGCCATCCCGCTCGAGGCAAGGATTCCCTCGCTGCCCTGCGCCGCAGGAGCCGACTTGCTCCGCAAGCTGTTCGAGCCACTCGGCTATCGAGTTACCGTGACGTCGCATCCGCTCGACGGCAAGTTCGCTGACTGGGGTGATTCATCCCTCTTCAGTGTTGAGATCGCTGCGACAAAGACGCTCAGCGAACTGCTCAGCCACCTCTACGTTCTGATTCCGGTCCTCGACAACGAAAAGCACTACTGGGTTGGTGATGACGAGGTCGCCAAACTGCTCCGCCACGGCGAAGGGTGGTTGGCTCAGCACCCGGAGCGAGAGCTCATCGCGACGCGGTACCTGAAGTACCGTCGCAACCTCGCTGACGAGGCAATCAAGCAGCTGCGAGAACAAGATGGCGAGGGTCCGGTCGAGATCGAAGCCGACTCGCCGGAGGATCCCCGCGAGGAAGCGACGGAGCAGAAGTTGAGCCTGCACCAGCAGCGCCACGGCGTGGTGCTGGCCGTGCTGCAGGCGAGAGGCGCACGAAGGGTTGCTGATCTTGGCTGTGGCGAGGGGAGGCTGGTGAGAGAACTTCTGAAGCACAAGGGCTTTGAGAAGATCATCGGCATGGACGTGTCGCACCGCACCTTGGAGATCGCCGCGGACAGATTGCGCCTCGAACAACTCCCCCCGATGGTCGGCCAGCGCGTTGAGCTCATTCATGGCTCGCTCATGTACCGCGATCGGCGGCTCGATGGGTTTGATGCTGCCGTGCTGTGCGAGGTCATCGAGCACATGGACGAGCCGAGGTTGGAGGCGATGGAGAAGGTCGTGTTCGGTGCCGCCAAGCCGTCCCTCGTCATCGTGACGACTCCAAACAGCGAATACAACGTCATGTGGGAATCGCTGGCGGCGGGGTCCGTGCGACACAAGGACCATCGCTTTGAGTGGACGCGGGACCAGTTCCGTGCCTGGGCGGACGGGATCTGTGCACGCTTCGGCTACACCTGCGAGATCAGGGGCATCGGCGATGCCGGTGTCGCGCCAGACGGTCGCGACGTTGGTTGGCCAACGCAGATGGGGGTGTTTGCGCGTGCCTCCTGAGATCAAGGTTCCAGAACTGTCTCTCGTTGTGCTGATCGGCGCTTCCGGCTCCGGGAAGAGCACCCTCGCGCGCCGGCTGTTCAAGCACACGGAGATCCTGTCGTCCGACACCTGCCGAGGGTGGGTCTCCGACGACGACAACAACCAGGAAGCAACAGGCGACGCATTCGACGTGCTGCACTATGTCGCCAGGAAGCGGCTCGCTCGCGGCCTGCTCACCGTGGTTGACGCGACCAACGTGCGAGCGGAGGATCGAAAGCCCCTGGTGAAACTCGCACGCGAGTTCCATTGTCTGCCCGTTGCAATCGTGGTGGATACCCCTGAGCATCTCTGCCACGAACGAAACTCGGAGAGGCCGGATCGCAACTTCGGCCCTCACGTCATCCGCAATCAACGGATGGCGATGCGGCGTGAACTCCGCGGGCTCGAACGCGAGGGCTTCCGCCATGTGTTCACGCTGCGCACGCTGGAAGACTGCGGTGACGCCACACTCGTGCGTGAACCACTCTGGAACAACCTCAAGCATCAGCATGGGCCATTCGACATCGTCGGGGACGTGCATGGCTGCTACGACGAGCTCGTCGAGTTGCTTTCGGCGCTCGGCTGGAGCATTGCGCAGATCGAAGGCGAGCCCGAGGGCGAGTGCGTCGCCACGCCGCCCGAGGCAAATGGCCGCTCCCGCAAGATTGTGTTCGTCGGCGACCTGGTCGATCGTGGCCCCAAGACGCCTTCGGTTCTGCGACTGGCCATGTGTCTTGTGAAGGCAGGGCATGCGTTGTGCGTCCCGGGCAATCACGACGTCAAGCTCATGCGGGCTCTCAAGGGCAAGAACGTGCAGGTCACGCACGGTCTCGCTGAGTCGCTGGCGCAACTCGGCTCAGAGTCGGAGGAGTTCCGGCGGACTGTCGCCGCGTTCATCGATGACATGGTGAGCCACTATGTGCTTGACGGCGGAAAACTCGTCGTGGCGCATGCGGGCATGAAGGAGTCCATGCAGGGGCGCGGATCCGGGGCCGTGCGTGAGTTCGCTCTGTTCGGGGAGACGACCGGGGAAACCGACGAGTTCGGCCTGCCAGTTCGGTACAACTGGGCCGCGGAGTATCGCGGCAAGGCTGCCGTGGTCTACGGACACACCCCCATTCCCGACCCCGAATGGCTCAACAACACGGTGTGCATCGACACGGGCTGTGTGTTTGGCGGCTCGCTGACCGCGCTCCGGTGGCCTGAGCGAGAGTTCGCGGCGGTCAAAGCACGCGCCACCTACGCGGAGTCGAAGAAGCCGTTCCTCGCCCCGGAGGATCGCGCGCCGTTGTCGTTGCAGCAGGAGCACGACGATCTGCTCGACCTGGACGATGTTTCGGGCAAGCGTCACATTGAGACGCGTCTCACGCGGACGATCACTGTTCGGCAAGAGAATGCGGCCGCGGCGCTTGAGATCATGAGCCGGTTCGCCGCCGACCCTCGGTGGCTGATCTATCTCCCGCCGACGATGTCACCTTGCGAGACGGCGCGAGATGGACCACTGCTTGAGCAGCCGCGCGAGGCGTTTGAGTACTACCGCACGGGCGGGGTTGGCCACGTCATCTGCGAAGAAAAGCACATGGGCTCCCGGGCCGTCGTGGTCGTGTGCAGAGAACCGCAGGTCGCACAAAGGCGGTTCGGAGTTCGTGACGCTGATTCACTCGGGATCATCTACACCCGAACCGGTCGGCCGTTCTTCAGCGATCGAGCCAGCGAGCAGGCGCTTCTCGCTCGTGTGCGCGACGCGGCTCAGCGTGCCGGCTTCTGGGAGGAACTTGCCACCGACTGGCTGTGCTTGGACTGCGAGCTCATGCCCTGGTCGGCGAAGGCTCAGGCCCTCATCCGCGAGCAATATGCGGCCGTGGGTGTCGCAGCCACCGCCGGGCTTAGAGCCACGGTTGACTCCTTGACGCAAGCGAAAAACAGGCTTCCAGAGGTCGATTCGCTGCTTGCGACGACGGCCGAGCGAGCCGACCTAGTCGAGCGATACGTCAAGGCGTACCAGCGCTACTGCTGGAACGTGTCTGGCGTGGACGATCTCAGGCTTGCCCCGTTCCATCTCCTCGCCAGCGAAGGGAAGGTCCACGTCGATCGTGATCACCGGTGGCACATGGAGACCCTCGCGAGATTGGCGGGCGATGCCGATCGCGTTCTGGTCGCGACGCCGTGGAAACTCGTCGATCTGTCGAGCCAGGCGAGCGAGGATGAGGCAACGGCATGGTGGACATCGCTCACGGCCAGCGGCGGCGAGGGCATGGTGGTCAAACCCCTGGAGTTCATCGCCAAAGGACCGCGGGGACTCCTCCAACCGGCGGTGAAGGTCCGGGGATCTGAGTACCTCCGAATCATCTACGGCCCCGAATACTCCCGGGCCGCGCACCTCGACCGGCTTCGCTCGCGTGGCTTGGGAGCCAAGCGGTCGCTTGCCCTTCGAGAGTTCTCTCTCGGCGTTGAGTCCCTTGAACGATTCGTGCGCCGAGAGCCCTTGCGCCGCGTGCACGAGTGCGTGTTCGCCGTGCTGGCGATGGAGAGTGAGCCCGTGGACCCCAGGCTTTAGTCGGTCCCGTCCCAGGCCGCGATGGGTTGCGCGGCGCTCGGTCATCCGAAACAAACTCTGTCGATACCCGCGGCTGTTCCCGCGGGCGTCACGTCGGCAAGCCCGGCGGGAAGGAACCATGCCGACGGTGCCGCCGACGGAACGAGCGGCGATGGCCCGCCGCATCGCGGCATGGCGGGATTCGTCGGTTCTGTCCGGCGTCGGGCGGAGTCAGCGGGCGGGCGTGGCCGTCCGCAGCGCCGCGACGATCCCCGCCCGCACGTCGTGGGGCAGGTTGGCCCACGCCGCCACCAGTTGGTCCAGGTCGGCGTCGGGCGGGGCGTGATCCGAGCTTCACGGGCCGGCGAGCCTCCATAACCTTCCGGGCTCATGGGCGCTCTCATCACGGTTCGCGACATCTCGAAGCACTTTGCCGCTCGCACGCTGTTTACCGGCGTGTCGCTCAGTGTTGAGGACGGGGAGCGGCTTGCGCTCATCGGGCCCAACGGCGCGGGCAAGAGCACGCTCCTCAAGATCTTCGCGGGCGCCGAGGACGCGGACGGCGGGACGATCCTGCTCCGCAAGGGCGTGCGGGCGGCGTATGTGGCGCAGTCCGACACGTTCGCGCCCGGCGCAACGGTCCGCTCGGCGGTGGAGAGCGAGCTGGACGCGGCGATGCGAGCGGGACGCGTGCCGCAGCTGCACGATCAGCACGAGATCGAGCTGGCGGCGGAGATGACGCTGCGGCGGGCGGAACTTGGCGAGTTGCTCGATGCGCCGTGCGATCGGCTGTCGGGCGGGCAGCGGAAGCGGCTGTCGATCGCGCGGGCGCTGGCGCTGGAGCCGGGGCTGCTGTTGCTCGACGAGCCGACGAATCACCTTGATATCGAGGGGATCGAGTGGCTGGAAGACACGCTGAAGGCCGGAGACTTTGCGTCGATCGTGATCACGCACGATCGCGAGTTTCTTGAAGGAACGGCGACGCGGATCGTGGAGCTTGCGCCGTCGTATCCCGACGGGACGTTCTCGGTTGAGGGCGGGCTGTCGCAGTTTCTCAGGCGGAAGCAGGAGTTTCTGGAAGGGCAGCTGAGCCAGCAGCAGGCGCTGAGTTCGCAGGTGCGCGAGGATCTGCGATGGCTGAGCCGCGGGGCGCAGGCGCGAAGGACCAAGAGCAAGAGCCGGATCGATGCGTCGATGCAGCGGATGGATGAACTGGCGGAGCTCAAGGCACGCAACGCGCCGGCGCGGGCGGCGCAGATCGATTTCACGGCGACGGAGCGGCAGACGCAGAAGCTCCTGGTGGGGCGCGGGCTCAGCAAGACGCTCGGCGGGAAGAAGCTCTTCGAGAATCTTGATGTGCTGCTCTCGCCGGGATCGAAGCTGGGCTTGATGGGGCCCAACGGCGCGGGGAAGACCACGCTGATCAGGTTGTTCACGGGCGAGATGGAGAGCGATCCTCCGACGGCGGCCATGCTGCGCGAAGAAGCGGAAGTCGCGGATCAACTGCCGCACGGCACGCCGGGGCTCGGGACGATCCGAAGGGCCGAGCGGCTGCGCGTGGTGCTGTTCAGCCAGCATCGGCGCGAGCTTGATCCGGCGGCGACGCTCGCGGAGACGCTTTCGCCGACGGACGCGGTGATCTATCGGGATCGCCAGTTGCACATCGCGACATGGGCGGGCATGTTCCTCTTCACGAAGGACCAGTTGCGGCAGCCGATCAGGTCTCTGTCGGGCGGCGAGCAGGCGCGGGTGCACATCGCGCGGCTGATGCTGGAGCCCGCGGATGTGCTGATCCTGGACGAGCCAACGAACGACCTTGACCTGGCGTCGCTCGATGTGCTCGAGGAGAGCCTGGAAGAGTTTCCGGGCGCGGTGGTGCTGGTGACGCACGATCGTGCGATGCTTGATCGATTGGCGACGCGGGTGCTGGCGCTGGATGGACGCGGCGGGGCGCGGTACTTCACGGATTACTCGCAATGGCAGCGGCTGGGTCATCATCATGCGGCGCCGACGGGCACGGCTTCCGGCGCGAGCACGTCGGGTGCGAGCGCCGCGACCGCGGCCGCACCTGGATCGGCGGCTCCGTCTCCGGCGCCCACGGCGAAGAGGAAGCTGAGTTACAAGGAACAGCAGGAACTGGCGGGCATCGAGCCGGCGATCGAGAAGGCCGAGGCGGAGCTCAAGCAGTTGGAGAGCGAGCTTGGCTCGGTCGCGAATCAGTCGGACCACCGCAAGCTGGCGCAGCTCGGGCAGCGGATGGCCGACACGCAGGCGCGGATCACGCAGTTGTATGCGAGATGGGAAGAGCTTGGGGAGCGGGCGTAGCGGACTGTGCGAGTTCGGCTTGGCGATCGGGCGGGTGGTGGGTATCTTGTGTGCCACGTTTGTGAACACGAGATCGGCGCGCACGGGCGTCGTGGATGGGGCATCGGCGTGACAACCGGGGCGGACCTGAGGACGGGTCCGTGGCACGAAGACGGCACGGCGCAGGATGCTTGGATGGACGGAGCGGCATGTCTGAACACGGCGGGGAGAGCGGGCAGGGTGGCGTGCCGCAGGCGGCGGAGGTGACGCTGCTCCTCCGCCGGGTGAGCGCGGGCGATGCATCGCCGGTGTCGCGGCTGTTGCCGCTGGTGTATCAAGAGCTGAAGGCGATGGCGGAGAGTCACCTGCGCCAGGAGCGATCGGGGCACACGTTGCAGGCGACGGCGCTGGTGCATGAGGCGTATCTCAAGCTGGTCGAGCAGCGGAGCACCGACTGGCAGAATCGCGGTCATTTCTTCGCGATCGCGGCCCAGGCGATGCGGCGCATCCTGTGCAACCACGCGCGCGACCGCTCACGCCAGAAGCGCGGCGGGAAACGCAAGCGGGTCGACCTCTCGGACTCGATCGTGCTCGCGGAAGCGCCGGAGGTGGAGTTTGACGCGCTCGACGATGCGCTCGTGAAGCTGGGCGCGATGGACGAACGGAAGGTCCGCATCGTGGAGCTGAAGTTCTTCGCGGGCCTTTCAATCGAGGAGATCGCGCGGTTTCTCGAAGTCTCGACGGCCACCGTGAAGCGCGAGTGGACCCTCGCCAAGGCGTGGCTGGCGCGGGAGCTGGCGTCGGAGCGCGGCGAAGCCGATTCCGGCGTGAGCGGCGAGGACGCGGCGGAATGACCCCGGAGCGTTGGCGAGAGGTCGAGGCGGTGTTCAACGAGGCGCTCGATCGCCCGTTGGAGGAGCGCGAGTCGTTCCTGATCACGCGATGCGGGCGGGACCTGGCGCTCTTGGCGGAGGTGAGGTCGCTGTTGGCGCAGGCCGCGGACGCGACGGAGTTTCTCGAAGAGCCGGCGGTGAAGGTGAAGGACGCGTTGTCGGCGGCGGAAGCTGCGCACGATCGCCCGCTGGAATCGATGGTGGGCGAGAGCGTGGGGCGTTATGGCGTGGTTCGACTGATCGCCAGCGGCGGGATGGGCGTGGTGTACGAGGCGCAGCAGGAGCACCCGCGGCGGACGGTGGCGCTCAAGCTGATCCGCCCCGGGCTTGCGAGCAGCTCGGTGGTGCGGCGGTTCGAGCAGGAGGCGCAGGTGCTGGCGATCCTGCAGCACCCCGGGATCGCGCAGGTGTATGAGGCGGGGGTGGCGGAGACGCGGTTCGGGAGGCAGCCGTTCTTTGCGATGGAGTACGTCGCGGGCGAGGCGCTGACGGCGCACGCGAGGCGGCATGGTCTTTCGACGCGGGCGAAGCTGGAGCTGATCGCCCGCGTGTGCGACGCGCTGCAGCACGCGCACCACAAGGGCGTCATCCACCGTGATCTGAAGCCGAGCAACATCCTCGTCGTGGACGACGACGCGAGCACGGCGGGGGGCACGCGCGGCGGGACGGGCACGTCGCTGATGCGCGGCGGTCAGCCGAAGATCCTGGACTTCGGCGTGGCGCGGGCCACGAGCCGCGACGCGGGCGTTTCGACGCTGGGAACGCACGCGGGGCAGCTCGTCGGGACCATTTCGTACATGAGCCCGGAGCAGTTGGCGGGCGACCCGGACGCGGTGGACACGCGATCGGACGTGTACAGCCTCGGAGTGGTGCTGTATGAATTGCTGACGGGGGCCTTGCCGCACGACGTGCAGGGAAAGGCGCTGGCGGAGGCGGCGCGGATCGTGGCGGAGACGCCGCCACGGGCGATGACGGGCGTGACGCGGGTGGACCACGCGGACGTGTCAACGATCGTGTCGACGGCGATGGAACGTGACAAGTCGCGTCGGTACCAGTCGGCGGCGGACTTTGCGGCGGACATCCGGCGGTACCTGAGCGATCAGCCGATCGTGGCGCGCCCGGCGTCGGCGTTGTATCAGTTCCGCAAGTTCGCGCAGCGGAACCGCGCGCTGGTGGGCGCGGCGGGGCTGTTGCTGGTGACGCTGATCGGCGGCCTGGTCGTGAGCAGCACGCTGTATTTCCGCGCGTCGCGGGCGGAGACCAGCGCGAAGTTGGCGACCAACGACGCGCTGGCGGCGGCAAAGAAGGCCAGCGACACGGCGGCGGACCTGAAGAAGCAGCGCGACGCGCTGGAAGCCATCAACGGCTTTTTTCTGCAGACGACGTTGGAGGCGGCGATGCCGCGGAGGATGGGCCCGTCGGTGACGGTGGTCGACGCGATCATGGAATCGGCCGGCTCGATCGGGGAGGTTTTCAGGGACGAGCCGGAGCGTGAGGCGCAGGTTCGGCACTACATCGGGAACATCCTGCAGGAAGCGGGGAGGTACAGGGAGGCCGAGCCGCATCTGCGGAGGGCGGCGGCGCTGTGGCGCGAGCACCCGCCAACGGAAGCGCCGGACATGAAGTGGGTGCATCAGATCGACACGGACGACTGGCTGATGCGGGTGCTGCGGCGGTTGGGCCGGGCCCGCGAGTCGCTGGAGGTCGCGGGCGGAAACCTGGAGTTTGCGCGGGCCTACCGCCCGGTCCGTTCGGCGTTGTGCGCGATCTATCTCTCGGAGGTGATGGTCGACCTGGGGCGGTTCGACGAGGGCGTCGCGCTGCTGCGCGGCGAGTTGGCGGCGCAGGTTGCATCGAGCGGGCCGGATCATTACTTGTTCGGGACGTTCAAGGCGCTCGCGCGGGCGCTGGCCGCGGCGGAGAGATTCGATGAGGTGCGCGCGCTGGTCGATGAGTTCCGATCGCTGGGGGTTCGGCGGGACAAGCGCAACGACGCGATGAGTCCGATGCGCTGGAAGTTGTCGGAGTGGGAGCTGTTCGACGGGGCGGGGATGTACGAGGACGCGGCCCGGGCGGCGCGGGAGGCGGTGGCGACGCCGGTTCCGGGCGACCTGGAATCACGGGCTGGTCTGGATTACGCGCGCGCGATCTGCGCCGAAGCGCTGCTGAAGACCGGGGCCGCGGCGGACGCGCAGGAGTCACTCAGGCTGGCGCGGTTGGTGCTGCAGTTCCGGGTCGAGAGCGGGGCTTACACGAAGCTGTATGTGCTGCTGGCGCACGAGATGATCGCCAGGGCGCTCATCAATCTCGAGAATTGGGACGAGCTGGCATCGGTCCGCGAAAACTTGACGCGGCAGGCCATGAACGTCCAACGCGAGGAGCCCTACGAGCTGGTCACGGGGTGGTACTACGCGGCGATGTCGCACGCGGCGGAGGGCAATCGCAGCGCGGCGCTCAATACCTTCGGCAACGAGCTCGAGCTGCGCCGGCGGGCGTGCGTGCCCGGGAGCACGCCTCACGCCGACGGCGTGGCGTGGGCGATGAGGATCGCGCACAAGGCCGGTGACGACCCGCTCGCGTATGGCATGGGCGAGCTGCTCGCGGTTCAGGATCGCTTCGGGAAGGACCACGCGGAGTGCGGGGGACTGGCGGCGCTGGTGGGAAGGACGTGCATGGAGCTGGGGCTGAAGGAGCACGCGGCGGGCGCGTACGAGACGGCCTTGCCGCTCATGCAAGCGAGCTTCGGGCTGGTGCATCAGAAGTCGGTCGCGCTGGCGCTGGACGCGGCGGCGTGCTTCGTGGCGTGCGGGCGGACGGAGCGGGCTGGCGCGGTGCTCGGCGCGACACTCGATGCGGTGGAGTTAGAGCTGGGATCGTCGCATGTCTGGGCAAGAAAGCTGCGGGCCGAGCTCGAAGAGATCGAGTGACGAGCCTTCGGGATGTCACGAAACGAAGCCGCCCTCTGCCGCGGCCGGACGCGTGCTTGGGCCGAAAGACAGCGGCCGGCACGACGCCAAGCCCCATGAAATGAAACGCCCGCCTCGGTGAGGCGGGCGTCCGTGTTCGGAGCTGGGATCGGCTATCGGCGTGAGGGCGTGTCCTTGTCTTCGTCTTCGACGAAGGCGTCGGGGAACTCGTCCTCGTCTTCGATCGCGTCCTCGACCTCGGGCGGGGCGTCGTCATCGAAGGGGGCCTCTTCAGTCTCGTCGGCTTCGTCCGTGGCATCGGCGCCACCCGCGGCGGGCGTGCTGGCGGTGGCGCTGGTGTTGAAGAGATCGCCCTGGCTCTCGCCGCCCGCAAGGCCCTGGGCCGCGGCGAGCTTCTTCATCGCGTCCCAATCGGCGGGGGTGATGAGGACGTCGCGCGCGACGGAGCCCTTGTGGTCGGAGATGATGCCGGCGATGCCCATGAGGTCGATGAGGCGGCTGGCGCGGGTGTAGCCGATGGCCAGACGCCGCTGGAGCAGCGAGACCGAGCCGCGCCTTGTTTCGAGGACGATCTCGACGGCGCGGGGGAAGAGCGGGTCTTCCTGAGCGGCGGCGAGCGAGGCGGAGGAGTTGTTGGCGCTGGCGACGGCGCGCTCTTCGTCGGTCAGGCCGCCCAGGCCCGTGCCGGATTCATCGGGCGCGGAGCGGATGGCGACGAGCTGGCGTTCGAAGGAGGGCGTGGCGATGTCGCGCATGAAGCGGACGACGCGCCGGATCTCCAGGTCGTCGACCAAGGTGCCCTGGGCGCGGGTGAGCTTGTTGCTGCGCGGCGAGAGGAAGAGCATGTCGCCGTGCCCGAGCAGGAGCTCGCCGCCCTTGTGGTCGAGCACGATGCGCGAGTCCATGCCGCTGGCGACCTTGAAGGAGACGCGGCAGGGCATGTTGGACTTGATGAGGCCCGTGACGACGTTGGCCTGGGGGCGCTGGGTGGCGAGGATGAGGTGGATACCGACGGCCCGCGCCTTCTGGGCGATACGGATGATGTGGCTCTCGACCTCCTTGGCGGTCATCATGAGGTCGGCGAGCTCGTCGATGATGAAGACCATGTAGGGGAGCTTGCGCGGGATCTTGGCTTCCTCGGCCTCGTTCTGCGGGCGGAAGCGTTCCTTGAGCTCTTCCCACGACAGGCCGTTGTACGACGCGATGTCGCGGCAGCCGGCCTCGGCGAGCAGTTCGTAGCGTTCGTCCATCTTGTGGGTGGCCCACTCCAGGATCGCGGCGGCCTTGGACATCTCGGTGACGACCGGGCACATGAGGTGCGGGATGTCCTTGAACTGGCTCATCTCGACCATCTTGGGGTCGACGAGCACGAGCTTCAGCTCGCTGGGCTTCTTGGTGTAGAGGAAGCTCATGATGATCGTGTTCATGCACACGCTCTTGCCCGAGCCGGTCGTGCCGGCGATGAGCATGTGCGGCATCTTCGTGAGGTCTTCGATCAGCACTTCGCCGGAAGCATCCTTGCCCAGGAACATCGGGAGCTTCATGCCGGCGAAGGTCTCGCTCTTGCCCATAAGCTCGCGGAGGCGGACCTTTTCCTTCTGGGTGTTGGGGACTTCGATGCCGACGGTGTCGCGCCCGACCTGGTTGGGGACGATGCGGATGTTGATGGCCTTGAGGGCGCGGGCGATGTCGCTGGAGACGGCGGAGATGGCGGCGACCTTGGTGCCGGGGGCGAGGCGGACGTCGTAGAGCGTGATGACCGGGCCGGACTCGATGCCGACGACCTCGCCGTCGATTCGGTACTGGCGGAGGGCGCTCTCGAGGGCGGTGGCCTGCTCGCGGACGTATTCCTCGAGCTTGGCGTTGAAGTTCTCTTCGGGGACCTCAAGGAGGTCGAGGGAGGGGAACTCGTACGGGCGCGAGGGCTCGACGGCCGCGGCGAGGCTCGCGCCCGCGAGCGCGGGGTCATCGGCCGACTGCACGCCCTTGAGGTCCTCGGCCGTCGCGAGCTTCTTGTCCTTCTGACCGAAAAGAATGGGGAGCTTGGCGATCTTCTCGCGGAGGGCGTCTTCGCTGTAGACCTGGGCCGGCCCGGGGACTTCTTCGTCCTCGGGGGCTTCTTCCTCGGCATCGTCATCCGCAGCACCTTCCGCGGCCGTGTCAACGCCGGCCTTCTTGCCCAGCTTGCGCGCGGGCTTTTCGGCTTCGGCATCCTCGGCGTCCGCGTCGTTGGCGGAGTCATCGCCCTCGATCGCTTCGGTGTCGGCGGGCGCGTCGTCGCCCTTGGCCTTCTTGCTCTTGGGCTTGAGTTCGGTCACCACGCCGACACCCTCGAAGCTCTCGGCGTCGAGCGCTTCGGCCTCGGCGGGCGCGAGCTCTTCCTTGCCCTTGCGCTTCCGCTTGTTCTTGAGCGTGTCGGCTTCGGGAATGGTCGTGTCGTCGTCGATGTCGTTGGTGCGGACCTTGGGCTTGGTGTCGCGGCGGAGGAGCCCGGCGAGCGCGCCGAAGATCCCGCCGCTTGTGCGGGCCGCGGACTTGCTGGCGGCGATGGCGGCCTCGCCGGCAATCTCTCCGGTGAACTTGCCGGCGGTGACGGCGGCGGGCACGGCCCGCTCGCGCGCGAATCGCAACGTCCAGCCGGTCAGGGCCGACACGATCTCGTCGATCGCGACCACCGAGCCCAAGATGCCCATGAGGGCCAGCCAGAGGAACGAGCCGAGCGTGCCGAAGCGATCGCCGAGCTCGGCGGCGGTGACGACACCGACCGTGCCGCCCGCAAGGTCAGGCAGCGGGCCGGAGAGCGGCGCCATGAGGTTCTGCAGGCCGGCGGCGGCGATGGTCATCATGACCGCGCCGATGAGGCGGACGGCGGCATGACGCACCTTGCCGCCCATGGCGGTCGAAAGCAGGCCGAGCCCAACCAGAATCACGATCACCCAGGCGGCGTAACCCAGGAGCCGGTAGAGGACGTAGGCGGTGGACGCCCCGAACGGCCCGCACCAGTTGGCGACCGGGTCGTTTGGGGGCCAAACGACGTGGGTGGGCGGGTCGGCGCGGTTGAACCCGATCAGGCTTGCCGCGACAAACGCCCAGGCCAGGAGGAGCGAGATCAGGAGGAGCTTCCGGCCCAAGCCGAGGGTGTCGGCCGACGACCGGGAGCGCCCGCTGCGAGACGACTTTCGAGAATCTGCCATATCGCACCCAAGATCGGATTGCCGATCGGCCCTTGGACAATTTCCGCGCAAGGTCAGCAAATCCCAACCAAAAACCGTCCACAAGCTCTGGTGGGCGACGACCCGTCGGTCCGATTCATAGACTCCGCCCCCTCATGTCCTATCTCCTTGCCATTCTGACCATCCTTGCCGTGCTCGCGCCCGTTGGCGCGGCCTGTCGGTGGCTCATGGACAACCCGCGGGAGGATGTGCCGACGGGGCTGGCGACGCTTCTGGGCAAATTCCTGGCGAACGTGATTCATCGCTGCCGGGTCGAGGGGCGAGAGAACATCCCGGCGTCGCGCCGGCCCGGGCCGCTGATCGTGGTGGTGAATCACACGGCGGGGATCGACCCGGTGCTGGTGCAGGTGGCGTGCCCGTTCTTCGTGCGCTGGATCATGGCGAGCCGGATGCGCCTTCCGCAGTTCGAAGGGCTGTGGAGCTTCCTCGACATCATCAGCATCGACCAGGAATCGCGCGACGCCGCGGCGATCCGCGCGTCGCTGCGCGTCCTGAGCGAGGGCGGCGTGCTCGGTATATTCCCCGAGGGCGGGATCGAGCGCCCGCCGGAGCAATTGCTGCCCTTCGCGCCGGGCGTGGGGCTCTTGGTCTCGCGCGGGAGGGCGCGCGTGCTCCCGGTCGTGATCGACGGAACACCGGTGGCGCCGACGGCGTGGGGGAGCCTGTTCCGCCCAAGCCGCTCGCGCGTGCGCTTCTTCCCGGTGATCAACTACCCCGCGATGAAGATGAGCGCGGGCGAGATCGTGAAGGACCTGGAGTCGCGATACCGGGCGTGGACGGGCTGGCCGGTCAATCCCCGCCCGGCGGCGCGGGCGGAGTCGCCTGCATCAGCTTCCTGACCGCGTCCAAACGCTTGCGATGGACCTCGCGGTCGGGCTCCAAGATCGTGAGCGCGTCGATGTGCCGCGTCGCGGCGTCGAGATGACCGGCCTTGATCGCCATGGTCGCGGCCAGTTCGCGATGGGCAGCGTCGTAGGGCGCGATGCGCGTGGCGCGCTCGGCCTTCTGGAACGCCTTTTCCCAATCGTTCAGCGCTCCGTATCGCTTCGAGAGCTCCACCGCGATCGCGGGGTTGTACACCTCGCGGATGTCCATGAACTCCAGGTGCGGGATCGCCTTCTCGCCCTCGCCCTTGTCGAGGTAGTACTTCGCCAGCACGCGGTGCGGCATGTGCTTAACGGGCGCCGCCAGCGCGAACCGCTCGATCAGCGGCACCATCTCCGGGCTGACCTTGCCCTCGTTCTTGTCCAGGGCCGCGGAAACCGCGAGCTCGAGCACCTGCGGGTGATCCGGGTATTTCTTGATCCAGGCGTCGATGAGCTCTGGCGTAGGCGTGGTGCCGCTTCCGCCCTCGGACTTGCTCTGCGCGAGGAGTTCCTTCACGCTGGGCACGCCCTCGGGCATAGCCAGCCCCCACGACACGACCTGCGCGTGAGCCCATACCTTGAACTGATCGAGGAACGCGGCGCGCGACACGCCGAGCACGGACTCCATCGCCTGGGCCTCGCGCACGCCGGCGGCGTACTGGTCCATGAGCTTGAGCGGGGCGGCGGCCCCCCACTTCTCGACAATGAACTCGTACATCCAGTGCCCCTGGGCATAGGCCATGCCGCGATCCTGGGGCTTCTGGGGGCGGGCGAAGGCGACGTTGATCGAGTCAAGGTCGAAGAGCTGGTCGGTGTCCAGGGCGCGGGCGAGCATGGTGCAGCGCGACTCGTCGCGCGGCGCGTCCTCGAGATACACGGCCGAGGCCTCGGTGAACCAGTGCGGCAGGCGGTTCTTGGTGCGTGAGAGCGTGACGGTGTGGGTGAATTCGTGCTGGATCACGCGCGACCAGTCGTAGACGCCCGTGGAGTGGCCGGCGCCGACGCGCGGGGCTTCCATCGCGACCAGGGGCCCGGTGGCGGCGGCGATCGTGTGCAGCTGCGGCATGCCCGTGATGCGCACGGCGAACATGGCGTGGTCGGGCATAAGGTCGATCACGGTCTTGCCCGCGGGCTTGTGGTCGATCCCGCCCGGTCCGTTGCCGGTGACGCGCTCGTAGATCCGCTCCAGCACCGCGGGCATCTCGCGGGCGAGCACGAGATCGTCGCCCTCTTTGTAGCGCACGATGAAATGGTCGCTCTCGATGGACTTGAACTGGGCCAGGTCCGTGAGCATCGTGAGCGTGTTGGAAGCGCGGATGTTGAAGGGGTCGAGGCGGCGTGCTTCCGCGAGCGATTCGCGTGCCGCGTCGTCGCGCCCCGCCTGGGCCTGCACCAGACCGAGTTCGATCCACGCCTCGGCCCAGCCCGGCGCCTTGGCGCACGCGGCTCGCAAGGCTTTCTCGGCGTCCTCGTACTGGCGGGCACCGCTCTGGGCCAGCCCCACTTCGACGAGCGCGGCC
>JABWBC010000039.1 GCA_013360695.1 Phycisphaerales bacterium
CGCATCCACTTCTTCATCGCGTCGTCGTCGAGCGGTCCGAAAGCGACGCGCTGCGAGCGGCTGCGGATCGTCGGGAGCAGGCGGTCCTCGTTGGACGTTACGAGAATCGTCACCGTGCCGGGCGGCGGCTCTTCGAGCGTCTTCAGGATCGTGTTCTGCGCCGATGCGTTGCGTTCGAGCGTTTCGGCTTCGTCGATGACGAACACCTTCGATGCGAGTCCACCCGGCGTGATGGACGCGGCACGCGCCGCGCGATCCGAATAGAAATAGTCCAGGACGTCTTTCGGAAACTTGACGAGCTTCTGGTTCCTGACCTTGGGTTCAGGATGGAACCGAGCGAGCTCTTTCACGATCACATGCAGGTCCGGGTGGGTGCCGCTCTTGAGCAGCCCGGCGATCGGGCCGGAGGGATCAGGCTCGATGAATCCGTCGACGGCCGCGCGGCTGGTCGGGTCCAGCAGGGTGGCGGCGAAGGCGACGGCGGCGGTGAACTTTCCCACGCCGGGCGGCCCGTGGAAGAGCCATGCGTGGTGCATCCGCCCGCTGGCGAGTGTTTTCTGGAGCACGTCGATGGCGCGGTTCTGGCCGACGACATCGCGCATGGAGCCGACAACCACCGGCGGGAGTTCTGCACGTTTCTTGGCGGGCGATTCTTCGATCAGGCCCGCGCCCTTGGCGCGCGAGGAAGACTTGCCCGTTGATTTGCCCGCGGGCTTGCTCGCGGCGTCGGATTTCGACGCGGGGGACTTGCTGGACGGGGACTTGGCCACGGAAAAAGCGTAGCTTGATCCCTTCGCGCGTGCGAGAGCGATCCGCCTCCCCGGCGGGCCCGCGCTCGCGGCCGACTTGGTCCGCTCTCTTTAGCTCCCGACGTTGTATTCCTTGACGCTGAGCTTGGCGTCTTCCATGAGGTAGAGCCCGACGAGCCAATCACCGGCGAGGTAGGGCTTGACGCCGAGCTTGCCCTCGATCGTGCCGTAGGTCGCCAGCCGCTCGTTGGCGGTCGCGACCTTGGCGAGCTTGACCTCGATGGCGTCGTAGGGCGTGGGGGGGATGCCGATGCAGCAGCCGTCCCACTGGTTGAGCATGGAGAGCAGTTCGCGCGGTTGCTCGACGAACATGGGATACGCGACGTATCCGGCAATGCGCACGAACTTGCCGTCGAACATCATGATCCGTCCGGGGAGTTCTTTCTTGCCTTGCTGGGGCTTGTAGACCTCTTCGGCGGAGGTCAAAAGCTCCCACGGAAGGACGTACGGGTTTTCCTGTGTGCCCGCGCCCTTGATGGTGAAGCGCCCGTCGATCAGCATCGAGCCGTCGTCCTTCTTCTCGACCTTGGCGGCGGGAAGGGGCGCGGCCTCAGGCGCGGCGAGCGGGTTCTCTTGCTTGTCCGCCGCGGGATCGGCCGGCTTGTTCTCCAGAACGCTCGGCTCCTCTGGCCTTGCTTCCGCGAGCTTGGTCTCCGCCGGCTTTGTCTCCGACGGCCTTGTCTCCGTTGGTTTGGTCTCGACGGGCTTGACCTCGGCTGTTGCGGGCGTGGGTTCCGCAGGCTTGGACTCGGCGTTCGGCTCCGATTTGGTCTCGGCCTTGGCCTCCGGATTGGAATCCGGCGCGGGGTCAGGCTTGACCGGAGCGAGTGTTTCCTTGCCGGGACTCCGCTCGCCGGGCTCGGGAAGCGGCTCGTTCGGCGGGCGCGTCGTGGCCGCCGGCCCGCCGGTCGGCATCGACTTGGGCGACGAAACGCCGCGGTCGGTCCAGAGGAGCGTCGCCACAGCGCCGATCAAGAGCAGTCCGATGATCGCCCAGAACACTCTCATGGCTCATCTCCTCGCCGACGATTCGATCATGCACTACGCGAGCGGCTTGAGATTCTTGGCGACCGGTGTGGCGTAGGCCATGACCGCCGGGACCAGACCTGCCAGGGCCGCCAGAGCGACCGCAGCCCCCGCGACGATGATCGCGGCGTCCGGCGTCAGCGTCGGATGAACCACCAGCCCGAACTTGGCCTTCATCAGAAGCACGACCGATTGGACCCCGATGAGGCTGATGACCAATCCCGCGGCCGCCCCCAGCACGCCCAACACCGCCGATTCGGTCAGCACCAGCCCGAAGATCCTCGGGCGGCTGCAGCCCAGCACGCGGAGCACCGCGATCTGGCGTCGGCGCTGCTCCATCGAGTTGTACAACGCGATCATGATCGAGATCGCGCTCGACACCAGCACCACGCCCGCCATCGCCCGGAACACGATGTCGATGTTCCCGACCATGACCAGCAGTCTTCGGGCCTCGTCGGACGGCGAAGCAACCATGATCGACGAGTCCTTGCGGAGCATGTCGAAGACCTGGGGCAGGTTGGCGGGCGCATCCGAGTCGCCGCGGGTCGCGAGGCGAACGTACACGCCGGTCACCTTGCGATCCGCGTCGGTGAGATCGGCGGCCGACGTCTCGACGTGCTTGCCCTCGGCCTCGCGCTCGCGCCGGTCCTGGGCGTGGATGATCCAGGTGCTCTGGAGCGAGGTGAACAGGGCACGGTCGTGTGGCCCGCCGGTGGGGGCCAGGATGCCGACCACCTCGTACTTGAATTCGTCGTGGTCGTGGTCATGTTCGGCGGATTCGCCCGCGCCGTGGGTCAGGACGATCTTGTGCCCGAGCTTCAGGCCGGTCGCCCGAGCCGCCTGCGCGCCCAGCACGACCTGGAAATCACCATCAAACGCTTTGCCGTGGGTGAAAACCCACGCCTCGCCGGGATTCGGCCTTAGCTTGGAGAAGAACTCCGTGTCGGTCGCCAGAACGGGCTGGCCAAGAAAGCTGTCGCCCATCTGCGTGGGGATCGCGTATCCGTTGTCGCCCAAGGGGAGCGACTGGCGGAGCTGCTGATAGCGTGCCCAGGGGATCGGCGCCCGCGGCGGGTTGGCGTAGAGCACGCCGTTGAGGAACGACACCATCGAGGATTGGTCGGCGGAGACGAGCAGGTGCATATCGCCGCCGCCGCGTCGGAAGGCCTGTTGGGCCGCATCGCGCATCATGAGGAGCACGAGCATGAGCGCAACCGCGATGGCGACCAGGGCCGCGGTGGTGACGGTGGAGAAGAGGCGCGCCCGCAGGCTTCGCAGGATGATGGTCCAGTCGTTCATCGCGAGCCTCCCGCGACGGTTGCGGCGCTCGTTGCAGAGGTGGCCGCGGTACTCACCAGCGAACCGAGCTTTTCGCGCCGTTCGAATCGTGCCGACATCGCCGGGTCGTGGCTGACGCACACGAGCGCCGCCCCCAACTCGCGGCAAACGGATTGGATCAGGTCCATCGCGTGCTCGGCGTTTTCAGGATCAAGGCTCGCGGTCGGCTCGTCGGCGAGCACCAGCGCCGGGCGGCACACGACCGCCCGTGCCACCGCGACGCGCTGCTGCTGACCGACCGAAAGTTCTTCCGGGGCGGCGTGGAGGCGCGTGATGCCGAGGCGCGACAGGGTCGCCTCCGCCAGTTCATGGTGCTTGCCGCGCGGAACGCTCGAGAACATCAGCGCCGCCAGCACGTTCTCGAGCGCCGAGAACCCCGAGAGCAGGTTGAAGGTCTGGAAGATCATGCCGATCGCGCTGCCGCGGAAACGATCGCGCGGTGCACCGGACAGCGCGTGGATGTTGGTGCCGTCGACCAGCACCGTTCCCTCGGCGGGATCGACGAGCCCCGCGATGAGATGGAGGAGCGTGCTCTTCCCGATGCCCGAGCCGCCGGTGAGGAGCACCTGCTCGCGTTGGGCGACGTCGAGCGTGGGGAGGTCGATGGTCCACGCGTCGGGGGGCGTATCGACCGCGCCGACGTAGCGGAATCGCAGTCCTCGTACGGAGAGGGCCGGGGGCTTGGCTCCCGATTCTTCGCGGAGCTTGAGTGTGTCGGTCATCTTTCTCCTGTCGTCGTGCCTCCGCCCCTCGGGCCGCGTGCGAAGCATCCCCGGTAGCGTACGCGGAACCGGGCCTTGCCGGTCGGCACCTTTTCCAATCCCGGCGGGGCGCTTTCGCGCCGTGCCGGGTGCTCTCTCTCCCAGCAGTCAGATCAGCGGCGACGGCGCAGCGCGATCAGCCCGCCGAAGGCGAGCATCCCCGCGGCCCCGGGAGCCGGGACCAGGTTCTCCTCGGTCCAATCGATCGCCGCGTCATGCTGCGTGTCGTCCGCACCGTCGTTGAACACCACCCAGAAGCTGGGCGAGTTGATGATGCCCGCCTGCGTCGTGGTGAGCTCGAGCTCGAGCAGATAAATCCCCGGCCCGGTCCGACCATTCACATAGTAAATCGGGTGGTCGTCCAGATCGCCCGATCCGGGGAATGAAAATCCCCAGCCGGCGGCGATGGGCGAAGAGGGATCGGCAAATGGCGTGTCGACGAACGCCGTGCCCGCCGGGTTCTCGATGCGCATCGTCTCGCTGGCGATGGTGTTGAAGTCCATGCCGTTCCACACGCGAAGGGCCTTGCGGACGTTGAAGCTGATCAGTTCGCCGGAGCCAAGGGTGCCGGCCTGGGCGAAGAAACCGGGCTCGTCACCGACGCCATCGGAGATGAGCATCTCACCGCCGAAGACGCGCTCGCCGGGTTGCACGAATTCGCCGAAGCCGTTGTCGAGCACTTCGCCGACCTTGAGCGAGCCCCCGACGATCTTGAAGCCGATGTCGCCGCCGTGGGCCAGCACGCCCCCGGTCATCGAAGCCGCCGCGACCGCCACCAGAATGCTCGAAGTAACCTTGTTCATCTGACTCTCTCCTTCTCGCGCAGAGCGCGAGCTCTCATGTGAATTGGATGCCGTGTGCGGAGCGTCGAAACACACGACGCCAAAGACCGCCCGCGACTCTCCCTCTCTCTCTCTCTCTCTCTCTCTCTCTCCTCATGTCCAGTGCCTGTTTCTCAGCATCCCGCGTCGAATGCACTGGCGAACATGTCGTAGTCGTCGCCGTTGACGAATCCGTCGTGGTTGATGTCCGCGGCCGGGTCCGCGATGTCAAAGACGCTGGCGAATGCGTCGTAGTCGTCGCCGTTGACGAATCCGTCGTGGTTGAAATCCGCGACGCATCCGCCGCCCAGGTAGTTGTCCTCCACCCACGCGAACGCGGCGTCCTGGTTCGCCTGCGAGTCGTTCTGATTGAATACGAGCCAGTAGGGCTCACTGGTCTGGATGCCCGCGCTGCTCCACAGCTCGAGCTCCAGCAGATAGATCCCGCTGCTCGCGGGCGAGAGAAGCGTGTACCCCCAGTGATGATGGAACTTGCCGAACGAATTAGCCGCCAGCGAGAAGCCGACGACCGGCGTGTCGTTCAGCGGCGTCAGGATCGGCCCGAGGTTGCCGAGCTTGACCTGAATCCGCTCGTCGGGGATCGCGTCAAAGTCGAGCCCGTCCCACTTGCGGAGAGCTCTGCGGATCGTGAATCCGACAGCGCTGGCAGGCGGGAAGACGCCCTCGTCCGAGTCCATGCCCGGGTCGTTGGTGAAGTTCGGCGACTCGCCGAAATCCGCCTGGAACACGCGAACGCCGGGCTCGGGAAGCCCGGTGTCGACGTTGACCTGCCCGGTCACGATCCTGTTGCTCTGGGCGTAGAGCAGGATGTCGCCCGCGTGGAGCTGCGCCATCGCACTCCCCGCGAAGATGGCGAGCGTCGCAGCCGCAACCATGCCCCTTTTCAGTGTGTTCATGTCGATCTCCTGACTCAATCGAATGTGCTGAGGACTCTCAGGCGCGGCCTACTTGGAGTAAGGCGTCGCGCCGGGGTTGAACTTGTTGTGATCGAAATCGGTGTACACCTCGCCGAACTTCAGGGTCTTGGCGTGCCCGTCAAGAAACCCGTAGTTGGCGACACTCGCGAACGACTTTTCGGGACCGCCGTGCGCGTTCAGCTCCAATTCGGAGCTGGCGACGCTCGGCGCGTTCTCGTCGCCGCCGTCGCTCCATCCTTCGGCGTGGATATGGTCCGACTTGGCATAGTCGCTGCCCGTATGCCCCTCGTTCATCATCACGAAGTGAACGGTGGAATCCGGGAAGGGGACTTTCGTGCGTCGGTCATAAGGCTCTTTCTTTGGATCAAACCCCGGATTCACGCTGCGCGTGAGCCAGTTGTTCAATCCGTAGCTGGTCCAGCGCGCCAGCTTCCCCGTGTCGGGCGACAGGCCGTCCCGAACCGCGGCCATCAGGTCATCAAACGTCATCCCCGGGTCCTGCCCGCCCTGCTTGATCGCCCACTTGGGAGAATCATCGCCGGGTGAACGCAGGATCAGGGAGCCTCCCGCGTACTCCGCGAGCGTGACGGGCCACGCCCGCTTCACCTCGGCCAACGTCGCGCTCCCGCCGTGCGAGAGTGCGGCGTCGACAAACGCCTCCTTATTCGCGTCCATGTACAACTCGTGGGCGAGTTCCAACTGACGCATCTGGCTGAGGCATTTCACCGTGCGGCCCGAACGTCTCGCGGACGAGAGCGCGGGCAGCAGGATCGAGATGAGAATCGCGATGATGGCGATGACGACCAGAAGCTCGATCAGCGTAAACGCCGCGCGAGCCCGAGGACGCCCGCCACGGGCGAATCCGGGAATGCATGACATGGGATGGGATCCATCGCCGAGCGAGTTCATCGCATCGGCGGAGATGCTGGAGAAAGCCACGCCGCGACGGCGCGCAGCACGCGCCGCCGCCCTGTTCGAAGGACAGAGCAAGGTGACTTGTGGATCAGGTGATGGGAGGGGCACGCGAGCGGATCGAGGACGCGGCCCGTATTGACCGCACCTGATCGTCGATCGGGATGCAGCGGTCAATTGCGAATTCGGAGTGGACGAAGCCGAGCGCCGGCGCGGACGTTCCCGTCTTGGTCAGACGCGCCCATTCAAGGTCCCGGCATGTGTCGCAGGACGCCGAGAGCTCGTCTCCGCCGAACCCGGCTGAGTGCGAGTGCTGTTCAGCATCGTGATCGTGGCCCTCGTGCAGGGTGATCGTGGTGGCGAGGTGAAGGTGATCGTGCGAGACCCCGATGTGGGCCCGCTCGAGGCCGCCCGGCCCGAGGCACAGCACGCCGATGAGTGCAAAGCAAAGCCACCGCCACCAGTCGCTTGGGGCGCGGGTCGCTGCCAGGGGTTCGGTTCGTCCTGTCACCATGCGCGGGCGTGAGAATCGATTCTCACTGGCGACAGGCTATCGTGGGACGGGCGGCTGGTCAAGGGATTTCGCGAGCGACGGGAGTGGCGGCGCCGCCATGGATCCGGTCGATTTCCTGATCCCGAACCAATCCCAGCCGGATAGCGATCTGAGCAAGCTCAACGCGGTTTGAGACGTTGAGCTTGGTTCCCAGCGAGGCTCGATGCCACTCGATGGTCTTCACGCTGCGGTGGAGGCGATTGGCGATCTCGGCGGTCGACAGTCCCGCACCGATGAGCGACAGCACTTCGCGCTCCCGTTCCGTCAGGTCCTTCAACTGACCCATATCGTCGCGCTGCAGACGAGTGGTTGGCACGCCGTGCGGGTCGCGCCCGGCGAAGCCCAATACGTGCAGAACCCGCGGCACGCCGCCGGGCGGCGTGGGCAGCGGGCGGAATGCGCACTGCGATGTGATGCCCCAGGTCGCGCCGGTGACGTTCTCGGGTCGACCGGTCACAGCCACGCGCCGAATGACCTCGATTCGTTCCTCAAAGATGTCCGGCGGCATGAACTCCGTCATGTTCCGCCCGACCAGAGTGCTCGGCGCGACCCCGAACGCCTGGTTGATCAGGTCGTTGGCCGCAAGAAAACGCCCATTAATGTCCAGAATCGAAACCGGACTTTTGCTTGCGTAGAACAAGAGCTGCCAGAGCACCGCCGCGTCATTGGTCGGGCTTTGGTCCGGGCACCATCCGTCGCAGATCACCAGCTCATCAGACATGGAAGCTCCCACATGGCCTCTTGGGACAGCGCCCCACGCGTGTCCGTCGAGAATCCGTTCCAGACGCTACCGCGATCGGGCCTCCCATGAGTTCGCGCGGGCGATCTCAGCGCCGAAAGCTCCAACGGGACTCGCCGGTCACGCCCGCCGCTCCCGATTCTGTCCGATGCTCCTCCTCGTTGCTGATTCCTGCACCCGCCAATCTCCAATTTCAAGCGCTGACCCTTCTAGGAAGCGCCGGAACGCCGCGGCGTGGCGAGCCAGAAGTCAAACTTATGTTGAAATATCGCCAGGCTGGACCCCTGGATGCACATTCCCCACCAAACCAGAGTTTTCCCTGAGCGATCGGGCGAGGAAATCCGCTCGCGGTAGAATGCGCCGATGTGGCGAGAATGTCTGATCGTCGGCGGGTTTGGCGGCGCGGGCGCCATCGTTCGTTTCGTGCTATCGACTTGGGTAAACACCAGATTCCCCACCCAGTTGGGTGGTGGCACGCTCGCGGTCAACGTCGCCGGCTGCCTTCTCGGCGGCGTGATTCTCGCTCTGCTCGAAACCCACCGTCCGATCAACGACTCGCTGCGATTGGCGCTGATGATCGGGTTTCTCGGCGGTCTGACGACCTTTTCCGCCTTTGGCTGCGAGGTTTTCCAGCTCATCCACGACCAACGACCGATGGCGGCGGCGGGGTTGACGGTCGCCAACGTTCTGCTCGGTCTCGTCGCCGTCTCGGTCGGATTCCTGCTCGTGCGCTGGGCCTCGTGACGCCGTACTGTTTGGCTTTGGTCCTCGTGAAAACCCGATCCGCTCCTCATGACGATCGACATCAACTCCAACGTCTTCAAAGGCGGCAAGGCCTGGGTCAAACCGTCTCACCCGGATGAGCACAGCTTTCTTGCCGGCCCGCTTTCGCGCGGCGAGGAGTTCCTCCGCGCCTGCCGAATCTTCGCCGAGTTCATCAAGGGTTTTCGATCGCTGCACTTCGTCGGGCCGTGCGTGACGGTCTTCGGCTCAGCGCGATTCCCCGAGGATCACCCGTACTACGCGCTGGCGCGCGAGGTCGGGCGGAAGGTGGCGGAGCTGGATCTGACGGTGATGACGGGCGGCGGACCGGG
The DNA here is from genome assembly GCA_013360695.1 of Phycisphaerales bacterium. Lineage (GTDB taxonomy): Bacteria > Planctomycetota > Phycisphaerae > Phycisphaerales > UBA1924 > JABWBC01. Next base: position 8,992 of record JABWBC010000039.1, read on the forward strand.
GATCATGGAGGCCGCCAACCGAGGGGCCAAGGAACGCGGGGGTCGCTCGCTGGGCTGCAACATCACGCTGCCGATGGAGCAACAGCCCAATCCGTATCTCGACAAATGGATCGAATTTCGCTATTTCTTCGTTCGCAAAGTGATGCTGGTCAAGTACTCGTATGCCTTCGTGGTGCTACCCGGCGGCTTCGGCACGCTTGATGAAGTCTTCGAGACCGTCACGCTTGTCCAGACCCAGAAGATCCGCAACTTCCCCATCATCCTGATGGGCGTTTCGTTCTGGACCCCCATGATCGAGTTCCTCCGCGACAAGATGCTCGCGCTGGGAACGATCGGGCACGGCGACCTTGACCTGCTCATTCTGACCGACTCGCCCCAGGAGGCCATGGAGCACATCAAGCGCGGCGTGGACGCCAACTACCCCGAAACGCTCAAACGCCCGTTCCGCCGGCGCTGGTGGTTGTTGGAGAGGTAGGCATCGGGCGTTAGGCAGCGGGCAGAAGGCATCAGGCAACAGGCATCAGGCATTTGGGACGCCAAGTAGTCTGGCAAGCAAAGGCCTTCGAGTTGCCTATCGCCCGCCGGCGTTTCTCAATACCACGAGCCATTCACGATTGCCCGTGCCGCCAGAGTTCTTGCCCGCCTTGCCTCCCAGGATGGGAGACTCGACCACGCCCAGCACTTGGGCGTTCAGCGATGGCATCCTCTCGATCACACGAGACAGCACCGATTCGGCCAACTCCGGCGAAAGCACGCCGCCGCGCGGGAGTTCCTGGCCCTGATCCTTCAGCTCATAGTGGGGCTTGACGAGCGTGATGATGCGTCCGTCGCGGCGCAGCCACTTGAGTGCCGCGGGCACGACCAACCGCTGCGGCGTCCATCCAAGATCGATGACGACGAGGTCGACGCCGCCCTCGATCGGCGTCGCGTGCAGGGCGTTGGTGCGTTCTCGCAGCGTGACGCGGGGGTCGTTGCGGAGCTTCCACGCGAACTCGCCGTAGGCCGTGTCGACCGAAACGACGCGTTCGGCGCCCGCCTGGAGCAGACAATCGGTGAACCCGCCGGTGCTGCAGCCAAGGTCGGCGCAGACGAACCCACGGGGTTCGATCGCAAAGTGCGTGAGCGCGTGACGGAGTTTCAGCCCGCCGCGGCTGACGTATGGATTGTCAGGGTCTTTTCGTGTCGCGGACATGCCGCACCTAGTGGTGGGCCGCCGGGATGCCGACGATGGACACGCCCAGTTCGTCGGCGACGTCGAGCATGCGGGCCTTGTCGAGCATGATGACCTCGCCCGCGGCGAGCGCGAGGCACCCGCCGCCGTTGGACGCCAGGTTCTCGATGGTCTTGATGCCGACCGTCGGCACATCGGAGCGCCGGTCGTGCCCAGCCCGGGCGCCCTTGCAGAGCGTCCAGCCCTTGGAGCGGCAAAGCTGCCCGGTGCGCTCGATCATGCGATCTGTGCCCTCGACCGCTTCGACCGCGATCACGTCGCGCTCGCGCACCGCGACCGCCTGCCCGATGTCCAGGCTCAGCGTCTGCGCGAGGAGCGGCCAGGCAAAGTCGATGTCCGCCCGCTGCTCGGGCGTCGGCTGACGGCGCGTCATCACACCCTCGGTCGAGAGCTCGTCGGGGATCGGCGCGGTGGAATCGAGGAGCGCCACGCCGCAGCGGTCGAGTTCTTCCGCGATTGCGCTCAGCACCGCGTGCGAGCGTTTGTCGTGGCGAAGGTGCCGGTACCAGGCGACCAGCGTGCGCCAGTCAGGAATGTTGCGCAGGACCCGCAGCGGGTCGTGCATCAGCTTGGCCTTGTCGACCTTGCCGACCATGATCGCGTGGCGGACCCCCATGCCGGAAAGGATGCGTCCCCAGGTGCCGACGCGAAGGACGCCGACCTCGCGGAACGAGGAGCACATGGTGGGGAGCTCGGGCTCGTATTGCTTGGACAGGCCGAGCGCGTGGACCGGATGTCCCGCCGAGCGAAGCCCGCGTGCCACCAAAATGGGCAATCTTCCGCCGCCGGCGATGAGGCCGACCGGTGTGGGTGGTGGCGGGGGATCGGGCAAGATGGTGAGGGCGCCAGTCATTTCTTCGTGCGGCACACCGCGGACCGGGCCGCGGAAGGGAACACTTTATATCGGCTTGACGGTGCGTTCCACGATGATTCGGCGATGATGCCAAAAAAACTCCGAACAAGGGGGATGATCCGGGATCGATCGACTCAGCCCGCCACCAAGAGCCCACGCGTCCGCGATCGGCGTTCCACGTCCTGCCGGGGTTGGGCCGATGAAGATGTGGCCGATTCGGCGACGAGGTGAGGTTGTGAGCGAGGCGCCAAGGTCATTTTCTCTGGACATCGTGGAAGGTGGGCCACGCCCCGCGAGGCCCGCGGGGTCGGGCGGTCCGGAGGCGTCTTCGTCGGGCGCGGATGGCGATCGCCCGTTCCTGCGAGTCTACTTCTCCTGCGCCAAGCAGTACGTCCGCGTCTTCCGCGACCGCGCGGGCGACGGCTACACGGCCCGATGTCCGACGTGCGGCAGGTGCATGAAGTTCCGCGTTGGCGATGGCGGGACGTCGCAGAGGTTCTTTGAACTCTCCTGCCGCCGGTAGCACCACGGGCGTTTGGCGTTCGTACACTCGCCCAGCATGAGCACACCCAGCGCCGGTTCGTATCCGCTTTCGAGACCCACGGGCGTTTGTGCCGCCAGCGGGCGGTCGCTCGCGGTGGGGGAGCGGTACGTCGCGGTGCTGGTGGAGATGCCCGAGAGCGACGCGATGGTGCGCCAGGATTTTTCCCTCGACGCGTGGGAAGGCGGCGCGCGCCCCGCGGCTCCCGGGCGAGTGTTCGCGACGTGGCGCTCGGTTATGCCCGAGCCGACCGCGCCGAAGAAACTGCTGGTGATGAGCGACGATGAACTGCTCGACCTGTTCGAACAGCTCTCGGAGTCGACGGATCAGAAGAAACTGGCGTTTCGGTATGTGCTGGCGCTCTTGCTCGTGCGCCGCAAGCTGCTGCGGTATTCGGGGGTTCGCGGGCGCGGCCCGGGGTCGAAGATGCTCGTCTCACGCAAGCCCACGGCACCGGGCGCGGAGATGCCGACGCTGGAAGTCGTCGATCCGGGCCTGGACGAGGAGACGCTCTCGGGCGCGATGCAGCAGATCGGCGAGTTGATGGGAATCGAGGCGACGCCGATGGTTGCGGACAGCGTGGAGCCCAAGCCCGCGGGCGAGGTTCCCGCCGGAGGGGGCGCATGAGCGACCGCGCCGGGGCAGGTCGAGGTTGGGCGCGACGGTGTGTGCCACCGGTCGCGAGTTCGCGGTTGGAGTGGTCCTCGTGCGGTTCGCAATCGTGCCACGGACGTACCCGCGGGTCCGTGCGATTGAGGTGCGCAACTCGCCTCGCCATTCTGCTTCTGGCGGTCATCGCGGCCACTCTGCTTCCCGCCTGCGGCGAACAGCCCGTGAAGTCGAGCGACAAGGGTGTCGTGTCCAAGCCCATGAAGCCCGCGCCGTCATACGAGAACATCGCGCGGGCCCAGTCACTCCGCGTCGCGGACCTCGATCGCCTGTGGGCCCGCGCCACGCTCCGCCTCTACACGATCGACAAGGACGGCGACACGAACGAGGAAGAAGCCGATGGGCATGTGCAATACATCCGGGATCGCAAGCTCTTTCTCGCGGTGAAGAAGCTGGGTGAGACCTACTTCCAGCTCGGCTCGAACGACACGCTCTTCTGGTGGATCGACCTCTCCGACAGCGACCACAAGGCCGCGCTGGTGGGCGAGCACGCCAAGGCGACGCCCAAGACCGCGGCCCGCTTCGGCTTGCCGGTTCATCCGCTCGATCTCATCGACGTGCTGTGTCTCCTGCCGTTCCCCGATAGGCCGATCACTTCACCCAACTGGACGCCCGACGGACGCTATGTCCGCGTGACGCTGCAGGGCCGATGGGGACAGCGGAGCGTGTTCCTGGATCCCAAGACGCTGGTGCCGCGGAGGGTCGAAGCGTTTGACGCGCGCGGCGCGCTGGTGCTCTCGGCGACGATGAACGAGGACGAGCCCGTCAAGGTCAAGGGCTTGGAGAAGACCAGCGCGACGATCGCGACCGAGATCGAGATTGACGTGCCCGCGAGCAAGACCCGCGCGAAGATGTCGCTCCACGACCCCGAGAATCGGCGCGACGGCATTTCGGCGTCGGCCTTCGACCTCAAGTCCCTCCTCGAGCGCTACGGCGTGAAAGACGCCCGCCTGATGGAGGGCGACGTTGAACCCAAGCCCACGCCGCATGCCGGCGTGAAGATCAGATGACGCAGCGCATACGGAACAGCCCTTGGATCTTGCCGGCGCGAATGCTCGCGATCGTGGCCTGCTGCGTGCTCGCCTTGGTTGCGACGACGGCGCGTGCCGAACCGCCCATGACGACGCGCGGCGCCGGTGCGCCGGCGGCGGATTCCGCCCCTTCTCACGCGTGGCTGTCGCTTCCTTCCAAGAACGAGTGGATCATCGCGCATGTCCCGCCGCGACGGCAGGCGATGCCCCCCGATGGCAAGGTGCGCGGCGCCGCCGACGGCACGCTGCGCCGGGCCGCGTCGCTCTCGATCGAGCCCGCCGCGCTGGCGGCGTTTGGCGAGGATGTGTACGTGGCGGCCGACGACGTGGACGAAACCGGCAAGGCCGTTCGTCGGGTGTGGACCCTGCGCGCTGTCAACACGGGCGTGGGTGATCTGTGGTCGTACGAGCCCGCCGATGGATTGCGGTCACTTCGTTCGCTGCCCGCCGACGGGCGATTGGTCGGGATGGCCGCGTCGAGCTCCGGATTGGTCGCGATCATTGCGGCGGATTCTCCGATGTCGCGGGTGCGCGTGCTCTGGCTCAATCGCGGCGAGTGGCAGGACCTTGCGACGCCGCGCGACATCGATCGTTGGGGCGCGCGGCTGCGGTGTGTCGCGACGCGCGAGGGGTTCATGCTCGTCGCGCCGGACGATTCGGGGTCGGGCCGGGCATGGTCCGCATCGCTGCGCGACGGAAAGGAGCAGGCGCCCGCGATCACGTGGAGCGATGGCGTGGTGGCGCGCGATCGCTCTCTCCCGACCGGGGCGGCGCCTGTCGAGTTTGTCTCGGTCGGCGGGAGGCTGATCTCGATCGCGCCGGCGGGGCCGGGCGTGCGCGTGCTCTCGGGCGTTGACGCCGCGGGTTCGAGCGAACTGGCCAAGCTTGAAGGTCTGGAGCCCGATGCCGCGATCGCGCCGCTCGACAGCCAGGGGCGATTGGTGGTGGCGTGGACGCGGGGCGAGGGCTCACCGCGCCGCCCGGGCGAGCCGCCCATGAGCGGGCGCGTGGTGGAAATGATCGAGCTCTCGGCCAACACGGGGCGTGTGCTCTACGACGCGCCGAGTCGCGCCGACGGCCCGGTGACTCCCGGCGACCTCGGCCTGCTCGGGCTGGTGCTCATTGTCGCGATGGGGGTCGCGCTCGTGCTGGTTGTTCGCGGCGGCGAGGAAACCGAGATTTCGCTCCCGCCGGGCATGGCGCTGGCGGAGCCCGGACGACGCATGGTTGCGTCGCTGATCGACGGATTGATCGCGCTGGTAGTCGCCTCGCGTTTGCGCGGCACGCCGTTGCTCGAACTGGCGTCGCCCGGCACGTTCGTCACGGGCGAACTGGTCTGGGTGCTTGCGATCGGGATCGTGGCGGGTGCGGCGCTCGGGGCGATGTTTGAGTTCCTGACCGGGCGGAGCATTGGAAAGGCGATGGTCGGCTGCCGCGTGATCCGCACCACGCCGAACGGCGAGCCGGCGCGGGCGTCGCTGTGGCAGGTGTTGCTGCGAAACGCGATGAAGTGGACATTGCCGCCGCTCTCGATGCTGGCGCTGGTCGAGCCGAGCCGTCGTTCGCGGGTGGACCTGCTGACACGCACGGCGGTGGTTGTCGAGTATGACCCGGACGCGGACGAGCCGGAGCCGGCGGACGACGCCTGATCTGTTCGGTCGGCGTTCGATCGCTGAAGGAAAGGGCACGGTCCGACCGATACCCAGACTCAGCGTCGCAGGCCGTCCGTCGGCGGAGGATCCGCCGAGCTTGTGGTCGCTTGGGCGTCGCCAGGTCGAGGGCCCGCGTCGTGGAGCAGCCGGGCACGGAAAAGCCAGCGCCGAATACCCGCCACTGGCGGGAGGTGTGGCAACTCCCGCTCTTGGTTCTTGCGGGGCTGATGCTCGTCGGCGGCGTCGGCTACCTCGTTTCCAAGAAGCCCAAGGTCGACGTCGAAGGTACTCTCGCGCGGGCCGAGGAGATGATGGGCGAGGACAAGTTCGGCGAGACGCTGGACTACCTGAACGCCAACGTCCTCCCGCACCTGAGCCGTTCCGACGTCACGCCGGAGATGCAGGCGAAGTTTCATCAGCTGGTGGCGCGATCGCTGTACCTTGAGCAGCAGCGGCGTGGATTGGACGTGGCGGCGAACCACACCAACGTGGTGTCGGAGTATCGCGACGCCGAGAAGCTGGGCGCGGCGCTCTCGCCCAACGACGAGTACTACATCGCCGACACGCTGGCGATGCTGGGCCAACTCGACGAGGCGATCGAGTCGATGCGCAAGGTCGAGGGGATCAAGCCCGCGCAGCGGTTCTCGCTGTACCGCCGCCTCATCGAGGCGTCGCTGAGAAACCGGGGCGCGGTGGCGGTGAGCGCCGAGCTCCTTGCGGCGATGCTGAGCGAGCCCGAGATCCCGCGCGAGGATCGCTTGTGGGCGACGGCGCGCCAGGCCGAGCTCTTCATTGATCACGACAAGCCTGGCGAGGCGATCACGCGGCTGCTGCGATCTCTCCCGCGACTGGGCGTGACCAGCAGCGAGGGCCTCGGCGAGTTGTACATGCTGCTGGGCGAGGCGTACCTGGCGACGGGCGCGACCGCGGACGCCGCCAAGCAGGCCGAGCGTGCCGCGGAGCTGATGAATCCATCGTCCAATGACTACGCGCGGGTGCTGGTGATGCAGGCGCGGGTTGAGGAGGCGATGGGCGGTGACGAGGCGTCTCACGAGCGAGCCCGCGATCGCTACGCCGAGGTGATCAGTCGATACGGCGGGTCCGGGGCGGTGCTCGACGCGCGCCGGGGGCTGGCCGAATCCGAGGCGGCGCTGGGCAACACCAAGGAAGCGATCGAGGCGTACACCGAGCTGGTATCGGAGCTGAACGAGGGGAGGTCGACGCGCGAGGTGACGCGGGAGGGCGTGACCGGCTCGCTCCTGGGCCGGTTCAACGAGCGGTACGCCGCGGGCGAGATGGAAGACGCGTTGCACTACGTGCGTCTGGCGGAGTCGATGTACAAGGGCGACGACACGCCGCCCGACGTGCTGCGCGCGATCGGCGACGCTTCGATGGCGCTGGGGCAGGAGAAGCTCCCGCCCGAGGACGCGGACGGCGTGCGCACTCTGATCGACGATTCCGCGGTGCTCGCCGACGTGCAGCGGAACCTGATGGACGCGGGCGCGGCGTATCGGGACCACGCCGCCCGCGTGGTGCTCAGTTCCAACGAGGACTATGCAAAAAGCCTGTGGTCGTCGGGTGTGGCGTATGACCTGGCGGGTGATCGAGAGAGCGCGATTTCGGCATTCCGAGAGTTCGTCGACGGTTTCCCGTCGGACCCGCGCCAACCCGAGGCCAAGTTCCGCCTCGCCCGCGCCCACCAGTCGCGCGGCGAACTGGAGCAGGCCGGCGCCCTCTATCGCGAACTCATCGACGCCGGCAGCGCCAGCGGCGAAGCGCGCAGCGGTCCGTGGAGCGACGCGAGCTTTGTGCCCCTGGCCGAAACGCTGCTCATGGACAACGACCCGGCCAACGACGCGACGGCCGAGCAGTTGCTGAACAACGTCGTGGACGGCAAGGTCGGCGGCCAGGGCACCACGCGCTTCCGCGAGGCGCTCCTCCTGCTCGGCAGCCACTACCACGACGCGGGCAACCACGCCGCGGCCATCCAGCGCCTGACCGAGTTCACGCAGCGATTCTCCGATTCGCCGCGCCTGGCGGTGGCGCGGTACAAGCTGGCGGATTCGCTGCGGAACTCCGCGCTGGCGATCGACGAAGACCTGCGCCAACGGGCCAACTCCGGCGCCGAGGCCCGGGAACTCCAAGCCGCCCGGCGCGATCGCCTGACCCGAGCGCTCCACCTGTTCGGCCAGGTACGCACGACCCTGGAAGAGAAGCCCGTCGCCAAGCGGTCGGCCTTGGAAGAGCTCTGCCTGCGCAACTCGTATTTCTACATGGGCGACTGCGCCTTCGACCTTGGCCAGTACGACCCCAAGATGTTCGATCAGGCGGTCGTTCATTACGAGTCCGCCAAGGACCGCTACAAGGGCGAGCCCGCGTCGATGGTCGCGATGATCCAGGTCGTTCACGTCTACCTGAAGCAGGGCGACGTCGCGCGGGCGACGACGGCCAACGCCCGCGCCCGCGCGTTCTATGAATCGCTCCCGGAAACCGTGTGGGATGACCCCTCGCTCCCGATCGCACGGCGCGACTGGGAACGTTGGCTCGACGCCACCGCGACCCTGAACCGTCAGGCGAGCGCCGGCGGCGAGGAAGGCCAGTAGGAATGCATCGTGGCGTCGGCGGAGCCGGCGGCGAGGTCAGGATGACCAGGGAACCCAGCACCAATTCCAGGCCGCGAACGATCGATCCCACGACGCAGGGCCTGTACGCGCGATTGTGCCGCGTGCTCGATCGCCAGCGCGAGCTGCTCGATCAGCTCGCGGAGATGTCGCCTTGCCAGCAGGCGGCGGTCGAGGGCGAGGACCCCGAATCGCTCATCCGGGTGCTCTCGTCGCGCCAGGAACTGATCGACGAATTGACGGGGCTCGAGCCCGAGGTCGTGACCCTTCGGCGTGAGTGGGCCCAGCGAGCCGACGCCGACGAAGTGCAACGCCGTGCCGTCGCCGAGCGATTCGACGCGACGGCGCTGCTCGCCGCCAGGGTGACTTCCGCCGACACTCGGTACCTCGAAGAACTCAAACGGCAGCGCGAGCGGCTGGCGGGCGACCTCGCCGCGATCACCCGCGGCCAATCAGCGAACCGCGCCTACGAGGCCAAGCCCAGTGCGCCCGGCGCTCGCTTCCAGGACCACGAAATCTGACCATGCTCGAAATCCCCAACCAACCTCGTGGAGCGGAGAGCAAGGCGATCACGCCGGGCGAACTGGCCGAGCTGATGGCGGCGTTCAACCAGGTCACCTCGCGCCTGGAGGCGACGCACGACCAGCTCCGGGGCGAGGTCGCCCGCCTGACCGGCGAACTGAAGAGCGCGAGCGAGCAGTTGGAGCGGGCGCGCCGGCTGTCCGCACTGGGAGAGATGGCCGCCGGCATCGCCCACGAAGTGCGGAACCCGCTTGGCTCGATCCGCCTCTACGCCCGCCTGCTCGACCAGGACCTGAGCGATCGACCCAATGAACGCGCCACCGTTGGGAAGATCGCGGCGGCCGCCAAACACCTCGACGGCATCGTGGGGGATGTGCTCACGTTTTCGCGGGAGTTTCGGATCCGGCGCGAGCCGGTCGAGGCCTCGGCGATCGTGGAGCGAGCGCTGGAGTGCTGCCGCCACGACGGCGTACCGGGCGCGAGCGTGATCCCGGTCCACGTCGACGTCCCGGACGTCGAGCTCTTTGTGGACACATCGCTCTTCATTCAGGCCCTGGTAAACGTGATCCGCAACGCGTTCGAGGCGATGGCGGAATGTAAGCCCCCCTCTTCCGGGCACCTTCTCAATATTTCATGTGAACGCCGGATGGTGGCGGCGGGGAAATCCCGGCGTCGCCGGATGGTGTCGATCCGGGTGTCGGACACGGGGCCCGGCGTGCCGCAAGACGTGCGGGCACGGATGTTTAACCCGTTTTTTACGACCCGCTCGGCGGGGACTGGCCTCGGTCTTGCGATCGTTCATCGCATCATCGATGCGCACGAAGGACGAATTGTTGTGGAAAACCGACAAGATTCCGACTCGACGAACGGCGCGATTTTTGTTCTGATGGTGCCATGTGCCCCGCCACGCCCGGACGGCGCGGCCCGGCACAGCGAACGCGCGTCGGTCGTGGTCGTGCCCGCCAAGGCAGGGGAGCTCGCACGATGAGAACCATCCTGGTCGTTGACGACAAGGAAATGATGCGGGACAGCGTCGCCTCCACGCTCCAGCGTGCGGGCATGAGCGTGGTCACCGCGCCCGATGCCCCCGCGGCGCTCGACCTCATCGCCCGGAAACGCCCGGATTGCGTGGTCTCCGACTTCAAGATGCCGGGCATGACCGGCCTTGAGCTTGTCGAGAAGGTCCAGCAGATCGACCAGGAACTCCCCGTCATCATCATGACCGCCTTCGGGAGCATCGAATCGGCGGTCCGCGTCATCAAGGCCGGCGCGTTCGACTATCTCACCAAGCCCTTCGAGGGCGACGAGCTGATCATCACGATCAAGCGAGCCTGCGAAGCGGCCAGGCTCGCCAGAGAGAACGCGATCCTCCGGGCCGAATCGGGCGAACGCGGGCAAGGATCGGCCCAGAGCCCCCGGGGCGTGGAACGACTGGTCGGATCGAGCGACGCCATGACCCGCCTCAAGGAGCAGGTCGCCTCGATCGCGGCCTCGCACGGCACGGTGCTTATCACGGGCGAATCCGGCGTGGGCAAAGAGGTCGTGGCCCGCGCGATCCACGAGTCCAGCCCGCGCGCCGGGGCGCCGTTCCTGGGTGTCAATTGCGCCGCCTTGTCGGAATCGTTGCTGGAGTCCGAGTTGTTCGGGCACGAGCGCGGCGCGTTCACCGGGGCCGAGAAGCTCCGCAAGGGGCGCTTCGAGCTTGCCGACGGCGGGACGCTGCTGCTCGACGAGGTCAGCGAGATTTCGCCTCGGGTCCAGGCCAAGCTCCTGCGGGTGTTGCAGGAGCGGGCGTTCGAACGGGTCGGCTCGAGCGTGACGATCGGTTCGGACGTTCGGGTCATCGCGACCAGCAACCGCGACCTGCCCAGGTCGGTCGCGATGGGCGAGTTCCGACAGGACCTGTACTACCGGCTCAACGTGCTGCCGGTCTCGATTCCCGCGCTGCGCGAACGGGCGTTGGACGTGCCGGCGCTCGCGTCCCACTTCGTCGGGTTGATCTGCAAGCGCGAAGGACGGCCGGTGCTTTCGTTCGAGGGTCCGGCGCTCGACGCGTTGTCAGCCTATCGCTGGCCCGGCAACGTGCGCGAGCTTCAGAACATCTGCGAGAGGGCGGTGGTGCTCACCTCGCCCAAGTCCACGTCGATCCCGCTGGCGATGATCGCGCCGTGGCTGAGGGAAACGCCCACGACCGCGGTGGCCGCCGCCGGCCCGCTCGTCGAGCCCAAGACCGGAACGTTCGCCACCACGCCCGACATCGATGGGCGCACGCTGGAAGAGATCGAACGCGACGCGATCCTGCGGGCGTTGAGCCGCTTCGACGGGCACCGCCAGAAGACCGCGGCCGCCCTCGGCATCGGCGTGCGCACCCTCGGGCTCAAGATCAAGAAGTGGAAAGAACTCAACCTCGTCCCTCCGACTCTCTAGCTCTCTGACTGATGCATGAGTGCGCGATGCGATCCACGGGCACGGGCGGGGCGGTTGGAACTCGCTGTGACCGCAGGGCAGGTGTCCGCCCCACGGATGGGGCGATCGGCACGGGCTTTGTGAACAGGCGAGGCAGGAGGCCCACATGTTCATCGGCGACATCTTCAATTCTGGCGCCATGCCGACCCTCGAAGCGGGCATGCAGTTCGCCGCTCAGCGTCAACGCCTACTCGCCCACAACATTGCCAACATCAGCACGCCCGATTTCCGCCCGGTCGACCTCTCGGTCAAGGATTTCCGGGCCACGCTGGCGGACGCGGTCGAGCGCCGGCGCGAGGCGACCGGGGGCGAGCACGGGCGGCTGGAGCTAAGGAAGACCAGCGAGATCGAGATGGCCGCTGGCGGAACGCTCCGGTTCACCCCCAAGACTCCTTCGAGCAACGTGCTATTTCACGACCGGAATAACCGCGATCTGGAGCGGTTGATGGCAGACCAGGCGGAGACCGTGGCGGCGTACCGGGCCGCGTCCGACCTGCTCCGCAGCCGCTTCGCCCTGCTCAAGAACGCCATTTCGCAGCGCGTCTGATGTCCTGGCGCCGGTGCCTCTTCCTCCCCTTGGCATCCCATTCGCGTAAGGACCCATCGTGTACGGCTCGCTCGACATCTCGACCAGCGGCATGATCGCCCAGCGGAACCGCATGGCGGTGATCGCGTCGAACATCGCCAACCGAAACGTGATGCTCGACGAGAACGGGCAGGTCAATCCCTACCGCCGGCGCGAAGCGATGTTCGCCGTCGGCGATCCCAGCGCCGCGACCGAGGAAGGTCGAAAGCTCGGCGTTCACATGTCGGACATTTCGATCAACCAGGGCCCGCTGAGCTATCACTGGGACCCTTCGAGCCCCTATGCCTACAAGTCCGGGCCCAAGGCAGGCTATGTGCCCGATCCGGATATCGATATCGTGACCGAACAGATTAACGCGATGGAGGCGTCGCGTGCGTACGAGGCAAACATCGCGGCGGCGGAGGCCTCCAAGGCGATGATCGCGCAGGCCCTGCGTCTTCTCGCATAGACTCCGGCGTCCTCGGCGCAGGTTCGTGATTGAGGCCGGGCGTTTCCCGGCGGAGCAGAACCATGGCGGACCCTCTTGGGTTCATCAATCAGTCGGCGGCCGCCCGGAGCATCCAGCCCCGGGGCCTGTCGTCCCATTCAGGTCAGCAGGACGGTTCGTCCTTCAAGGACGTGCTGCTCGACAACCTCAAGGAGGTCAACAACCTCCAGCAAGACGCCACCAAGGCGATGGAAGACCTTCAGACCGGCAAGCGATCGGACCTCGAGGGCGTGATTCTGGCGACCCAGAAGGCGGACACCGCGTTCCAGATGCTCCAGGCCCTGCGCAACAAGGTCATGGAGGCGTACGAAGAGGTCAAGCAGACGCGGGTCTAGCGCCGCGGAACCGCATGGCGCAAGGTTGGCGCGGGGCGGGCGCAAGCTCCGCGCGTGGGCGCAATCCACCGACATTCAAGAGGATCGCCCCTGCGATCCGAATGGAGTAGTTGCGGGTGTCCGCGAGTGGTCGCCCATCCGCCGCGCGGGGACCGCGCGCATCGGCATGGAGGCCGGGCATGGAAAGGCTCCGCAAGGCGCTGGCGACGATCGCCAGGGCCTTGGGCAGACTGGACACGACGCAGAAGCTGCTGATCGGCAGCCTGGCGGTGATCGCCGGGATGGCGTTGTTCTTGGTCGCCCAATACGCCGGGCGGGCGTCGTGGGCCGAGGTGCTGCCGGGCTCGACCCTGGCCGAGCAGCAGGCGGCTCAGATCGTGCTGACCGGCGCGGGGATTGACGCCCAGCTCACGGACAAGCTCACGGTGCCGGCCGAGGATCGCCAGCGTGCCCAGGCGGTGCTGGCCCAGTCCGGGGCGATGCCGGCCGACGCGGCGCTCATGTTTCGCAACATCATCGAGAAGCAGAGCTGGCAGTTCTCCCGCCAGCAGAACGACCGACTTTACGCCATCGCCCTCCAGAATGAACTGGCGGGCGTCATCTCCAACTTCCGCGGCATCAAGTCGGCCACGGTCATCATCGATGCGCCGGATTCGGCGGGCTTCGGGCGGACCATGATCAAGCCCACGGCGTCGGCGACGGTGTTTTCCAAGAGCGGGCAGCCCGTCGACCAGGGCACGGTCGACGCCGTCGCGCAGCTCATCGCGGGCGCCCGCGCCGGGCTGCTGGTCGAGAACGTGCGCGTGATCGACGGAAGCAGCGGGCGTCAGCGCAAGGCATCGTCGGAAGAAGACGTCTCGAGCAGCACCTACATGGACCACGCGACCAAGATGGAAAGCTCTCTCCAGGCGAAGTTGATGGACCTGCTCGGCTATATCCCCGGGCGGATCGTCGCGGTGACGGCCCAGGTCGATGTGACGCGCAGTAACTCGACCGTCACCAAGTACCTCGAGAAGGGCGAGGGCACGACATCGCTCATCAAGACCAGCAAGGAATCGACGACGACCTCGGCGCAGGCCGCCCAAGGGGGGGCCGAGCCGGGCGTGAGATCGAATCAGGCGGCGGACATCAACAAGGGCGCGGGCGGCTCGGGTAACAAGTCCGAGCAGACCGAAGAGAACCGCGAGATGGACAATCGCGTGGGCTCGACGACCGAGCACATCGTGAATCCCAAGGGCAATCCGACGATGGTCGCGGTGTCGGTGGGAGTCCCGAGCGCGTACGTGGTTGACCTGATCAAGAAGGAAGCCGCCAAGGCCGGGGCGGCCCAGGGCGCGGGCGGCGCGGCGGCCCAGCCGACGCCGGAGCCCAGCGAGCAGGAGGTCCAGTCGAAATTCGACAAGGACGTGAAGCCCAGGCTGGAAGAGAGCATCCTGCCTCATGTTCGGGCCATGAGCGTTGATGTCGCCAAGGGCGCGGATGCGGCCCAGGTCGCGGAACTCCTCAAGGGCCAGATCGCGATCAGCTTGATCCCGCTCGACATCACGCCGATGACAGGCGGAGGGGGCGGAGGTCTCATGGGCACCGGCGGCGGGTTTCTGGCGATGGGTGGCGGGCTGATCGAGAAGGCGGTCCTGGGCCTCCTGGCGGCGGTCGCGCTCGGGCTCATGTTCATGATGACGCGCCGCACCGCCAAGAAGATCGAACTTCCGACGGCCGAGGAGATCGTCGGCCTGCCGCCCACGCTGGAGTCTCGCAGCGACCTGATCGGCGAGGCGGAGGAGGGTGATTCGCCGCTTGCGGGCATCGAGCTGGACGAGTCCGAGGTGGCGGCCCAGAAGATGCTGGATCAGGTGAAGGACCTGGCGAAGTCGAACCCCGACAGCGCCGCGAGCATGATCAAGCGTTGGGTGACGGTCGAGAACTGAGCAAGAGGATTCCGCGTGCCACGCAAGCCCGGTGAAAAACTCCCGTCCGATGCGTCGCAGCTCGAAGGGCTGACCAAGGCGGCGATCCTGCTCTTGTCGCTGGGGTCCGACAGTGCCGCGACTGTCCTCAAGCAACTCGACCAGGAAACGGTGCAGGAGGTGACGCGCGAGCTGGCGGGCCTGGGGCGCGTGCCTCCCGATCTGCTCAACTCGGTCATCGCCGAGTTTTATCACACGATGATCGCGTCGCAATACGCCAACGAGGGCAACCTCGAGTTTGCGAAGCAGATCCTGACCCAGTCGATGGAGGCCAAGACCGCCGAGCGCGTGCTCCAGCAGATCCAGACGCAGGTGCAGAAGACGCCCTTCGCGTTCCTTCAGCGGGCCGAGTCGGAGAACCTGCTGACGTTCATCCAGGACGAGCACCCGCAGACGATCGCGCTGATCGTGTGCCACCTGCCCTATCACAAGGCCGCGGAGATCATGGGCGGCCTGCCCATGCAGAAGCAGATCGAAGTCATCAAGCGCATCGCCAACATGGAGCAGACGAATCCCGAGGTGATCCGCGAGGTTGAGAAGGGCCTGGAAAGCCGCCTGGCGAACATGCTGGTGCAGAGCATGGAGAAGGCGGGGGGCGTGCCGACGGTGTCGGAGATCCTGAACCTCGCCGATCGCGCGACGGAGAAGGCGATCCTGGAGGGTCTCGAGGCCGACGACCCGGACCTGGTCGAGCAGATCCGCCGCCTGATGTTCGTGTTCGAGGACATCATGCTCGTGAACGACAAGGGCATCCAGTCGGTGCTCAAGGAAGTGGACAACGACGAGCTGACGCTGGCGCTCAAGACCGCGTCGCCCGAACTGCAGGCGAAGATTTTCGCGAACATGTCCGAGCGTGCCGCGGCGCTCATCAAGGAGGACATGCAGTTCATGGGCCCGGTGCGGGTCAGCGACGTCGAGTCCGCCCAGCAGCGCATCGTCGACATCGTGCGGCGTCTGGAGGAAGCGGGCGACGTGGTGATCCAGGGGCGCGGCGGGGACTCCGACCTGATCGTGTAACGCGGGGGATCGCGGCTCATGGCGCTCATCAAACAGGCCGAGTCCGCCCCGCACCTGCGCGACGCGATCGTGCTTGATTTCGGCGACCTGGCCGCCAGCGCCGAGGAGGCGCGGAAGAAGGCAAGGGCGCAGGCCCAGTCGATCGTCGAACAGGCGGGAAAAGAGCGCGACCGGCTGCTCGCCGACGCCGCCGCGGTCGGGCGTGCCAAGGGGTTCGAAGACGGCAAACGCGAGGGGCTTGAGAAGGGGCACGCCGAGGGACGCACCGCGGCGATGAAAGAGTACCAGGCGCGGCTCGACGCGCTGAACAAGTCCTGGGCGCGGGCGCTGGAATCGTTCCAGGCCGAGCGTCGCCAGCTGTGGTCCGACGCGCACAACGACGTGGTGCGCTTGTCGCTCACGATCGCGGAGCGCATCATCAAGCGGGCGCTCGACCTCGATCCGTCGATCGCCGCGTCGCAGGCGCAGGCGGCGTTGACGCTGCTCGCGGCCCGCGCGTCGGTGAAGCTGCTCGTGAACCCCGAGGATCAGGAGTTGATCAAGGCCGCGATTCCCGGCATTCTCTCATCGCTCGGCGCTTCGCACGACATCGAGCTCATCCCCGATGCCTCGGTCGCACGCGGCGGGTGCGTGCTCCGCACGCCCGTCGGCGGCGAGATCGACGCCGCGCTCTCGACGCAGATCGATCGCATCCGCGACGTGCTGCTCCCCGCGCGAGAACCCGCGGAGGGCGCATGACCACGCTCGCCGCCGCGTTCCAAACGGTCCACGCCGCCCAGCCGATCAAGCTGTCGGGGCGCGTGGCGACGCTGCGCGGCCTGTCGGTGCTGGTCGAGGATCTTCCCACGCCCGTGGGCACGCTCGTGAGGCTCGGTCGGCAGGACGCAACGCGCGAGGCGGCGCTGGGCGAGGTGGTGGGCTTCACGCGTGAGCACACGATCGTGATGCTGCTGGGGCAGGCCGCGGGATTGCGAGCGGGCGACCCGGCGA
>JABWBC010000040.1 GCA_013360695.1 Phycisphaerales bacterium
CCGCGCCGAAGCGGGCGGCCCGCCGAAGCGTGGTCAGGATCCCGCCGTCCCGCTCCGGGGCCGGGCGGCTCGCGTCATCGCTGGTGTGGTTGGGGTGGTCGTTCATGGCCTGCTCCCGGGCCGCTCTTGGGCCCTCAATCCCCGACGAACTGTCCTGAACACAAGAACCTCGACGGGGACTAGACCCCGACCTCCGGGGTCTCGAACACGAACTGGAAAGTCTGCTGAACGCCCGCCGCGTTGGGATCGGCGAGCGTGAACGTGACGCGGATGAGCTTGGGCCAGGGCCACGGCGTGCCGTCGCTGGCCTGTCCGGGAACCAGGTATCCGAAATACGAGGTCTGGGACAGCTCCGACAGAGGGCCGCTCGTCCGGTTGTAGATCAAGGACGCGGGCACGGCGTACTGGGCCGAAGCTCCGTTCAGCTTGGTGTAGCGCAAGGTGTAGTTGGCCGCCGCGGAATTGGAGAGGGGGTAGGGCCGCGCCAGGTAGCGATCGGGATTGGCCAGGACGCCATCGCCGTTGGTGTCGGCGCGCCGCTCGAGCCCGTGCCACACGACCTCGCCGCTGTTCTGATCGACGATGCCGAACGACCACTCAACGATGAACTCGCTGCAATTGGGCACGAAGTTCGACGCCGTCAGCATCATCTGGTCGGCGCGTCGGTAGGCGCCCTCGGCGGCCTGGGCGCTCGTGTTGTACGACGAGAGCACGCCCACGTAGTTGGTCGCCGCGGGCTCGTAGCGCACTCGCGTTCCGGGGTACTGAGGGGGCGTGCGCCCGTCCGCCAGCGCCGTCGCGTCGGAATACGCCGGCCAGCCTTCCTCCATCCAGCTCTGCGCCAGCGGGACGCCGCCCTGGACCGTGGGCGGATTCGGATACGAGAAGTCGGAGGCCTTCTTGATGCTGACGGGATCGATGAGCGACGCGGTCGCGATCGTTCGGACCTCGTTGAGGTCGGTGGTCGCGATGTCCACGATCCCCGAGGTATAGACGGGGCGTCCGGTCGCGGCGTTCTGCTCGCTGCGGAAGTAGTTGAGCGAGCGCCCCTCGGGAATCCGGGCGGCCAGCACGCGGAAGATGCTCGCACCGGCGGGGTGGAGCGAGATCTGCCCGACCTTATCCTGCAGCACGAGCTTGCCCAGGGGCGAGGCGGGGTCCCACTGGAAGACCTTGCGCGCCGGGAACCGCTCCGCGGTGGTCTCGGGCTTCTTCAGAAGCGTGACGTGGCGCACCAGCATCCACGACGCGGCGAACTCGTTGGGCCCGAACGGATCGCCCAGCCCGATCGCGACGGCGCTGGAGGTCGAGCTCCGGACGTTGGTGTCGGCCACGCCGGGCTTGATGAACGCGGGCAGATACTCGGGAAGCCGGGTTCCGTGCCCGTAATAGATGCGGGCCTCGCCGGACTTGGCCTGGAAATCGGGGTCCGCGGCCTCGCGCGCCGTGGAGAACGCGCCCTCGGCGAAGAACATGACCTCGTCGATGCGACGGGGGCGTGGTTCGATCGTGTCGGTCGAGGTGAGCGCGACGTTCTGGATCGACGCCGAATTGCCGATCCCCTGCGTCGTGTACTGGTTTCGGATCATCAGATAGCCGCCGCGCGACATCGACTCAAAGTCGCGGCGCATCTGCTGTTCGACCAGGGCGGCGTAGGTGTTGAGCGTGCTCAGACGCTTGCCGCCCGTGATGGTCTTGCCCACCGAAGAGAAGATCGCCGCCAGACCCACCGAGACCAGCGCCATCGCGCCGATGGCCACCATGGCCTCCAGCAGCGTGAACGCGGCGCGGCGGTTGTTCCGGCGCTCGGTGCGGGCGGCGTTCTGCGGGTTGTCTGGGTGCGCGATCATGGATCGTCCTTGGCTGGTCACTGGGAGACCTTGAGCACCGCGGCCGCCGCGGGGATCTGCGGCGTCGCGAGCACCGAGAGCTGGAAGCCGTCGCGTTCGATGCGGAGGATCACGTCGGGCGGCACCGGCTGCTCGAGCACGACGCCGGAGCGATCGATGTCGTCGGCCTTGGCGACGGTGTAGACCTCGCCGGTGTTGTCGATGAGTTTCTGACCGGGCTGGCGCAACGCCGCGAGAAGCCCCGCGGGCGTGTTCTTGGCGAAGCGCAGTCGCACGCCCTGGTCGAGGGGCTCGACGTCAAGCACGCGGAGCGAGGAGTACTGGGGCGTCCCGTTGAGCGTGGGACGCCCGGAGTTGTCCTCGCCCACGGGCACCCTGGCGTAGCTGGCGCCGACGTCCGTTCCCGCCAGCGCGTGGGAGAGCGTGTACGCCCTTTGGCGCGGCTGGGAGAGCGTGATGCCGGTGTCAATGCGGCGCACGAAGACCGCCAGCTCGAGCTGGTTGGGGCCGGTGCGCCGCGCCGCGAAGTCCCACACGAATTGCGGGTCGACGCCCTCGGAAAACGCCGGGGGCGTAAGCCGGTCGCTCAGGGGGAGCGGCTGCCCGTTGATCGTGAGGACGCCCGACTTGGGATCGGGGACCGGAACATGCCATTCTTCCGGCTTGGCGTTGGTGTCGTTGTCAACGAAAATCGCCACGTCCTTGAGAAGGGCGTTTCCGTTCTTGTTGACCCGTGCCAGGAGGTACGCCTCGGCGCCCTGCCGCGACGTGATCCCCTGGATGGTGTCCTGGGCCTGACGCTGCTGACGCACAACGACCGGGAAGACGGCGCCGATGCCCAGGAGCCCGATCGCCAGAACGAGCACGGCGATGAGCACCTCGATCAGCGTGAAGCCGCGATGTCCGAAGCCGTATGAATTGCTGGACACACTCACGGGAGCACCTCCCGGGCCTGCCCGGAGTAACGATCCACGGTGTACAGACGCACGTCCGAGGGCTTGGTGTCCTCGCCCACGCCGAGAATCCACTCGTTGATCCGCTGATTGACCGCCGCGGCGTCGAAGCTTCCGCCGAAGAGCGCCTGGTCGATGCGCGGCTCGGTGGGCGCGCTGTTGACACGCGATCCGCCGTAGATCGAGTGGGTCGCGTTGTTCAGGCCGCGGGCCCCGATCGCGCCCGCGAGCTCGTTCTCGTCGTAGAGGGCCAGCTCCGTGATCGCGCGGGTCAGCACGGTGTCGGTGGCGAGATCGCCCAACAGCTTCGGGAGATCGTTCTTGGCGAAGGTGGAGCTCGCGCCCGCGCGCGCCACCGCCCGACGCACCAGCACCTCCGGGCGATCGGTGGAATCGAAGCGATAGTCGCTCCAGGGCGCGCCGTTGCGGAAGAGCGTCGCCGGGGAGAAATCGAGCACCACGGCGGGCGTGGACACATCGGTGCGGAGCACGCCCGTGCCGCCCTGGAAGCGGATCATGAAAGTCTGGCGGCTGCGCCCCTCGTTGCCCTTGGTCGGGTCGTAGTACGCGGTCTCGGGGAAGACCCAGTTGCCGGTGGTGCTGGAGAGGACGCGGTTGCTGGTGTTGTTCCGGTCATACCAGCCCGAGCCGGAGCCGTTGTCCACCGTGCCGACGGGCGCAAAGCCGCGGACCGACCAGCCGCGCGGGAGCTGGACCACGGGGTAATTCGCGACCGGGACGAAGACGTCGCGCATGCGCGGCCCGCCGTCGGGGTTGACGCCGTCGGGGATGTCGCCGGCGTCGACGCAGGTCACGATCCGCAGGCGTCCGTTGTTGTCAAAGAAGAAGACGGCGGCCGTGTCGCCGGTGGACTCGCTCGTGAGCGCCGCCGAGCGGGCCTGGTTCAAGCCCGTCACCAGCTGGTTCTCCGCCTGGGCCCGCTCCGACGAGTAGATCAGCGACGAGAAGGAGGGGACGGCGATCGCCAGGAGCAGCACGAAGATCGTGATGACCACCAGCAGCTCGACCAGCGTGAACCCGCGATGGGCGTCGGGCTTGTTCATCGACCCACCTCCACCACGTTGTCCTCGCGGGCCAGCTCGCGCATCCGCTCCTCGCTGTCGCTGGTGCTCATGCCAAGCTCCAACGCCATGACCGCGACGCTCTCGTCGCCGAAGAGCTTGTTGGGCCCAGCGCCGACGATCGCGAACTCGGCCTCGCGCAGAAGCGGGTTATCCGCGGGATCGCCCACGATCACGGGGATGTTGAGATCCTTGAGGTCCTTGATCTTCGGCTTGCCGCTGCTCTGCCCGCGTTCGCCCTGCTTCCAGCGGTAATAGCGGAGCGCCACGCCGTTGCGGTCCTGCAATTCAACCTTCACGCCGTTGGGATCGGCGAGGTCACGGTAGAGGCGCAGCCCGGCCTTGCTGGTGTCGATCAGGGGCTTGAAGACGCGCCCGGTGCGCTTGCTCACGGGCTTCTGGTTGACGTCCTTGATCGCGGCGGGAACTTTGAAGGAGCCGTCGATGAGGGGCATGACAAAGCCGGGCCCGAGCACGCCGTCGATGGTGATGCTCTTGGGCTCCTGGTCCTTTCCGTGGACGGGGACGTCGAGCGCACCGACGAGGTAGTAGGCGAGGGTGGTGTTGCTGAAGCGGAAGTCGCCGGCCATGTTGTCCGTGATGCTGTCGCCGCGCAAGTCCCTCCAATCCTGGTTGAACGAGCCGGTGGACGTGCGTGCGGGGAGGTACACAGCGACGCGCTTTTCGCCGGGGATGAGGGGGCTGTCCTCGATCCACCTTTCGGGGTTGTTGGGGAACTTGCGGTCCTTGGCCAGGGGGGGCGCGAAGCCGACGTCAAGCTTGAACTGGTCGACCGCGAGCTTGACGGCGCGCACGGTCTGGGCGTCGGCGGAGGATTTGGCGAGGAAAACGCCCTTCTGGAGCCCGACGATGAGCAGGCCGATGAGCAGCGCCAGGCCGCCGATCGTGACGAGCAGCTCGATGATGGTGAAGGCTCGCCTCACCGATCGGGCCCGAGATGTTCCTGGAGTGCATCGCATGGTGTGTGCTCGCGTGGGGACGCGGACGAAAAACTCGCCCTACTTGCCGCCGCCCTGGAGGGATTCGATCATGGCCACCAGCGGGAGGAACATGGCGACGACGATGGTGCCGACGATGCCGCCCAGCATGACGACCATCAGAGGCTCGAGGAGGCTGACGAGCGAGGCGACGGCGACGTCGACCTCTTCGTCGTAGTTGTCGGCGATCTTCATCAGCATGCCGTCCATCTCGCCGGTCTCCTCGCCGACGTCGATCATGTTGACGACGATGGCGTCGCAGGTCTTGCTCTCGCGGAGCGGTCCGGCGAAGGACTCGCCCTCGCGGATCGAGTCGTGGACCTTGCCCAGGGCCTTCTCATAGACGTAGTTGCCCGAGGTCTCCTTGGTGATCGTGATCGCTTCGAGGATCGGCACGCCGGCGGAGATGAGCGTGCCCAGCGTGCGCGTGAAGCGTGCGATCGAGGTCTTGCGCACAAGCTTGCCGAAGATGGGAACCCACAGGATCAGGGTGTCGGTCGCCGCCCGCCCGGGGCCGGCCTTGCGCACCAGCTTGAAGAAGATCCACAGCGCGAACGGGGCGGCCAGGGCGAAGACCCAGCCGGGCACCTGCTGGCCCGGCGCGGTGCCGGCGACCCAGCGGCTGGTCTCGATCAGCCAGCGCGTCAAGAGCGGGAGCTTCACGCCGAAGTCCGTGAAGATCTCCTCGAACTTGGGGATGATGAACACCATGATGCAGGCGAGGATCAGGCCCGCGATGATGACGACCACGATCGGATAGACCATCGCGCCCTTGATCTTCCTCTTCAGGCGCTGGCTCTTCTCCATGAACTCCGCCAGGCGCTGGAGGATGACGTCGAGCACGCCGCCGATCTCGCCGGCCGCCACCATCTTGACATACAAACGATCAAACGCGCGCGGGTGCTTACCGAAGGCCTCGGAGAGCGACGAGCCGCCCTCGACCTCCTCGCACACGCCCTGGAGCACGCCCTTGAGCGTGCCGGGCTTGAGCTGTCCCTCGAGGATCTGCAGCGAGCGGAGCAACGGGAGGCCCGCGTCCTGCAGCGTTGAGAGCTGACGGGTGAAGAGCGTGAGCTGCTTCTGGCCCACGCCGCCGATCGCAAAGCCCGCGCCCTTCTTCTTTTTCTTGGGCTTCTTGCCGGCCTCGGCGGCGCCGGGGACGCCGGTCTTCTTGCCCTTGGTTTCCTTCACCGAGGTCGGGAAGAAGCCCTGGGCCTTGATCCTCTGCACCGCCTCTTCGCTGCTGGTCGCCTCGATCGTGCCCTTCTGGGGCTTGCCCGCGGCGTTGAGCGCTTCATACGCGAATGTGGCCATGACACCCGTCTCCACACGCGCCCGGCGACCGGCCGGGCTGGTTCACGAACCCAAACGTGCGACGACGGGAGGTTGCACCCCGGCCCGCGTCGCGTTATTCCTCGGCGATCGTCTCGCGCACCACCTCGTCGATGGTCGTCTGTCCCTCGTAGATGGCGATGAGGCCCGACTCGCGCAGCGTGCGCATGCCGCGCTTCCGCGCGTGCTCGCGCAGCACCGCCGTGCTCGCCTGCTTCATGATGAGATCACGCATCTCGTCGTCGAGCGTCATGATCTCGTACAGCGCCATCCGCCCCTTGTAGCCCGACCCGTTGCAGCGGTCGCAGCCCTTGCCGTGCATGAAGCGGCGCCCGCGCACGATCTCGGGCGTGAGCGACAACTCCATCAACTGCTCTTCGGTGGGCGTGAACGGCTCCTTGCAGTTCGTACACACCATGCGCACCAGACGCTGCGCGACCACGCCCTCGATCGTCGCGGTCAGGAGGAAGGCCTCCAGACCAAGGTCGAGCAGACGCACGATCGAGCTCGGCGCGTCGTTGGTATGCAGCGTGCTGAGCACCAAGTGGCCAGTGAGCGACGCCTGCACCGCGATCTGCGCGGTCTCAAGGTCGCGAACTTCGCCCACCAGGATGATGTCCGG
This sequence comes from Phycisphaerales bacterium, assembly GCA_013360695.1. Lineage (GTDB taxonomy): Bacteria > Planctomycetota > Phycisphaerae > Phycisphaerales > UBA1924 > JABWBC01. Next base: position 6,838 of record JABWBC010000040.1, read on the forward strand.
GTCCTGTCGCAGGAAGCTTCGCAACAGCTTGGCGAACGTCGTGCCGACCTCGGTGTTCACCTGGCACTGGCACAGGCCGTCGATGTCGTACTCGACCGGGTCCTCGGCGGTCAGGATCTTGGTCTCGATGTCATTGAGTTCGGCGAGGGCGGCGTAGAGCGTGGTGGTCTTGCCCGAGCCGGTCGGGCCGGTCACGACGACAATGCCGTTGGGCTTGTTGATGAGACGACGGAACGTCGCCAGATCGTCCTCACGCAGGCCAAGACGCTCGAGCGATAGCTCGACGTTCGAGCGGTCGAGCACGCGCATCACGCACGACTCGCCGTGCATGGTCGGGAGCACGGCGATACGCAGGTCGACCGGCTTGCCGCCGACGGTCAACTCGATTCGGCCGTCCTGCGGGAGACGCCGCTCGGCGATGTCCAGGCCCGCCATGACCTTGATACGGCTGGTGATCGCCGGGCCGAGGTGCTTGGGCGGCGGGACCATCTCGTAGAGAACGCCGTCGATGCGGTAGCGCATCTTGAACTCGTTCTCGAAGGGCTCAAAATGGATGTCCGAGGCGCGGTCCTTGATCGCCTGCAGGAGCACGAGGTTAAGAAGCTTGATGACCTGGTTGTCTTCCGCAGCCTCCATGACCGCGTCGAGGTCGATCGATTCGCCGCCGCGCACGCCCGCCGCCAGCTTCTCGAACTTCTTGTCCTTGCTCAGTTCCGACAGAACGTCAACGACCGATTCGGACTTGGAGTAGTACTTCTTGATGAGGGCGTCGATCGCCGCGGGATCGCCCACCACCGCATCGACGTTGCCGCCCAGAAGCAGGCGAAGGTCGTCGACGGCCCGGAAATTGTCCGGGCTCTTCATCGCGATCTTCAATCGCTTGCTGACAGGGTTGTACTCGACCGGGATGACCTGATAGCTGTTGACGTTCTCGGCGGGGATCACGCCCCGGGCCTGCTCGGGGATGTCGAAGCCCGTCAGGTCCATGTAGTGCATGCCCGCCTGACCCGCGAGGGCGGCGGCGATGTCGCGCTCGTTGCAGTGGCCCAGTTCAACCAACAGCTGGCCTAGCAGCACCTTGCGGGTCTTCTGGACCTCCAGGGCCTCATGGACCTGCTCGCGGGTACACTTGCCGATCTTGGCCAAAACGCGGCCGAGCTTCCGGCCTTTGAGTTCCGCGGGTTCGATGTTGGGCATGGTCGCCATGGCGTGCTGATCGGCCTCGCGGCCGTCCTTTCAACTCCGCCTTGCTCTGAACCCGTCGCCTGGGATCCAACCGGAGGAACCCAGCCGCCCAATCAGGCCGTGTTTCGGGAACCTCCCGAGTCGCGGCGTGGCTGGTTCGATCGCTCAATCGAACCGAGCTTGACGCGGCCACCAAAGGCGCGTCGTGAGGGCGAGCAACCGAACCGCGTTCGGTACCTGACCACGATTCGGTCAGGATAGCGACTCGGTTCGATCAACGCCAGTCCAAGAAGCAAGCGTTTTCAACAAGACACTTGGATTTTAAGCTTTCTTCTCGCCGCTGGACCCAGAATTGCCGGGTTCAGCGTCTTCTTCATCCCACTCGGTCCGACCCACGGTGCGTCCGAGTTTGTGAACCTTGTCTCTCAGGTCACCTGGATTTTTACCCTTATCGATCATCTCTTCGGCCGAGATCATGCCGCGGGAATAGAGCGACCACAGGTGATCATCGAGCAGCTGCATGCCGAACTTCTTGCCGGTCTGGATCATGGAGTCGATTCGGAAGCTCTTGTTGTCACGAATCAGGTTGGCGATGGCGGGGGTCACGACAAGGAACTCGTAGCCAGCCACCATGCCGGGGGTATCCACGCGGGTCAGGAGCACCTGACTGAGCACGCAGATGAGTGCGGTCGAAAGCTGAACGCGGATCTGGTTCTGCTGTTGTTGGGGGAAGGCGTCGACGAGTCGGTCGATCGTCTTGGCGGCGCCCGTCGTGTGGAGGGTGCCGAAGACCAAGTGGCCGGTTTCGGCGGCTCGCACGGCCGACTCGATGGTTTCCAGGTCTCGCATTTCGCCGACCAGGATCACGTCCGGGTCCTGACGGAGCACGCGGCGGAGGGCTTCGGCGAAGCTCGGGACGTCGTCGTGGATGGCTCGCTGGTTGACGATCGACTTCTTGTGATAGTGGTAATACTCGATGGGGTCTTCCATGGTCACGATGTGGCGATCGAGGGTCATGTTGACGTAGTCGATCATGGTCGCCAGCGACGTGGTCTTTCCTGAGCCTGTGGGCCCGGTGACGAGGAACAGGCCGCGGGGACGCCGGATCAATTCGCGGCAGATTTCGGGGAGGCCGATCTGCTCGAAGGTAAGGAGTTTGCTCGGGATTCGACGAAGGACCATGGCCAGGTCGCCGCGCTGGCGGAAGACGGAGGTACGGAAGCGGGCGGCCTCGCCGTAGGCGAAGCCGAAGTCCGTGCCGCCGACCTCCTGGAGTTCCTGCTGGTTTCGTTCGGGGGTGATGGCCTTCATCAGCGAGACCATGTCGTCGGAGTCGAGGACTTTGGTTTGGAGGTCCTTGAGCTGGCCGTTGTGTCGGATGGTGGGACGGCGGCCGACGGTCAGATGCAAGTCTGACGCGCTGAGCTTGACGACGGTGTCGAGGAGGCGGTCGATCTGGATGCCGGACATGGACGATCTCCGGTGGGCGGGACGGGATTCGAGGATTACTTGTCGAGGTCGACCTGGGTCATCTTGGCGATTTCGAGGGGCGTGGTAACGCCGTTCAGAATCTTGATCTTGCCGTCCTCGACCAGCGGGCGCATGCCGGAGGCGAGGGCGGCGTTTCGGAGTTCGGAGACGGGCGCGAGCTTGAAGGCCAGGTCGCGGATGGCGGTGTTCATCACCATCATCTCGAAGATGGCCATTCGCCCGCGGTAGCCGGTGCTGACGCAGTTGTCGCAGCCGACCGGGTGCAGGATATTGCCCAGGCCCTCTTCCTGCGTGATGCCGGTCAGGCGCAGGAGCTTTGGATCGAGCTCTTCGGCCTTGGCGACCCGCTTGCACTGTTTGCACAGGACGCGGATGAGGCGCTGACCCATGACCGCCTGGATCGAGCTGGCGACCAGGAACGGCTTGACGCCCATGTCGACCAGGCGGGTGATGGCGGAGGGCGCGTCGTTGGTGTGCAGCGTCGAGAACACAAGGTGGCCGGTGAGGGCGGCCTGGATGGCGATTTCGGCGACTTCCTTATCGCGGATTTCGCCGACCAGGATGATGTTCGGCGCCTGACGCAACATCGAGCGGAGAATCGCGGGGAACGTCAGCCCGATGTGCTCCTTGACCTGGCACTGGTTGATGCCCTCGAAGGCGTATTCGACCGGGTCCTCGGCGGTGATGATCTTCTTGTCGGGGCGGTTGAGAACGTCGAGCGCGGAATAGAGCGTGGTGGTCTTGCCCGAGCCGGTGGGGCCGGTGACCAGGAAAATGCCGTTGGGGCGGCGGATGATGCGGTTGAAGATGGAGAGGTTGTCGGGCTCGAACCCGAGGTTGACCAGGCCGATGCGGACGCTGTCGGGGCGCAGAATACGGGCGACCACCGATTCGCCGTGATAGGCGGGGCAGGCCGAGACGCGGAAGTCGATGAGCTTGTCGTCGACGGGGATCTTGATTCGGCCGTCCTGCGGGACGCGCTTCTCGGCGATGTTCATCGACGACATCAGCTTGAAGCGGGAGAGCAGGGCGTTCTGCATGCGCTTCGGGAGGTTGTCGCGCTCGAGGCACACGCCGTCGATTCGATAGCGGAGGCGCACGCGATCCGCCATCGGCTCGACGTGAATATCGCTGGCCCGCATCTTGACGGCTTCGACGAGGATGCGGTTGCAGAGCTTGACGATCGGGGCGTCTTCGCTGGTGACGTCGATCGATTTGTCCATCGAACGGTCGACCGATTTGTCGACCGACTTATCGATGGACTCGGAGACGAGGGATTCGGTGGGCGCGACCATGCGGGGCTGAGCGCCCCCGCCGCCGCCGCCCTTGCCGCCGCCGTCGAGGAAGGCCTTGATGGCCGAACGGGACGCGAGCTTGGGCTCAATCTCGACGTTGAGGCGGAAACGCAGCATGTCCTGCATTTCCAGGTCCATCGGATCGTGGATGATGAGCTGGAGTCGCCCGGCGTTGCGCGATAAAGGGAGCACGAGGTGCTTCTTGATCAGCTCTTCGGGGATGAGCTTGATGTCCACCTTGCCGCTTACGGCCGGCGAGGCGAGATCGACATATTCCACGCCGAACTGCTCGGCCAGCGCCTTGGCGACCATGTCTTCCTTGGCAAAGCCGAGTTCGACGAGAGCCTCGCCGAGGCGCTTTCCCGCGCCCTTGGCGGCGGAGGAGGCCTTGTCGGCCTGATCGGCGGTGATCACGCCCCAACCGACGAGGATGTCACCGAGTTTCTTGCGAGATCGTGCCATTCGCCCTTTCCCGAGATCGAGTCACGAGGTCAGTTGTTCCGAACCACGATCGCCCCGGGCTGGGTCGACGCGAACGGAGGGACGGGGATGGTACGTCGGACGAGATCGGATTGCATCCGGCGACATCCCAATGTGGAGCGGGGCCTACGGTCATCCGGAGAGAACGGGAAGGGATCGCCAATCGAAGAGGTTTGCACCTTGAGCCATCCCCCACCGCCAACGCCCCTGACGCGGATCCTCATCACCGCAGGACCCACCCACGAGCCGATCGACTCGGTGCGGTTCATCGGGAATCGGTCCTCCGGACGGATGGGGTGCGCCCTGGCCGACGAAGCGGCCCGACGCGGATGGTCCGCAACCCTGTTGCTCGGACCGGCCCCAGCCTTACCGACCGATTCGCGGGTGCGGGTGCGCCGGTTCCGAACCTGCGAAGACTTGCGGGGGCTGCTTCGGGAAGAGTTCGGGAACACGGACGTGCTGGTCATGGCCGCCGCGGTCGCGGATTATCGGCCAAAGATCGACCCCGCGATGTGGAACGGCAAGTTCAGACGGCACTCGACCAACCTGACGCTGGAATTGGAGCCCACACCAGACCTGCTGGCGGAGATCAGCACCTCTAGAAAGCCCGGGCAATTGCTGATCGGATTTGCCCTCGAACCGCGCGGCGAACTCGTCGCGTCGGCGCTCGCCAAGCTCGACCGCAAGGGCGTGGACCTCGTGGTGGGAAACCCACTTGAGACCATGGACAGCCCGGACATTGAGGCGACGCTCTTCGCCAAGGGCGGCACGTCGACCCCAGCGCCCAAGATGTCTAAGGACGCCTTCGCGGCATGGCTGATGGATCGGATCGTGCCTATGGCGTCGAGCGCTAAAGTCTCATCATGAAGCCAAATGGGCCGCGACGCGGGCGGGACAATCGAGATGGGTCCGATGACGGGCGACGGGGGCCTCGTGGCGGCCCGCGGATGCCCTTGCGCGGATTCCGCCCCGGCGGCCCGCGGCGCGAGGAGTCAAACCCAGTTGGTGGCTTCGGGGCGAGTACCGAGCAAGACCAAGACCGGGGTCCGGAGTCCGCTCCCGCTCGCAGTATCGACCGCGGCGAACGCCTGCGCGGGCTCGGGCTTGGCATCCGACTCGTCCACGAAGACGACGACGTCATCGTCGTCGACAAGCCGACCGGCGTTGTGACGGCCGTCATGTTGACCGAGGGAGGACTGCCCTCCAGCACGCCCTGCGTCTTCGGGCAGATCAAACGCCATGTGAAGATGCGTTCGCGCCGACGCGGCACGCGCGTCTGGATCATCCATCGACTCGACAAGGAAGCCTCGGGCCTGCTCGTCTTCGCCAAGAGCGAGGCGGCGTACGAGAGCTTGAAGGAACAGTTCCGCACCAAGCGCGTGCATCGCCTGTACACCGCGGTTGTCGAAGGCGAATTGCAAGGTCAAGGTCCGCAGGCGACGGGAACTATCACCACGTTCGTCGCCGAGGGCGCAGACGGCCTCATGCACAGCGTGCGTGAGCCCGCGAGGCACGCTCGCGACGGCGGGCGCGACGATTCGGCGGGACACGACAACACGCCACAACTCGCGGTGACGCACTATCGCGTGGTTGAGGTCGGGCCGTCGCGAACGATGATCCAGGTGCGGCTGGAGACCGGGCGAAAGAACCAGATCCGCGTTCACATGTCGGAGATGGGCCACCCGCTGATCGGCGATTGGCGCTATCGCGGCACGGGCCCGAAGGAGTGCGACGACCCGATGGGGCGCGTGTGCCTCCACGCGACCGAGCTTGGGTTCACACACCCCACGACCGGCGAATCGATGCGCTTCACCAGCCCAGCGCCGGAAGAATTTCGGCGGTTGACGCGGCGCGGCGGCTCTCGCACTCCGGAGACGGCGGAGGAGCCCGCGCCCGAAAGGCCGATGCCGCAGGTCAGCAACTCGTCGTGGGACCACGTCGCGGGCTGGTACGACCAGCTGCTGAAGCACGGGCGGAGCGACCACCACCGCGACGTGATCATGCCGGGGACGCTGCGCCTACTCGAACTCAAGCCGGGCCAGCGGATTCTCGATGTTGCCTGTGGCCAGGGAATCCTGACGAGAAAGCTGGCCGAGAGCGGCGCGGACGCGGTCGGCGTGGACGCGTCGGAAAAGCTGATCGACGCCGCCCGACGCTGGGCCAAGGTGGCGGCCAGGCCGGCGAGATTCGAGGTCGGCGACGCGCGCGCCATCGACCCCAAGCTCGGCGAGTTTGACGGGGTCGCCTGCGTGATGGCGCTCATGAACATCGATCCGATCCTGCCATTGATGCGCGGCGTAACGAACGCGTTGAAGCAGGGCGGACGGTTTGTGATGGTGATCCTGCACCCTGCGTTTCGCGCGCCGGGGCGCACGAGCTGGGGCTGGGAATATGAGCGCTCGCGGCGTGGGCACCGCATGGGGGGGCCGATGGAAAGCGAGCAGAGCGAAACACCGCCGCGCCAGTATCGCCGAGTGGATGGCTACCTGACGCAGGAGCCGACCGCGATCGTGATGAACCCCGGCGAGGTGTCGAGCGGCAAGGAACCGATCACGACGTGGACGTTCAACCGCCCGATCCAGGCGTACGTTCGTGCGGTCGCGGAGGCGGGGATGGTGGTCGACGCGATCGAGGAGTGGGCGAGCGCGAGGCGGAGTGCGCCGGGGCCGAAGGCGGATGAAGAGAATCGCGCGAGGCGCGAGATCCCGATGTTCCTGGCGATGAGGGCGCGGAAGATGTGAGAGGCGACGCGGATCGCACGAACCTGAGGATGGGATTGTGCGATGGGCGGGCATCGCTGTGCCGGGTGGTGCGCGCACTCGCACGGACCTGAGGACCGGTCCGTGGCACGCGGAAGCGTCCCGGGGCGGATTCGAACCGCCGACCTGCGATTTAGAAGACCGCTGCTCTATCCAACTGAGCTACCGGGACGTGGACGGATCGCCTAAGTTTAGGCGATTGGGAGATCGGCGCTGGTGGATGCGCGACCGCGCGGAAAGAAGCGATGGGAGGTTTGCGATGGAAGGGCGGTCGGAGAGCGCCGAGCCACTCAAAGCATGTGGAGATTTGCGATGAAGATCGGAGGGCTGTGTGCGGGGCTGCTTTCGGTCCTGCTGGCGTGGGGCGCGCGGGCCCAGGAGGGCGCGGGCGAGATCAGCAATGTGCCGGCCGCGGGATCGGTGGTGCTGCGGGTCGCGACATTCAACGTCGAAGACATGCGGACGAGCGACCTGAAGACGGGCGACCAGCCGCGGCTCAAGAAACTGGCGGAGGTGATCCAGCGGATTCGACCGAACATCATCCTCCTGAACGAGATCGCGTATGACGGCGAGGACGGCCCCGACACGGTGACGGGCGAGAAGCCCGGGCAGAATGCGGCGAAATTCGCGGAGTTGTACTTGAAGGTGCCGCAGGCGCCGGACGTGCAGGGTATGAAGTTCAGGGCGTTCATGGCGCCGGTGAACACGGGCGTTTCGAGCGGCTTTGATCTCGACAACGACGGAAAGGCGGTCGCGGAGTTTCCGTTGCCGTCGGCGTCAGATGCTGCGGGGAATCCGTCGAAGCAGACGGCCGAGGGGCGCGCGTATGGCAACGATTGCTGGGGATTCGGCACGTTTCCCGGGCAATACGGCATGGCGTTGCTGGTCGACGAGCGTCTGGAAATCCTGAGCGAGCACGTGCGCACTTTCAGGCTTATGCCGTGGAGCTATCTGCCGAACGCGATGCTGCCCAAGTCGCCCGATGGCAAGGCGTGGTTCGACGATGAAGAGCTGAAGTACATGCGGCTGTCGTCGAAGTCGCACTGGGATGTGCCGGTGCGACTGCCCACCAAGAGCGTGCTGCATGTGCTGTGCTCGCATCCTTCGCCGCCGGCGTTTGATGGGGCGGAGAAGCGGAACGCGACGCGCAACCACGACGAGATCAGGTTCTGGAGCGACTACATCGACAACTCCGGGGCGCTCGTCGACGACGCGAGCCAGCCGGGCGGCCTGTGGGAAGGCTCGATGTTCGTGATCGTGGGCGACCTCAACGCCGACCCGGATGAGGGCGCGTCGATCGACAACCCGATCGGGCTGCTGCTCAACAACTCGAAGATGAACGCGAGTGTTACGCCGTTCGCGGATGTTCCAGTGTTGGGGCTCGATGCCGACGACACGTCAACGTTCCGGATGCGCGTGGACTACGTGCTTCCGTCGCGGGCGATCGCGGTGACCAAGGCGGGCGTGTGGCGGCGGGCGCCGGGGACTGGGGCCGGTGCGGAAGCATCGGGCAAGTTCCCCAGCGATCACTTCCCGGTGTGGGCGGACCTGGCGGTGCCGCCGCCGGTTCCCGTTGCGGGCGAGGGCAAGTGAGCCTGAGATTGCGGCGGACAGCAACACGGCGCGAGGTGGGCTCGATCGAGGGAACATCGGGGCACCGGAGTCCTGTTGACGACATGCATGTCCGAAGGCCCGCCATCTCGCCACGTGCGTACGGCAAGCGGCGATGTCACCGCTCGCCCTGTGCCTGCTACACTTGTCGGCTTGTCGCGGGCAACCACAGATCAGCGTTCGAATGACCAGGCCTCCCCGGTGGCGCAGGCCTTGGCTGTCGATGCGCCGATTCGGGTTGAGCTGCCTCCGGGCGTCGCGACCGATCCGACCCAAACGCCGCGCGCGGGCATCGCGAAAAGCCTGCTCGAAACCACCAAGCCCGGCATCACAAAGCTGGTCACGATCACGTCGGCGCTTGGTTTCGTGCTCTCGGCCGTCGAGCACACCTGGACCCTGGGCTCGTTGGCGATCGCGGCGATCGGATCGAGCATCGGCGTGGCGATGACCGCCGCGGGCGCCAACTCGCTCAATCAGGCGATTGAGCGCGACCGCGACGCCGTGATGCAGCGCACCGCCAAGCGGCCGCTCCCCGAGTCACGCGTCACCACCCGTCAGGTCGTCACGCTCGGGATCGCGCTCTCCGTCATCGGCACGGCGCTGCTCTGGCTGGTCAGCGGCCCGGCGCCCGCAGTGCTCGCCGCCGCCTGCATCCTCGTCTATGTCTTCGCGTACACGCCGATGAAGCTGCTCACGCCCGCGTCGACGCTCGTCGGCACGATCCCCGGAGCGATCCCGCCCATGATCGGCTGGTCGGCGGCCGCGGGAGGCGGGTTCGAGTCGGCGCTCTCGCTCGGTTCGCTCTCGCTCTACGCGCTGATGACGGTGTGGCAGATCCCCCACTTCTTCGCGATCGCGTGGATGTACCGCGACGACTATGCCCGCGGCGGATTCTGCGTCCTGCCGACGCGGGAGCGCGGCGAGCTGCGCACCGTTCGCGCGATCGTCCTCTGGACCATCCTGCTCGCGCCCGCCACCATCGCGCCCGGCTTCCTCGTCAAGAACCTCGGGCTGCCCTACGTCGGCATCGCCTCGATCACCTACCTCGCCTTCCTGTGGTTGGTCGTCAAGCTCGCGCGAGTCAAGGATCGCCCCAGCGCCCGCAAGGTCTTCTTCGCCTCGATCGCGCACCTGCCGCTGCTCATCATCGCCATGGTGGGCGAGGCGCTGGTGCGGGTGTGGCTGGCGCGCGGCTGACGCGTTGCCGTTTCATGTTCGTGGGCGGATGACCAGGCTCGATTCATCGAGCCGCAAGGTGGCGTTGGGAAACTCGAAGTTCTTGATCTCTCCGGAGTCGCTCTGGATCGCGGCCAGGAGCTGTTTGAGCGTTCGCGTCGAGATCGCGTCGGACGATCGACCAACGCGGGTGATGGTCTGGCGGAGCGCCAGTTCCGCGACCGCCCGCGAAGCCGTGTGGAAGCACGCCCGGTAGAGGCGGACTTCGCATTGGTCGCTTCCGCCGAGTGCGGACGGGCGAGCGCTCGCTTGGGTAACAAGGTCCGCCGCGGCTCGATCGAGCTCTCGGGCCATTTCGCGTTGCACGGCCGCGACGCGTCCGGCGGTCGTCGCGATGGATGGCGCGATGCGTCGCAGCGCGGGGATGACGTCGTGCCGCAGCGCCGCCCGGAGGCGTGTGCGATCGGAGTTGGTCGCGTCGGTGGCCCAGGAAACACCTGCGTCGCGGCAGATCGCTTCGGCGTCGGCGCGCGTGATGTCGAGCATCGGGCGGATGAGCGTGACGCCCGGCGCGAGGCGGCGCTTGGGCGCGATTCCGGAGAGGCCGCGCGGGCCGCTCCCGCGGATCAGGCGCATGAGGAGCGTTTCGAGTTGGTCGTCGGCGTGATGCGCTGTGGCGATGAAGGGGCACGCGTGCTCGCGGGCCAGCGCGACCAGGGCGGCGTACCGCTCTCGGCGGGCGATCGCCTCGAGATTGCCGCCCTTGGACTTGCACGACACGCTCGTGCTGGCGAAGGGGAGCGACAGCCCAAGGGCCAGCGATCGGGCGGCCTCAAGGTCAGCAGCAGCGTCGTCCTCGGGGCGAAGGTCGTGCAGAATGTGGGCGACGACGAGGTTGTTCCCCGCGGCCGCGAGGCACATGGCGAGCGCCGAGGAATCCGCGCCCGCGGAGCAGGCGATCAGGGTGCGGCGCTCGGGGTCACGCACGCGCCCACCGCCCGAAAGAGCCCGCCAACGTCGGATGACGACGCCGGCGGCGCCCGACTTTGGCGGGAGAGCCGGGCGGTTGAGAATCGGCGGGCGGAGATTGAGCCGCGGGGCGTTCACATGCCGATGGTAGGGTTCTGACGGGCGTCGCCTTGGGTGGCGGGGCCGCGGGTGATTCGCGCGGAGGTCCGCATGCAGGAAGTCAACAACTCGTCGGCGGTTCGGCTTCAGACCCCGGAGACGAACGTGGGGAGCGGGCTGGAGTCGTCTCCTGCGGGAGCAGGCGGGGTCGAGCCGGCGAACACGAACGCCTTACAGGTGCAACCGCCGGCCGCCGGCAAGTCGTCGATGGACATGGTCAAGAGCATGACGGTGCCGGACATTGCCGCCGGCGTCGCGCTGGTGGTGGGGATCATTCTGGTGATGAGGCACTTCGGCTGGAAGAAGGCCGGTCGGGGGGCGGACGACAACCTGGCGCACCTGGAGCGGGCTCGCTTGCTCGCACAGGCCGCCCGTTACCAATCGGCGAGCGACGCGGCGGGAGAACGCCGTGCGAGTTCGTCGCATTCCGGCGAGTCGCGTGCGAGCGACGACCGGCCTTCGCGCCGCATGGACGAGAAGATCGATCGCCTCGAACGACTGATCACCGAGGCCGACCGGCGCATCCGCCGCCTGGAAGAACTCGGGAACGAGCCACAAGGCACTCGCATGTCGATCGGGACGACGGGTGCGACTTCGACTGTTCCCAAGCTTGCCGCGGCGCGTGAAACGCCTGCCGAGACGCAGGGGCGGCCGGTGGCCAAGAGCATGGGCGAACCCGCGAAGACCGAATCGCGTCTGATTGAGCCGCGGACGCCGGAAGCAACGCCTGACGATTGGCAGTCGCGCACGCGGCAGCTCGCGGCGGCCGGGCTTTCGGCGCGAGAGATCGCGTTCAAGCTCGGCAAGCCCATCGGACACGTCGAGCTTGTGCTGGCGCTCCAACGCGGGCAGATCGCGGGCTGATCAAAGCCAGCAGTGAGGCTAGAGCGGTTACAGTTCAAACGGCGCATCTACCTATTGCCCATTGCCCATGGCTGCACTCGACGCTCGACTCCGAGCGAAACCCCGCTAGTAACCGGAGCTTGCAGCGTCGAGAAGCACCGAGCGCGATAACGCGGTTGGTGGCAGACCTTTAGTCACCGCGTGACGGCGTCGAGAGCGATGATCTCAAAGATGACGTGGGCCGCCAAGAGGGCGGTGATTCCCGCGTGGTCGCGATCGGGCAAAACCTCGACGACATCCGCGCCAGCGATGTTCACGCCGCGGAGCGAGCGGAGGAGCGCCAGCAGCTCGGCGCTGGAAAGACCGCCCACGCTGGGTGTTCCCGTTCCGGGCGCGAACGCGGGATCGACGACGTCGATGTCGACGGTGATGTAGGTTTCCGCGTGTACAAGCGACTTGAGAAACGACGCGATGGTCGCGGCGCCGCCCGAGGCACCACCAGAGAAGAGGTCTTCGCGCGTGACGATCGTCACGCCGTGCTTCTTTGCGAAGTCCAGATCGGCGCCGGTGTTGAGCGGGCCCTTGACGCCGATCGAAAGCATTCTCCTGGGGTTGATCAGGCCGTCCTCGATCGCGCGGATGAACGGCGAGGCGTGCCCCCACTTCTCTCCCCACACGGCGTCGACGGTGTCGAGGTGGCTATCGAAATGGATGATCGACAGGCCGCCCGCGGGCTTGCCGCGTCGTTCCCACGACGCGCGAATGTTCGCGTAGGCGATCGAGTGGTCGCCGCCCACGGCGAAGAGCTTGGTCGAAGGGTCGGCGAGCCCGGCCGCGAACGCCGCGACGGCGTCGGCGTTGTCCTTGGGTGAGTAGGGTCTGACCGGCGCGTCGCCGGCGTCGGCGAGGCTCAGCTTCTCACACACGTTCACGTTGTGCGCGATGTGAAACGGCTTGACGTACTGCGATTCGTCGCGGATCGCGCGTGGTGCGAAGCGAGCGCCGGGACGGTAGGTCACGCCGCCGTCGTAGGGCACGCCGTAGATCGCCCAGTCGAGGGGGCGATTCTCGGGCGCGACGTCGGCGAGGCGTGGATAACGGCAGAACGTCGCGACGCCGGCAAAGCGGGGCGAAACGCGGGCGTCGGGCAGGATGGTGCGGCGGTTGGGCTGATTGGGCTGGTTGGACATGGCGATCCTCGGGAACGCGAGGTTAGGCGGCGGTGGCGGGCGGCGTTGGTGACGAGGGGGGAGTATCCAACCCGCGAGAGAGACGCGTCGCGATCGCAACGGCATTGAGGTAGAGAACGACGCCGATGAACGCGTACGCGGCGTAGTACCCGAGATTCGCCAGCAGCGACCCCCCAAAGGTGTTTGTCGCGGCCGAGATGTCAAAGTTCGTTTCGCGCAGCCGCGACACCATCACGAGCAATTCCCTGATGAAGCCGACAATCGCGTACCCTGCGATCATGTAGATCGCGATCAATCGAACAAGCACGACGGAGAGGCTGAATGGGGTCATGGGAATCTCCGCAATGAGGCGAAGGAAATTACGCCGACGAGGACGCCGATGACGGCGGCTCGCTCGGGTTCACAGGAAACGCTCGGGCGCACTCGGGGCAGCGCTCCGGGCGATTCGGCCCCGGGTCATAGCCGCAGTGCTGGCAGCAATGGGCGGCGAACCTGCCGCGCATCACAATCGAGATGACGTGGCGCGTGCCGAAGAAGAACCAGAGGCCGGCGGCGAGTGGAACAAAGTACTCTGCAATGGAACGAAGCCACGAGACATACCCTGTGAAGAACAACTCCCCACTCACGAGCTCGCGCACACGCACCACACATTCGCTCAGGCAGGGGGCCGTAAACACAATGATGAAAAATAGACCCATGAGGCGGACAACTGGATGCAACCAAGTCGGAGTCAATGATCACCCCCCGTCAGGATCCACTGGATCGCTCTGCCCCTCGCCCAAAGCAGGTAGCGAGTCGCTCCGACTGCAAACAGAAGCATCAAGACTACGCGCGCCATCTCTGGAATATTGTCGTTGTGCTCGACGAACCACGAGCCCACCTGCTTGACGGCGGAAATCGCATTTTCAATCCTGCTCTCTCCCAGTGGCGTGACGAACCAACTCCCCCAGGACATCCGCTCGACGATGCCGGCCGTCCAGTGAATCGCCATGAACCAGGCGATCACGACCGCGCACATGAGTAGCAAGCGAAGTGCGGCGTGATCATCTGGAGAATGTGCCTCGGTCACATGACGAGGAGCCTTCCCACTCATGTCCCCAGTCTACCGCGCCGCGAGCCACGCGTCGTCGAGCATCATGCCCGTAGGGAGCGGGGCATCCGGGCCGGTCTCCGTCATCGCGGCGACCGGATACGCGCAGTAATCCAGGCTGAACGCGCCCGCCGGGCGATGGTTGCCGGACAAGCCCAGGCCGCCGAAGGGGAGTTTGCTCGACGCGCCCGCCGTCCCAGTGTTCACGTTGATGCATCCGGCGCGGCACTCGTGCAGGAAGCGTTGTGCGGCGTCTTGATTCTTCGTGAAGATCGCGGCGGCAAGGCCGTATCGCGTCGCGTTCGCCTGCTCGATCGCCTCGTCGAGCGACTTGACAACCGCGATGCGCACCAGCGGCCCGAAGACTTCGATGTCACAACCCGCATCGTGAGCGGCCTGCTCGGTCGGCGTGAAGCAATCGACGCGAACGACGCCGGGCGAGAGATACCAGCCGCGCGTGGGAGTTTCGATCGGTGTGGACGGCACCAGCACCTCGCCGCCCGCGCGGGCGAGCGACGCCTGGAACTCCAGCACCGCCGCGCGGGCCTGCTCGCTGATGATCGGGCCCATGAACACCGGGTGGCTCGCGCCCGGATCGCCCACGATCAGGTTCGACGCGGCCTTGCAGAGCGCCGCGATGAAGCGCGGCGCGATCGCCTCGTGAACGATGACCCGGCGCGTGCATGTGCAACGCTGGCCCGTCGTGATGAACGCGCAGCGGACGCACTCCACCACGCCCTGGCGCAGGTCGCAATCGTCCATGACGACCGCGGCGTTGTTGCCGCCCATCTCAAGCGCGACGAGACGGCTGGGACGATCGAGATTGGCCTCCATGATTCGACGCCCGACCGGCCATGAGCCCGTGAACAGAATGCCGTCGATCCCCGGGTGCGACACGAGCGACGAGGCGACGTCCGCGGCACCCTGCACGAGGTTGAGTACGCCCGGCGGGGCATTCTCGGCTCGGAGCGCGTCGTCGAAGAGTTCCGCGAGAAGCTGGCCGCACGCGGGCGTCTTGTCGCTGGGCTTGAACACGATCGTGTTGCCCATCGCGAGCGCCGGCACGATGTGCCCGTTGGGGAGGTGCATCGGGAAGTTGTACGGCCCGACGACCGCCATCACGCCGTGCGGCTTGAACCACGCTCGTCCCGTGCGCGTCGCCGAGACGGGCACGTCGAACGCCGTCACGCGCCGCATCGCGCCGGTCGGCGAGTCATCGAGCGTGATGTCAACCTTCGCGCCGAGCAGCGAGGCTTCGGCCGCGGCGTCCCATTGGACTTTGCCTGTTTCGTCGCGGATGAGCGTGGTGATCGCCGAAAGACGCGATTTGCAGTTCGCCTGGAATCGCCGCAGAACCGCGATTCGCTTCTCCATCGGCGTGGCGGCCCACGCGGGGAGCGCCCGGCGCGCGGCGTCGATCGCTTGCGCGACATGGTCAATGCGGGAGCTGCCGCTCCACACGGTTTCGTCGGGGCGGGCGGGGTTTCGCGAGCACAGCGTGCGCGAGGCGTGCGGGGTCCACTCGCCGCCGATCAGATCCGCGGAATCGCGCGAGAGCGAGGCGTGGTGCGACGATGTCTGAATTGTCATGATTCAGCCCTTCTTGGCGCGGGGCTTCTTGGGCTTGGGAGCGGAATAGTCCTCGATGGGCGTGACGCCCGCGACGACGCCCGGCTTGGCCATCAGCAACTCCATCGCCTTGGCGGTCGTGCGCACCTTGGCATCGGTGATTGCGACGTCGGTGTCGAGCAGGCGGAACTCGCCGTCCCTGTGAAAAACGCTGATCATGGCGCGGTGCGTCGCCTTTGACGATTCGATCGGCGAGCCCAGCGGCTTGCGCATCGTGGCCTTGACCAGCGTGATCTCGCCCGTATTCGCCTCGATGTGCGGGCCGCCGTCGAACGGATCGACGAAGTTGTTGTAGCGGAACCCAAGCTTTTCGAGCAGACGCTTTGCGGGGATGGTGTCGGGCCCGGCCTGTCCGACGCGGTTGAGCACCTCGAGCGGCAGGAGCGTCAGGTAGATGTCGTCCTGCGGGAAGAGCTCTTCGATGAACTGGCGGTTGTGCTGGCAGAAGCGATCGGCCTCGGAGTACTTGACGGGGATGAACTTCCGTCCGACGTGATCCCAGAAGAGATTGTCGCCGCCGCTGGTCGTGTCGGGCGCCATCTCCGCGATGACGCGTTCGGCGAAGACATCGCGGTTGAGGGCGATGAAATGGAAGCGGGAGAAGCTGAGGAAGCGCCCCGGGCGATCGCGGTGTCCTCGGAATGCGGGCTGGAGTAACAGGCCGCCGACCTCGGTCGGGCTGCTCTCGTCCTTGAAGAGTCGGCCGACGAGGTGTGTGGTGCCGAAGCCGAGCGACTTGCTCTTGAACTCGCGCTGCGTGACCTTGAACGAGTAATTCGGGTTGCCCGGGCCGCCCATGTGCGCCTTGAGCTGGGCGGTTCCGATCACGCCTCCGGTCGCGGTGTCCTCGATCACGAACATAAAGAGATCCGAGTCGTCGGCGGTGTAGCCGGCGATGACGTCGGGCGGAACGGGCTGCGTCTCGGCCGTGCCACCCGACGCCACGCGCAGAAAGCAATCCCGGCTGTGCTGAATCTTTCCGGCGAGCAGGCGCTCGTCGGGCGGCAGGCTGATGAAATACACCATGCGTGCGAGCTGAAGCAGAGTGCTCACGTCTTCGGCTTTGGCCTGGCGGATCAGGAACACGGCGACCTCGATTCGGTTGGAATTTGATAGGTTTTTGACTCGGATTGGTGCGGAGCCGCACCACGTCCGGCCTGTCATCATCGGACCGCGCCGATGGTAGCCCTGAGCGGTTCAGAGGCGATCACCGGCCGCCCGCCACCTGGTTATCTGGACGGGGATGCTGGGTGATTAAAGGGCCGCAATCTCAGATCGCGGATGCAGCGAGGCCCTTCTCGATGCACGCAAACACGCGCGGCCAGTCTTCCAGCTTCAGCACCGGAAGCGCCGGGAGCATGCGCACGTGGTACGGGCCGTGACCACACGAGAACAGGACCACGCCCGCCTCGAAGCACGCCTTGCAGGCGGCGTTGATCTTGTCCTTCTTTCCGGCGAACGGCGTGAACTTCATCATGCCGCCCACACCGCCGAAGTGTGGGTGCTCGTTGCCGGCGCGATCGACGACCTTGGGGAACCAATCGGGGTGGCGTGCGATCATCGCCTGCATGTGCTTGCGAAACTCGGCGTGATGACGCGAGAAGAGCCCCGCGTCTCCGCAGTCGCTGTCGTAGAAGCTGCCGTCGCGCAGGCGTTCGAGGATGCGCTTGCCGATGCGGAACGAGACGCCCTCACCCGTGAACGTGCCCGAGAGCAGGCCCGGCTTTGGGTTGTACTCCTCGGTGAAGAGCGTCGCACACGTCTGCGTCATCTTGCCCACGCAGAAGACGTCGACGTATTCGCCGAGGTTGAACATCTCGTAGGCGAACATGCGATTCGTGCGGCCGAACGACTGGATCTCGTCGTCCCACACCGCGACGCGACGCGCCTTGCACAGCTCCATGAGCGCCTTGAAGTAATCGCGATCGCCGGGGTTGAAACCGCCCTCGCCCTGAACAAGCTCGAAGATGAAGCATGCGTGCTGTCCGGGGTAGCGATCGAGCAGCATTTCGAGATGCTGCAGCGCCATGTCGATGTACCGCGCCTTGCCCATTCGCTGCGCCGCGGCCTCGTCCCAGAATGGCATGTAATCGACCAGAGTCGACAGGGGCACGCCCTGGCGGTAATCCGCGGTGTCGCCGATCTGGCACATGGTTACGGAGCGGCCCATGAAGCAATCGCGGAACGCGATCACACGCGACGCCGGCGCGTGCTTCTGATAGCACACCTTGATCGCGTTCTCGTTGGCCATCGCGCCCGAGGTCGAGAGATAGGCGTACTTCAGGCGGCTGTTCTTGCGGGCTTCCGCCAGCAGCGTCTCGGCGAACTCGATTGCTTCGAAGTTCGTCTGCAGGTTGCCGTGCTTGAGCGTGTCGTCCAGGCCGCTCATGATGCCGAGCGCGGCCAGGTCGGGGTCGGAGTGCCCGAAGAAGTGGACGCCGATACCGTTGATCATGTCCCACTTCACGCTGCCGTCGGCCAATTCGACGAGCGCACAATTGCCGAGGCCCGAGCCGATGTAGGGGTACAGCAGGCCGCGCCCGCGCACGTCGGCGGCGCGCTTCATGAGCGCCTCGTACGACACCTTGAGTGCGGGATTGGGCGGTCGCACCTCGGTGATGCCCGCCGAGGCCGCACGCAACTCGGCGACCATCGCATCAATTGCCGCACGGACCGCGGGGCTTTGGCGCAGACGCTCGCCATGCGTAGCGGCTGTCGGAATGGACGGCGAAGCGGCGGATGCGGTCGTCATCATGATTCCTTTCATCGACCTGAGAGCACAGGATCATTCGTCGATCGAGGGCGCGAGGCCAATTTCCGGGTCGGAACCCGTGGGAAGGGGTGCGCGGGATGAGATGGTGCTGGGCCGTTGTCGGCCAGCGTCGCGGCAGGCGGGCGAGCGGCGTGGGCCCGTGCCCCGGGGATTCCGAAATCTCGCTCACGCACGCAACGAAATCCGCAGCGCGATTGCGGCGGCAGGTTGAACCTTCGCCGTCCCGAGGCGTTGATTGAGAAAGCTGGGAAACTCATCGCCGTCCCACGGCCGGGCCCGCATCGGAGCCGTTCGCGTGGCCCCTTAGGACATGAACTTCCGGCGTCGCCGGCTCACCTGGTCACGATCACGCTCGGCGTCATCAGCACCACCGGCTGCTCGCGCAGCAGCATCATCGCGTTCACGCCGTCGCGCAGCGCGGGCCACGCGTGCGG
>JABWBC010000041.1 GCA_013360695.1 Phycisphaerales bacterium
GTGCAAGGGCGTCGCGGGCCGGGTGGTCGGGCTTCGCGCCGGCCGTCTGCTGGTGTGGGACGGGCGCGAAGCGGTGACGCTGGACCCCGCCCGCGGCAGCGTCATCGAGCGAGCGACCCTCGAGGGCGTGCAGGGGCTCGTCACCGACAAGATGGAAGACGGCGTGCTCTATGTGATCACCAGCAGCGGCGTGGTCGCCAAGTTCCTCCCCCGCGCCATGTGATCGGCTGGAAAACCACGCGCGGCGGCGCGGAAAGGATGTTCGCTCGTGGCAGCGCACGGACAAGCGCCTGGAGATGGGCCCGATCTGGTTCCCATCACGCGCGCCCTGGTCTCGGTCAGCGATAAATCCGGCCTCGTCCCCTTCGTCCGCGCCCTGGCCGACATGGGCGTCGAGATCATCTCGACCGGCGGCACGGCGGCGGCCTTGCAGCGCGAGGGCATCAAAGCCACTCCCATCGAACAGGTCACCGGCTTCCCGGAGATCATGGATGGACGCGTCAAAACGCTGCACCCCAAGGTCCACGGCGGGCTGCTCGGCGTGCGCGATAACCCGGCCCACGCCGCGGCCATGACCACGCACGCGATCGCGCCGATCGACCTGGTGTGCGTCAATCTCTATCCCTTCGAGGCGACGATCGCGCGCGAGGGCGTCTCTCGCGCCGAGGCGATCGAGCAGATCGACATCGGCGGCCCGTCGATGGTGCGATCGGCCGCGAAGAACCACGCCTTCGTCGCGGTCGTGACGAGCCCGGACCAGTACGGGCGCGTGCTGGCCGACCTGAACGTCAACGCCGGCAAGACGTCCAGGCAGCTGCGCCGGGCTTTGGCCGCGACGGCGTTCTCGACGACCGCGAAGTACGACGCCGCCATCGCGTCGTATCTCTCGGGCGAAGGCGGAACGGGCGAGCGCTTCCCCGACGCGCTGTCGCTGGCGTTCATCAAGTACGCGGACCTCCGCTACGGCGAGAACCCGCACCAGCCCGCCGCTGTGTACCGCGAGGCGGCGCCGACGCGCGAGCCCTCGATCATCGGCGCCACGCAATTGCACGGGAAGGAACTGAGCTTTAACAACGTGAACGACGCCGCGGCGGCGCTGGACCTGGCGCGGGCGCTGCGGCGTGTGCGCTTCACGCTCCCTTCCGGCTACGGCGCGCCGGTCGGCGCGTGCGTCGTCAAGCACACGAACCCCTGCGGCGCCGCGATCGCGCCGACGGTTGCCGAGGCCGTCGACGAGGCGATCCTGGGCGATCCGGTCGCGGCCTACGGCGGGATTCTCGCGGTGAACTCCGAGCTCGACGGGGCGGCGGCCAGCCGCCTGTGCCGGAACGACGTGTTCCTTGAGGTGATCGTCGCGCCTTCGTTCAGCGACGCGGCCCTGGAGCAGCTCAGGACGCGCTGGGCCAACGTGCGCTTGCTCGCGGTTGGTGAGCCGCGCGACAGCGCCAAGCCGCCGATCGAGTGCAAGTTCGTGCCCGGCGGGCTCCTCGTGCAGGAGAGCGACCGGGCCCTGGCGAACCCGGCGGAGGTATCCCATCGCGCGGGCCCGCCGCCGACGGACACGACGCTGCAGATCACGGGCTTTCTCGAGGCGGTGTGCCGGGCGCTGACGAGCAACGCGATCGTGATCGGAGGGATTTCGCCCGAGCGCGGCCCGTCGTGCGTTCGCGTGTTCGGCGCGGGCGCGGGGCAGATGGACCGCGTGAACGCGTGCCGGATCGCGCGCCGCAAGGCCGGCAAGCTCGCCAAGGGCGCGGTCGCGTTCAGCGACGCGTTCTTCCCGTTCCCCGATGGGCCAAAGAAGCTGATCCACGCCGGCGTGACGACCATCGCCCACCCCGGCGGCTCCAAACGCGACCAGGACACGTTCGACCTGTGCCAGCAGTCGGGCGTGACATGCCTGACGACCGGCATGAGGCACTTCCGCCACTAGCGATACCGCGAAGCGCCGCGAGCCGCCGTGCTACGCCGCCTGAGCACTGGCCTTGCTCGCCGCGTCCGTGCCCGGTTTGGCTTGTGATGTCACCGCCGGGCACGAGATTGCCAGCACCGTGATGTCGTCGATCTGGTGGAGCGAGCCCGAGTGGTGGTCGAGCGCCAGCGCCAGCTCGTGCGCCGCCAGCTCCGCGGCACGCCCTTCTCGCGCGTGGATCGCCATCTTTTCGATGTACTTGAGGTACTCGTGATTGGCCTTGGTGGTGGAGCGGGTGAACGAGTCAAGCGTGGGGAACGCGGTCTCCAGGCCGTCGGTATAGAGCACGAGCGTGTCGGATGGGCGCAGGTCGAAGGAGACCTGGTCGAAGATGGCGTCGTCGAAGACCCCCAGGAGCGGGCCCTCGGTTTCCTGACGCAGGCGCTGCCCGGCGCGCAAGAGCAGCGGCGGGGGGTGTCCCGCGCCGGCGAGCGTCACGCGCATGGTGGGGAGATCGATGCACCCATACACCGCAGTCGCGAATCGCTGGGCGGCGTGGGGACGCGAGCAGAACTCGCGGTTGAGGCGGTTGAGCACCTCGGCGGGCTCGAGCACGGTCCACTCGTCGCCGCGGCGCTCGCGCGTTTCGAGCGAACGGGAGAGCGCCATGGTCACCAGCGCGGCGGGCACACCGTGCCCGACGGCGTCGGCGATCAAAAACCCGACGGTGCGGTCGTCGAGCTTGCGAACGTCGTAGAGATCGCCGCTGACGTAGCCCATCGGCTTGTAGATGACGCCGAACGACGTGCCGGGAACTTCGGGGAGTTCACGGGGCAGGAGCTCGCGCTGGACCGCGGCCGCGAGGTGAAGCTCTTCGTGGATCTTGTCCATCTCGCCGCGCAGACCACCCTGCGAGCTCTGCGCCAGGTGGAGGTCGCGCGAGACGGCGTGGAGCAACTGCTGGCGCTCGCCGAGCGTGTGCAGCATGATGGCGAGCGTGGTGGTATCGGCGTCGAGGGTGTCGACGATCGTTCCGTCGCGATTGCGGCGCAGCGCGCCGGCGGCGTCGCCAGGGAGCAGCATCACCGCGGGCACCAGGCGATCGCGCAGGAGCGAGAGCACGCGGAAGATCTCGGGCATGTGCGCGTCGATCGCCAGGAGCACCGGCGGCGTGGCCGCGAAATCAACGCCCGGGCGGATCAGCTCGACCCGCGCGAGCAACTCGTCATGGGTGATCAGCTCAAAGCGCGGCGCCTCGGCGCCGGGCCAGGCGGCCGAGATCGGCTCGACCCAGCGCGACATCGCCCGATCGAGGAGCGACGGCGAGACCGCGACGATGAACGTGCTCGAGCTCATGAGCCTCCAGCCACGGCGCGCCGGGTTCTCGGACCCGCGTCACGCGCCGACACCGGGGCTTATCGGCTCACTTGGCCCGCTTCTTCAGGGCGACCGTGTCGAGCTTGATCTTGTCCCCCTCTTTCACTTCCAGCGTGTCCAGCGTGTCACCGGCCAGCTCAACCACGAACTGGGCGGCGTACTTGCTCCCGTAGCGCTTCAGACGCTGCTCGTACTTGTCGTTGGCGGGGTTGATCTTGTCCACCGGCTCGTCGGGCTTGCGCGGCTCTTCAACCTTCATCTTGTGCTTGGCGGTGACGCGCCCCGTGCCGTCCAGAAAGATGATGTCGATCGGGATCGGGCAGTCGCGCATCACGAACTCGCGTTCCTCCGCGCGCTTGAAGACGAAGAGCATCCCGCCGTCCTTGGGGATCTCCTTTCGGTCCGAGAGTCCCTTGAACCGCTTCTCGTCGTCGAGCGCCAGCTCGAGCTTGAACTCCTTGTCCTTGATGGTGACCTTCGCGAATTTGTCGTCGTCGGCGGGCGGCTCGTCGCACGCCGAAAGCGTGAGCACGCCCGCCAGCGCGGTCGCCATCGCCGTCGCCATCGCAAGTCTCGGCAGGAGGAGGGCCATGGAGCGGCGGGTCATTTCGAGAGCAGCCATCGTTCGTCCTCCGGCGTGTACACCACTTCGGTTCGGGGAATCGTACCCGAATCAAGGCGCTGGCGGAACTCGATCACGCTCATGGGGGTGCGGGCCCCAAGCCCGCACCAGAACGCGACCAAACCGATGACGCGTTCCGCGGGCACGCCGCGGGCGCGAAAGGTGTCCAGCCGCGTGTCGCCGTGGCGCTTGGCCAGACGCCTCCCGTCCGGGCCTTTCACGAGCGGCAGGTGGGCATAGCTCGGCGTGGGGAGCGAAAGTGCCCGCTGCAGCGTGATCTGGCGGGCCGCGGAATCCAGCAGGTCGTCGCCGCGCACGATGTGCGTGACGCCCTGGCGGGCGTCGTCCACCACCACGGCGAGCTGATACGAGGGCTGCTCGCGCTTGGTCCAAATGACAAAGTCCCCGATCGTGGCGGATGGATCGTGGCGCTGAGGCCCCGCAAAGAAATCGTGAAACTCGACCAAGCCCCGCGGCGTGGCGAATCGCCAACTCGACAGTTCGTCGGCCTTCGCAAACTCGCGTGAAACCAGCGCGGGACGCAGCGACGAGGGGAACGCGATGTCGTGGGCGCCTTCCTGCGGCGCGGACGCCGCCGCCTCGATCTGCGAGCGCGTCAATTCGCAGGGATAGGCCTGCGCAGCGCCGGCGAGTCTTCGCATCGCGACGCGGCATGGCTCAAGGTCGTTCGATTGGATCAATGGGCCGGAATCCCAGTCCATGCCGAGCCAGCGGAGCAGGTCGATGGTGAGGTCGATCGCGCCCGGCTTGACGCGCGGGCCGTCGATGTCCTCGATGCGCAGGATGATGCGCCAGCCATGCTTTCGAGCCAGGGCCCAGTTGACAAGAAAGGTGCGCGCGTTGCCAAGGTGGAGCGCGCCGGTGGGGGAAGGGGCCAGGCGCGTGGTCGCCGGACCCGCGGGGTGCGGGTCTGGGGCGCGGTCGGCGGTGTCTGGTGGGGTTTGCACGGGATCGGGATTCGCTACACTGGACGCGCGTCCCGGACCGACCGGGCGTGGAGCACGCGATGAAGAAGCTTACCGCCGCCCAAGTCGAGACCGCGCTCAAAGACCTCCCCGAGTGGTCGGAGGTGTCGGGCGCGATCCAGCGGACGTACCAGTTCGCGAGCTTCATGGCGGCGATGGAGTTCGTTCACAAGGTGGCGGCCCAGGCCGAGGCCGACCAGCACCACCCCGACATACTCGTCCGCTACACCAAGGTGACGCTGAGCCTCTCCACCCACGACGCGGGCGGGATCACCAAGAAGGACTTCGCCCTGGCCAGGAAGTGCGACGCGATCCTCGTGGGCTCGTCGGCGGCGTGAGCGGATCAGCAAGCTGCATTGGTGGAGCGGTTCGCACGCGATGACACAACACACCGGCGGGGACCGCCCGGCCACCCCAACGCGGCGCGAGCGGGCCGCGGATCACAAGAACATCTTCATCAGCCGGGCCGCGAGCGCGTCGGCGATGAGCACACCCGCATCGGTGAGCACGATCGCGGGATCACGCTCTCGGAGAAGGCCCTGCTCGTCCATGCGATCGATCGCGCGCTGAACGCGGCTCTCGGTGTCGCCGCCGTGCTCGCATGCGCGCGAACGCAGCCAGTCGATCGGCAGGCCCTCGCGCAGGCGCAGGCCGGTCATGATCCGCTCGCGCACCGCGCGCCTGGCGTCGCGAGGCTCGACCTCGCTCGCCCGCGCCCAGCCCTCGTCCGAGTACGACAGATAGTCGTCCAGACGCGGCGCGTTCTTCCAGCGAATGCCGCGGGCGTGCCCCGACGCGGACGGCCCGCAGGCCAGCCACTGCTCCTGCCTCCAATACGCCAGGTTGTGACGGCATTCCGCGCCGGGCCTTGCGTAGTTCGACACCTCGTAGCGCGAAAATCCGCGCGCCCCGAGCCGCTCGCCCACGAGCGTGAACATGTCGGCCTCGAGGTCTTCGTCGGCGGGTGTGAACTCCCCGCGCTTCAGGCGGTGCGTCATGGCGGTGTTGGGCTCATAGGTGAGGTTGTACGCGGAGACGTGCTCGACCGGGAGCGACGCCGCGGCGTCGAGATCGCGTTCCAGGTCCGCGATCGACTGGCCCGGGATCGCGTAGATGAGATCGACGGATCGGCGCGAGATGCCCGCGCCGCCCGCGACCTCGATCGCCCTGGCGACGTTGTCGGGGTGGTGCCAGCGCTCCAGCGTCTTGAGGTGGGCGGCGTGGAACGACTGCGCGCCCATGCTGACGCGCGTCACGCCTCCCGTGGCCAATGTATCCGCCAGTTCCCGTGTCACGGTCTCGGGGTTGCACTCGACCGTGAACTCGCCGACCCCGCGCCGGATGAGCGAAAGATCGAAGCGGGCTTCGAGCACGCCGAGCAGGCGCGTCCAGAGGTCGGGGCGAAGGAGAGAGGGCGTGCCGCCCCCGACGAAGATCGTGCGCAGGGGCGCGCCGCCGGAAAGGTGCGACTGGGCGGAAAGTTCGGCGGCCAAGCGTTCAACGAACGGCTCCTGCCGATCGCGGGTGTCGACGATGCTGTAAAAATCGCAGTAGTGGCACTTGTGAAAGCAGAACGGCACGTGGATATAGAGCGAGCGCACCGGCGAAGGGGTGGATTCCGATGTGGGTATCGCCCCCAGCCACGGGCGGGGCGAAGATTCTGGCCCCTCGGATGAGGATTGCCCAAGTTGGGGAAGCGCGGTATCTTGCGGCATCGGGCCGGGCCTTGGAGCGTACAGTTTGGGGTGACGGAACCCCCTCCAGAGGGCCCGAGCGAAAGGGTAGCCCCGTGGTGAATGCCTCCCTCATTCTCGTCACCGCCGACAAGCCGCCGCGCGAGGTGCCACTCAAAAAGTCGACGCTCATCGTCGGTCGCCAGGACACCTGCCACATCCGCATCCCGTCCGATTCGGTCTCTCGCCAGCACTGCGAGCTGCGCGTGGAGGACGACGCCGTGACGGTCCGCGACCTGGGCTCGAGCAACGGCACCTTCGTCAACAAGCGGCGCGTCAACCAGGCCGAGTTGGCCGCGGGCGATGTTCTCTCGATCGGCAGCTTCACGTTCGTGGTGAAGATCGGCGACGCGCCGCCGTCGGTCGATCCGGTCAAGGTTCTGGCGGCGGCCTCACCCGTTCTGGATGCGACCAAATCGGCCCCCGACCACCCGGCCAAACCATCTTCGGCCAGTCAGCCCAAGTCTTCACCCAAGCCCGCGCCCGCCAAGCCCGCCGCCGGCGGCAAGGGGAGCGTGCTCGACGAGATCGACACCGAAACTCTGTCCAAAATGGCCGACGACAGCAGCTTTGCCGAGTTCGATTTCAGCGACGATGACGAGAAGAACCAGCCGAAGCTCTAGGGCTTCGTGGGCGGCGCAATTCGATTGTCATGAACTCGAGCAGGCGAGCGGCTCTTCGGCATTGAATCGGCATTTTCCCGATGCCTGATGCCTGATGCTGCCTACTTGTCTTTCGGCTTTTCAGCCGCTTGATTGCCCGGCGAGTGACCGCGCCCCGCGGGGACCTTGATGCTCGTGCCGCAGGCCCGGCAGCGCACGGTCTTCCCTCGCGCGGTGCCGGGGACGGCCAGCACCTTTCGGCACGTCAGGTTCGGGCAGAGGATGCGGACGGTTTCTGGGGGCATGTGGTTGCGCGACTCCCTCGGTCAGTGCATCGGTTGCGCGGGTGCCGGCCTTGACGCCCGGGTCCGGCAAGCCGCGCGCCCGGAGCGGAACAGCCGTCACAAACCGCACAGCCAGCCCGCACGACCTACATTGAGGAGCCAAAGGCGGAGGCTCCCGTGGCGACACGGAGGCGGATCGCCCCAAGGGCAGGAGTGTGCGAAATGGCCGGAACGATGGGCAGCTCCAACTCGGGCCACAAGACCAAGGGAAACGCCACCGCGGTCATCGGCATGCAGTGGGGCGACGAGGGCAAGGGCAAGCTCGTCGATCTCCTCTCCGCCGAGCACGACGTCGTGGTCCGCTACAACGGCGGGGCCAACGCCGGGCATTCGGTCGTGATCGCAGGGCAGCGCTACGCGCTCCACCTCATCCCCGCCGGAATCCTCTCCAAGGGAACGCTCGCCGTCATCGGCAACGGCGTGGTGCTCGACCCCGACACGCTCCTCAAGGAACTCGACACGCTGCAATCGCGAGGAGTGGACACCTCGAACCTGGTCATTTCCGCCAACGCCCACGTCGTCATGCCGTACCACAAGGACGAGGACGCCGCCCGCGAGGACACACTCAAAGGCGGCGCGGGTGAGAGCCCGCTGACCGAGATCGGGACGACGCGCCGCGGGATCGGGCCGGCCTACGCGGACAAGGTGCAGCGGGCCGCCGCGGTGCGCGCCCGCGACCTGCTCCGCCCCGAGTTGCTGCGGGCGAGGATCGCGCAGGCGTGCCGCTTCAAGGCGCCGATCCTGGGCAAGCAGCCCGATGTGGAGGCGATGGTGGCGACCGCGACGCAGTGGGGCCAGCGCCTGGCGCCCATGATCCGCGAGACGACGTACCTGGTTCACGACCAGTTGCGAGCGGGCAAGCGCGTCATGTTCGAGGGCGCCAACGGCACGCTCCTGGACGTCGACCACGGCACGTTCCCGTATGTCACGGGCTCCAACACCGGCACCGCGGGCATCGCGACCGGCGCGGGCGTGCCCCCAACGATCCTGACCAGCGCGATCGGCGTGATGAAGGCCTATTCCAGCCGCGTCGGCTCCGGTCCAATGCCCACCGAGCTCTCGGGCGACACCGCCCATCGCATCCGCGAGCGCGGGCGCGAATACGGCACGACCACCGGGCGTCCGCGCCGCGTCGGCTGGCTCGATGTTGTCGCGCTCCGCTACGCCGCCATGCTCAACGGAATCACCTCCCTCTCGGTCATGCTCCTCGACGTGCTCGCGGGCTTCGACACCATCAAGGTGTGTACGGCCTATCAGCTCGCGGACGGCTCGACGACCGATCGCTTCGTCGCCGACGGCCCGGAACTCGCCGGGGCCAAGCCGGTTTACACCGATCTGCCCGGATTCATGGACGAAATCGGCGCGGCCCGCTCGCTCGCGGCGCTCCCCAAGCCCGCCCGTGCCTACCTCGATTTCATCCAGGAAAAGGTCGGCGTCTCGATCGGATTCGTCAGCATCGGGCCCGATCGCGAACAAACCATCATCGTCGGGGCGTAAGAACGCTCGTAAGGGCGCCGCGATCCGAGATCGGCCCGAAGAGACCAAGCCCATCCACTTGACCCAGCACCACACCATCCAACCCGAGCTCTCCGATCACGACCGCGCCGCGCTGGCCCGCATCAAGTCCGTCCAGCCCAGCGCCGATCCGCTCACGCACCTGCCGGACGTGCCGCCGTCACGCATCCCGCGTCACATCGCGATCATCATGGACGGCAACGGGCGCTGGGCCCGCCAGCGCGGCTTCCCGCGCGAGTTCGGCCACCGCAACGGTGCCGCCACCATTCGCACCATCATGACCGAGTGCGAGCGCATCGGCGTGGAGGTGCTCACGCTGTACTCGTTCTCGCTGGAGAACTGGCGACGCCCCGATCGCGAGGTCGCGGAGTTGATGCGCCTGTGCTGCACCTACTGCGACGGCGAACGCGAGGCGATGAAACGCCGCAACGTCCGCTGCCGCGTCATCGGGAGGCGTGACGGCCTGCCGCCGGAGGTGCTTGCCTCGATCAACGCGATGGAGGAAACCACGCGCGAGTGCACGGGTTCCAAGCTCTGCCTGGCGATCAACTACGGCGGGCGAGCGGAGCTTGTCGATGCGTGCCGAAGCCTCGCGGCGCGTGCGGTCCGGGGCGAGATCGACCCCGCGTCGATCGACGAAAGCGAGATCGAATCATCGCTCGGCACCGCCGGACTGCCCGAGCCCGACATGCTCGTCCGAACCGGCGGCGAGCTGCGGATCAGTAACTTCCTCTTGTGGCAGATCAGCTACGCCGAAATCTACGTGACCGACGCGCTGTGGCCCGACTTCGGCGTCGCGGAGCTGCACGCCGCGGTGCGCGAGTTCGCGCGTCGGCGCCGGCGCTTCGGCGGCCTGGACCAGGACGAGCCCGCGACGGACGGAGGCCACCAGCCCCATGCGTAAGCGCCTCCTGCTCGGGCCTGTGCTGATCGCCGCCCTCATCGGCCTGCTCTGGCTCGACGAAGTCGTCGATCGCCTCGCCGCGCCCGAGTGGCTTTCCAGGCTGACCGGTGACGCGACCTGGCCCGCGGGCCTTGCGATCCTGCCGATCGTCGTGTTCCTTTCGGTGCTCGGCGCCGCGGAACTGGCGGTGATGATCCGCGCCAGGCAGACGAGCGCGTCGACCCCGTGGACGGTCGCCGCGGCAATGTTCGGGCTGGTCGCGTGGGGCGTGGCGGATGCCGCGGCCTCTTCGATGACCACTGCGGCGTTTGTGTTCTCGTCGGTGGTGGGGATCCTGATCGCCTCGATGGTGTTCTATGCACGCCACAAATCGTGCGAGGGTGTGACGGCCGCTGCCGCGGGCTCGCTCGTGTCGTTCGCCTACCTCGGCGTGATGCCCGGATTCATCCTCGCGCTGCGCCACGAGCATTCCTCGTGGGTGCTTCTGTGGGTGCTGCTCACGATCAAGGCCTGCGACACCGGCGCGTACTTTACCGGCAAGGCCGTCGGCCGGCACAAGCTCATCCCCTGGCTCTCACCCGGCAAGACGTGGGAGGGACTCCTGGGTGGCGTCGTGTGGTCGGTGGTTTCGGGCGGGCTCGGCGCGTGGCTTCTTGCCCGGGCGGGCATCGCCGCGCCGAGCGTTGTTCACGGCCTGATCGCCGGGGCGGTCTTCGCACTCCTGGGTCAGGCGGGCGATCTCATCGAGTCCATGCTCAAGCGGGACGCGGGGATCAAGGACTCGGGGGCCAGCCTGCCGGGCTTCGGCGGGGTGCTCGACATCATCGATTCGCCCATTTTGGTGGTCCCGGTGGCTTTCTGGTGGCTGCGGGCGGTGGGCTAATTCGCATCCTCCACCGGGGCGGACTATGATCGCACGCCAGCCCGGAGTGCTTGATGGACGTCACTGCGAAGCTCCTGCGTGTGTTCCTGGTTGAAAAGCAGATTCGAGGCCTTCAGACCAGACTGAAGGCCGCCGAGCGATTCTTGAACGAGCAGACCAGTCAGGTCGCCCAGCTCGACGCCAAGAAGACCGCGATCGATGCACAACTGAAGCAGCTCGCCGCCGTTGCCAAGCAGGCCGAGGGCGAGGTTGCTCGTCTCGACGCGCGGATGGCGACGCTCCGCGAGCAGATGAACGGGGCCCAGACCAACAAGGAATACAAGGCCTTCCTGACCGAGCTCAACACTTTCAAGCTCGAAAAGGACAAGGCCGAGCAGAGCGCCCTGGAAGCGATGACCAAGGTCGACGACCTGAAGAAGCAGGTTGGCGAGATCGAGACACAGCGGACGGAGCGCGACAAGCTTCGTGGGGTCGCGGTCGCCGAGCGTGACGCCCGGGCCGCGGAGATCAAAGACCGCCTCGACGAACTGACCAAAGAACGCGTCGCGCTCACCGCCGACGTGCCGGGCGATTCGCTGCGGATGCTCGAGCGCCTCGTTAACACCCGCGGCGAGGACGCGATGGCCCCCATCGAGATCCAGGACCGCAAGCGTCACGAGTTCACCTGCGGCTCGTGCCAGATGAGCCTGCCCCTCGACACCGTCAGCGGCCTGATGAGCAAGGGCAAGCTCACGACCTGCGTCTCCTGCGGGTGCATCCTGTACCTCGGCGAGGAAGAGGCCAAGAGCCTTCAGCCGGCCGCCCCCAAGCGGTGACCCATCCGGGTATTCATGCATGATCCCGATCGGGCCGACAGCGGCGCAAGCCTCGGCCGACGCTCGCCAGGCGAATCCGCCGCGGCCTGTGACGCACGCGCGTGCCTTCGCGTCGCTTCCTTCGCTCGGGCTTCTCGCGCGCTGGTCCTGGGCCGTCATCCCCGTCATTGTGCTGCTCGCCGTCACGGTTCCCAAGCTCAACCAGGGCGACTGGCGTGGCGACACGGGCTGGTACGCCGCGCTCGGGCTTGATGCCGCTCGCTCCGGGCGCTGGTCGCTCTCCGCGGGCGAGGGCGAGCCGTATTTCAACAAGCCGCCGCTGGTTTTCTGGATCGTGGGGCGTGTGCTCGCGTGGTCCGGCGTGGACCTGTTGACGGCGCGCCTCACGAGCGTCTTCGCAGCCGCGATCGGGGTGATCGCTACCGCGGGCATCGCGCGGGAACTTGGCACGCGGCGCCTGGCCGCGATCGCGGGCGTGATCCTGGCGTTGACCTACGAGTATTTTCGGCGCACGCGCGAGATCTCGCTCGATATGTGGCACGGCGCGTTCTTGCTGCTGGCCGCGTGGGCGATTGTGAAGGGCGCGAGGCTGGGGTGCGCAACTGGGATCAGGAGCACGGTTGGGAGCGAGCCGCGCGCGGCTGGTTCATCAGCGCGCGACGCTTCGATCACGTCCGCCTTGGCCTGGTTTGCGCTCGCTGGTGTTCCGATCGGCTTGGCGCTCATGACCAAGCCGCTGACTGCGATGGCCAGCGCGCTGATCATGGCGATCTGGCTCTGGCGCGTTCGCGGCCCGAAGCACGCGGCGATCGTCCTCGTCACGCTTCTCGTCGGAGTGGCGATCGCGCTCCCGTGGCACCTGTGGATGATGCGCACCTTTGGCGACGCGTTCCTCGAGCAGTATTTCGGGCGAGAGATCGCGGCCCGCGCGTCGGGCCGGCTCGTGGGCGGGCAGAAGGCGACGCAGCCCGTCTGGTACTACTTCGCGCAGATCGCGACGGGCTACTGGCCCTGGCTCGTCGCGCTCGGCGCGGCGCTCTTCGCCCGCGTGTGGCGCACGCCCGCGGGGCTGCTCGCGCTGGTCTGGGCCGGCGCATGGCTTTTGCTGCTCACACTCTTCCCCGATCGGCGCGATCGCTACGCAATCCCGATCTATCCGGGGCTTGCGATCGCCAGCGCTCTGGGCGTTCTTTTCCTCTGCAGCGGCTCGCGCCGGCGCGGGCTCAACCTCGCGCTGCGCTTGGCCGCGCCGGCCTCGGCCGCGATCGCGGTCGTCGTCGCGATCCTCCCTATCCGTGTGCAGTCAAAGCCGGATGAGCAGTGGACGAAGCTCGAAGAGTTCATTGCCGCCGACGCGTCCCACCGCGTGCTCTACGAGGGCGCCAGCGACGGCGCGCCCGCGGCCAGGGTCTTCCTCATCACCGGCGCGTGGCCGATCCCGACTCGAGACGCCGCCGATCGCCCGCTCACCAGCCCCGGTCGTGGCTCGCTGATCTTCTATCACTCACGCGGCGGCCGAGTCCCCGGCCCGGGCGAGGTGCCCGTGTTCCACGCGGGTGACCTGACAATCACCCGACTCGATACGGAAGTGTGGATCCCTTCCGCGAGTCCCGATCCCGGGGAATGAGGCGGATTGCGCGCGAAGCGACTTGCGCGCTGGGCGATGTTCGCATTTAGATAGGTATCGGCACACCGTGCGGAACTTGCTGGGGCGAGGGGAGCGGTCTACCATCCCGGCCCTGCCTGAGCGCTTCGGGTGTCGAATCCGGAGGGTTCGGGGTTGACGTGACGATTCGCGGGAGAGGGTTTGCCCGCCTGTGCTGGAGTGTTGGTGAAGCCATGAAGAACAAGAGCCACAAAGGCCTTCTGAAGCGGGTTCGGATCAGCAAGTCCGGCAAACTCCGTCACCGCTCGGCCAATCACAAGCACCTTCGCTCGGGCAAGGGCGGCAAGCGCCTGCGTCACCTGCGTCAGGACCCGTACATGTCCAACGCCGACGCCAAGCGGCTGGAGAAGCTCTTGTTCCGTCGCCTGCGTGGTCGTGACCAGCCGCGTGCGGCGCTGCGTCGCAGCCCCTCGCCCGCGCAGAGCAAGGCGATGAAGGCCGAGAAGGCCAAGGCGTCGAAGTAATCCGGTTGAGTATTCCGTGCGCGTCGGGTTCAAGCCGTCGGGAGTTTCCCGTCGCCCCGCACGAGCCGGCCGTTTGGGAGTTTTTCCATGCCCCGCGTTCGTAAAGGCGCCGCTCGCGCCCAGGCCCGCAAGAGGATTCTCCGCACCGCTCGTGGCTACTTCGGCACGGGCAGCCGTCACAAGTACCGCGCCGAGAACGCGATCATCCGCGCCGGCGTGTACGCGTATCGCGACCGTCGCAACCGCAAGCGTGACTATCGGGCGCTGTGGATCACGCGAATCACGGCGGCGTGCCGCCTGCGTGACACGCGCTACAGCCTGTTCATGGGCGGTCTGCGTCTGGCGGGTGTGGTCCTGAACCGCAAGATGCTGAGCCAGGTCGCGATCGAGGACCCCAAGCTCTTCGACCGTCTGGTCGAGATCGCCAAGAAGGCGAGCACGGCGACGCCGGCGAAGGCCTGAATGAGGTCTTGAGTCGAAGCAGAAGCGCCCGCGATTGCGGGCGTTTTTCATTGAGGTGCGAAGCGTGGGCGAGATGGGAGCGCACGGGCGCCAGGGCGGGCTGCCGACTTGCCGAATGAAGAAATGGCCACAGACCGGCGGGGACCGCCGGGCGACTCAAGGCCGACGTATTCACTTGTCAAAGACGCCGTGGTGGCGCGGCGGGTGATGGGCCGCCGGTTGGCCTCGGTGAGGGCGCGGGGTTCACGCACGCGCTCTCCACAAGAGGGGGCGGACGGACACTTTGGTGCGCACCAGGGCGGTTGAAGCGTTGGGCGAATCGACGACGCAGCTTTCGGGGCGGACCGACGGAGATCACATCGTGTTCTTTGATGTGCCGAGCGGTCGCCGGGCGGAGGAACTGATCGGGAGCATCGTTCCTGTGCGGATCGAGCGCGTGCAGCGGCTGTCGCTGTTTGGGCGGTTGGGCGTGGCGAGTGCGGGAAGCGGTAGCGTCGGATGATCAGCGCCGAGTCATTCGATGACGAGGCGGATCGTGCCGCTCAGGTGTTGCCCGCGCCTCACGTCCAGCGACCAATCCCCGGTCGCGTCGCTGAATTCATAGTTCCGCAGGCCGCGATCGATGGTGAGGACGGCTCCGGGTTTCCACTTGGATCGTTCGGTGAGTTTGTATTCAGGAGACGTGTACATTTCGATGGACTGAATCGATCCGGGCCCGATGATGTGCGTGGGGCCGTTCTCCATCGTGCGCATGAGTAAGTGATCAGCCTCGACAACATATGAGAACGACCCGGCGTCGGTGTGTCTCGCGGCGAGCACCCATGATCGCAGCGCGAGCCAATCGAGGCCGACGGGCTTTGTGCCCGGATTGTGCAGTTCAACGATAAACGCGGGGTACTCGGTCAGGCGGGCCTCAATGCTCACGATTTGCAGCCGCGTCCCCGACGGGCTCTCGAGCATGCCGTCCCCTTCCGGGTGGAGTTTGACCCATGTGCATCCGGTCGTGAGCAGGGCGCTGGCGAGCGCGATCAAGACACTCATCCACCGTGGTTGCATTTGAACCTCCCGCCTCAGAGCGCATTGATTATCGAAGACTATCGACCAAGCGACCGTGCTCTGATCGGTATTCGTGAGTGCGGGTGACAAGCCGGCGACATGGACGAGAGAATGGGGGCGAGCGCCCGGTGGGGACCGCCGGGCCACTCAAGGCAAGACCCCCTCCCTCGCAATTGGGCCCGCCAATGCCGGTGTATTCACTTGTCAAAGACGCCGTGGTGGCGCGGCGGTTGATGGGCCGCCGGCTGGCCTCGGTGAGGGCGCGGGGTTCACGCACGCGCTCTCCACAAGAGGGGGCGGACGGACACTTTGGTGCGCACCAATGCGGTTGTAAGCAGGCACTAGCCACTCGGCACTGGGCACTCGGAAATGCAGGAAAGCAAGGCCGTGGAGGAGGTTGCGCGCGGGGGGAAATCGCGCGAAGATTTTTTTGTGAAATCTGGAAAGAGGGGAAAAACACGGACACTTTGGTGCGCACCAAGGTGGTTGTAAGCGGGGACTAACAGAGAGGCACGCGCGAGGTCAGCCGACGTCGCCGAGGGCGAGGCCCTGGCCGTGGGCCTTGAGGACGCGGCGCTTCAGGAGTGATTCCTCGGGGCGATCGAGGGTCGGGGAGCGGGCGACCCAGTCCATCGCGTCGCGGCGGGCCATGGCGAGGAGGTCCCGGTCGCGCACGAGATCGGCGACGCGGAAGGCGGGCGTGCCGGACTGGCGCGAGCCGAAGAGCTCGCCCATGCCGCGCAGCTCGAAGTCCTTTTCGGCGAGCGCAAAGCCGTCACTGGTGGCGGCGATGGCGGCGAGGCGGGCTCGGGCTTCTTCGGTGGTCGGGTCGGCGATGAGGATGCAGACGGATTCGTGTGTGCCGCGGCCCACGCGCCCGCGCAACTGATGGAGCTGCGACAGTCCGAAGCGATCGGCCTGCTCGATCACCATGATCGCGGCGTTGGGGACGTCGACGCCGACCTCGATGACGGTGGTCGCGACGAGGACATCGATCCTGGCGTCGCGGAAGGACTGCATGATGCGTTCGCGATCGCGCGACGGGAGCCGCCCGTGGACCGCTTCGACGCGGCGTGATTTGAGCGGGCCTTTGGTGAGTTGTTCGAGCACGTCGGTCACGCCGCGGATGTCGGCGCCGGAGGCGTCCTCGCTGGCGTCGATGGCGGGGACGACGACGTAGGCCTGCTGGCCTTTTTCGAGGCGTTTCTCGACGAACGAATAGACCTCGTCACGCTGCGGCGATTGGACGACGCGGGTGCGGATGGGCTTGCGTCCCGCGGGGAGCGAGCGGATGGTGGAGACATCGAGATCGCCGAAGATCGTGATCGCGAGCGTGCGCGGGATGGGCGTGGCGGTCATGACCAGGACGTGCGGCGTGACGCTTTGAGCGCCGGCGGAGGCGTCGCTTGGGGCGGCGCCCTTGGAGCGGAGCGCGGCGCGCTGGTGCACGCCGAAGCGGTGCTGCTCGTCGATGACGGCGACGGCGAGCGACTTGAACTCGACCTGGTCGGTGATGAGCGCGTGGGTGCCGATGAGGAGGTCGATGCGGCCTTCGCGGAGGGCCGAGAGGAGCCCGTCGCGGGCGTCGCCGGTGACGCTGGCGGTGAGGAGCGCGACGCGGACGCGCGAGCCACCGAGCATGCGTGAGATTGACGCGAAGTGCTGCTCGGCCAGGAGCTCGGTGGGCGCCATGAGGGCGGCCTGATGGCCGTCGGCGACGGCGAGGAGCATGGCGTAGAGCGCGACGACGGTCTTGCCCGAGCCGACGTCGCCCTGGATGAGGCGGTTGGAGGGCACGGGCGAGGAGAGGTCGGCGGTGATCTCCTTGATCACGTCGTTCTGCGCGTCGGTGAGCTGGAAAGGGAAGCGAGCGCGGATGTGCGCATCGAGTTTTTCGGTCCAGGGGAGGGCGGGCGCACGCAGGCGTGTGCGGAGTTCGGCGCGCTTGAGCGCGACGGAGACCTGGAGCATCAGCAACTCGTCGTAGGCCAAGCGGCGGACGGCCCGCGCCGCTTCTTCCATGCTCTCCGGGCGATGGAGCATGCGGTAGGCCTCGCGGAGCTCGGGCAGATCGCGCGCGACGCGGAAGGGTTCGGGCAGATGGTCTTCGAGTTGCGGGAGCGCCTCGTCGAGCACGGCGTCGATGGCGCGCTCGATCCGTGCGCTGTCGATCTCTTCGCTGGCGGGATAGACGGCGCGAATCCTGGCTTCGCGTCGATCGGGTTCGGAGTGCTCGGGGCGGAGGGGTTCGAGCTTGGGGTTGGTGAGTTGCAGGCCGTAACCGAAGGATTTGGCTTTGCCCTGCACGCGGACGCGCATGCCGGGGATGACCTTGTCGCGCATGTAGGGGGCATTGAACCAGACGAGATCGAGGCGGCCGGTGGCGTCCATGAGGACGGCCTCGAAGCGCGAGCGCTTGCCGTTTCCGACGGGGCGGGTCGCGACGATCTCGCCGCGGGTGCTGACGATCTGGCCGGGGAGGAGCTCGCGGACGTTGGCTTCGGCCTCGTGTCGTTCGTGTCGGAGGGGGATGTGGGCGATGAGTTTGCCGACGTTGGTGAGGCCGAGGGCCGCGAGCTGGTCGGCGGTGCGCTGGCCGATGCCTTTGATCGGTGCGAGGGGTGAGGTGAGGGAGATGGAGGCGGGGTCGGGCATGAAGAGCGGGAGTGGGGAGTGGTGAGGAAGAAGAGGCGAAGAGATGAAGAGACGAAGAGACGAAGAGCGCCTGGTGAGTGTCAGTGCGGCGCGGGCTTGGACGGTGGTTGCTGGGTCGGGTCGATCTCGCGGAGGTATTGCCAGGAGTAGAGGCCGGTGTCGTGACCGTCGCTGAAGCGGATCTTGATGGCGTAATTGCCGACGAGCTCGGCGTCGGTGGCGACGAGCGGCCCGGAGCGAGAGACGGCGGAGGCGGGGAGCACGGTGAGCGGGTTCTTGGCGATTTCCTCGCGGAGGTGCTTCATGTCGGCGGAGGGGGACATTTTTCGGAGGTAGGCGATGGAGTAGTACGAGATCGTGCCGTCGTCCCACTCGATGGAGAGGCCGCGGTCTTTCTTGAGGTCGAGTTTCGTTGGTGTGCTCACGCTCATATTGTTGGAGCATGAACAGAACGGGAGCGGGCCGAGCTTCGGGGCGATTTTCGGATCGGTTGATGGAGGCGATCGGCGCGTCGGGATCGCCGGCGTGCGTGGGGCTTGATCCGGTGCTGGAGAAGCTGCCGGAAGAGTTGCGGGCGCGGCACATGGAGCCTGCGGAGGCGTTCGCGGAGTTCTGCCGGGTGGTGCTGGAGGTGTGCCGGCCGTATGTGGGGGTTGTGAAGCCGCAGGCGGCGTGCTTTGAGCGGTTCGGTGCCGCGGGCGTGGCGACGCTGGAGAAGACGTGTCGATTGGCGAAGTCGCTCGGGTATGTGGTGGTGCTGGACGCCAAGCGCGGCGACATCGGCGTGACGGCGGAGCACTACGCGGCGTCGGCGGCGCACGCCTCGGCGGACGCGATCACGGTGAACGGCTATCTCGGGCCCGAGACGATCGAGCCGTATCTGAAGGCCGGGCTCGGGGTGTTCGTGCTGGTGCGCACGAGCAATCCGGGCGGGGATGTGGTGCAGTCGCCGAAGCTGGCGGATGGTCGGAGCGTGGCGGAGATGATGGCGGATCACGTCGCGGCGCTGGGGGCGGCGTGGATTGGCGCGGGCGGCATGAGCGACGTCGGCGCGGTGGTGGGGGCGACGAAGGCATCGGAGGGCGAGGCGCTGCGGGCGCGCATGCCCACGCAGTTCTTCCTTGTGCCGGGTTATGGCGCGCAGGGCGGGACGGCGGCGGATGTGGCGCGGCTGCGCACTCGCGATGGCGGCGGCGTGCTGGTCAACGCGAGCCGATCCGTGATCTTCGCGGAGGGCAATGGCGCGTGGCACGAACGGGTGGGTGCGGCGGCGAAGAAGCTGGGGGAAGAGTTGAGAGAGATGAGGTAGAAGTCACGAAGACAATGCCCCGTGAGTCGTGAGTCGTGAGTCGTGAGTCGTGGGTCGTGGGCTTGGAGGGCGAAGGCAGCAGACAGGGTTCCGAGGGGGGATTGTGGCGCATGGCTCGGGGCGGGCGCGAAAAAAAGCCCGGAGCCTTTCGACCCCGGGCCGCGAGAACCAATGTGAAGTCTGATCAACTCAGGCGCGACGACGGCGGGCGGCCGCGATAACGCCCAAGCCGCCGAGGACCAGAGCGCCCGGGGCGGGGACGTTGCCGGAGGCGGAGTAGGAGCCTTCGGCGAACCACTGTTCGGTGGGGTACATGGCCTGATCGAGCTTGACGCCCGGGCTGCTCATGTCGTAGGGGAGCTGCCCGCTTGTGTTGATGGCGGTGAGCGTGTACTGGAAGCCCTGCGGGTTGATGAAGGTGCCGGGGTTCAGGCCGTAGCCGGGGAGCGGCGCGCCGCCCCAGGACATGGTGATGTTCGCGCCGCCGAAGCTGTCGGCTCCGAAGCCGGCGGTGGAGTACCAGGAGTCCTGGCCGCCGCGAGCGGTGAAGAGTCCGTCGCTGAAGTTGGTGAAGAGCAGGGGGGTGCCGGTGGCGATGTCGACGAAGACGAACTGGCCAGAAACGAGGTAGTTGTGGGAGAAGTCGCCGTTGCCCAGGGGGATGCTTCCCACGTGCTTGAGGTCGAATTGGGCCTGGAGGCGGCTCGAGAAGGTGAGGGTGGGGAGCGGGCCGTTGTTGTCGTCGATCATGAGATCGACCTTCCCGGCGGGGCCGATGCCGTCGTGGAAGAGATTCGGTGCGTTGCCGCCGATGAACGTCCAGTGTCGGTCGGCGGTGTCCGACGCAAAGCTGAAGAACGCGGCGTTCGCGGAACCAGCAACGAGGGCCATCCCGGCCAATGCGGTAAGGGTGTACTTCACGGTCGCTCCTTCCTCCGCGAGACGCCACACAACCCCGGGGCGCTCGGTGAGCGCAACCCGGGGCGCGGTTCTCGCGCTCCGATGGGAAGGTGCCTCAGGTTTTTCGAGATGCCAGCAAAGTTGGAAAAATCGCTACAGACGGCACAGATCGTGTCCGGTTACTGGCGATTCCTGTGAAAATCGGGCGGTGTATTTGGCGAATGTTTGGCTTAGCCGCGGGGAGGCGGTGCCACTCGTCACGACGCGCTGTTGGGCGGAGCCCCGCAAACCTGAAAGGCCGGCGTTCGAACGGCGTCAGTTTGCGCCGTGGTCAGCCTGGGGATTCGGGGTCGGCATCTTCGCGCCGACGCGCTCACGCCAGGCGTGGAGAAGTTGGGCGAGCTGGGCTGCGGTGTCGGGGAACTTGGCCGCCACGTTGGTGGTCTCGCTGGGATCGGCGCTGAGGTCGAAGAGGAGTCGCTCGCCGGTCTGGTATTCCTCGATGAGCTTCAACTGGCCGCGCCGGACGGCGCCGCGCGGGCCGACCTGGGCGGTTTCGTTGTGGGGGAAATGCCAGAAGATCGCCTCGCGTGCGGGGGTGACGGCCCGCCCGCGCAGCAGGGGCGTCAGCGCGCGTGCGTCTTCTTTCACTTCCGCGCCGACCGGAACGCCCGCGGCGTCGCACGCGGTCGCGAACAGGTCCTGCGAGATGACCGGTTCGGAGACGATCGCGCCGGGAGCGTTCAGGCCCGGCCAGCGCACCATCAGCGGCACGCGGATACCGCCTTCCCAGAGCGAGCGCTTCTGGCCGCGGAGTGGGCGATTGTCGGAGGCGGGCCCGAGCCCGCCGTTGTCGCTGGTCAAGAAGACCAGGGTGTTTGCGTCCATGCCCGATGCGTGAAGCTCATCGAGCACACGTCCGATCGCGCGATCGGTCGTTTCGATCATGGCGGCGGCGATGATCTGCGCTCGCGGGATCTTGTCGCCGCCGGGTCGCTGTCGCGCGCGAGCCTGGTACTTCTCAATCAAGGCCGCGGGCGCTTCCCAGGGCGTGTGGATCGCGTAGAACGAGAGATGCATGAAGAAGGGCCGCGTTTGCGTCGCGGCGTTGCGCAGCAGCGTGATGGCCTCGTCGGCCTGACGATCGGCGAGATACTCGTCCTGGCGGCGTTCAAGCGTCGGGAGCGGGACGGCGTGCGACGCGGCGGGCTTGGAATCGAGCGAATTGCCGTAGGGGAAGAAGTGCGACGCGGGATGCCCGATGTGGCTTCCCATGATGTTGACGTCGAAGCCCTGATCCTGCGGGAGGAACCCGGCACCGCCGAGATGCCACTTGCCGACGTGGAAGGTCGAGTAGCCCGCGCCGCGCAGCGCTTCGGCGAGTGTGACCTGCTCGAGCGGAAGCTGATCGAGGTCGGGCGGCGGGAGCGTTTGAGCTTTCGGGAAGCGTGTGCCGGGAATCCAGTCGTTGATGTTGACGCGTGCCGGGTATTGCCCGGTGATGATGGCGGCCCGCGTCGGCGAGCAGACGGGTCCGGCGGAATATGCGGCGGTGAATCGGACGCTCTGTTTCGCGAAGGCGTCGATGTTGGGCGTTTCGGCGAGGTCCTGGCCGAAGGGCCCGAAGTCGCGCCAGCCAAGGTCGTCCACGAGCAGGATGAGGATGTTCGGCCTGGCTGGCGTGGGCGAGCATCCCGTGAGCGCGAGCAGGAAGAGTGACAGGATCGAAACGAGGCATCGCATGGTGGCAAGATACCGCACCGGCGTGGTTGGTTTCGAAGCCTTCGGCATGAAAAAGGCCCACGGGAGTCGCGGGCCTTTCAGCGGGCATACACGGCAGATGAAGATGCGATCGCGACCACCGCGCGGCCGAATGACCGACGTGTCTCACATCGGCTTCTTCTCGATGGTGACGTCGTACATGTGCAGCAGCTTTTCCTTGTCGAAGACCATCTCCTGACGGGAGAGACCGACGATGTCGTACTCGGTGGTGAGCTCGATGGCGTCGACGGGGCAGGCCTCTTCGCACATGCCGCAGTAGATGCAGCGGAGCTCGTCGATCTCGAACTTCTTGGGGTACTTCTCGCGGTCGTTCCAGGGGGATTCGGCGGCCTCGATGTGGATGCAGCGGGCGGGGCAGATGGTCGGGCACATCATGCAGGCGACGCACTTGACGCGGCCGTTTTCGTCGCGGTTGAGGCGGTGCACGCCGCGGAAGTTCTTGGGCTCAAAGCCGGCCTGCTCGGGCGAGAAGTGCTCGCGGCGCTCCTCGGGGTATTGGAGGGCGCGGCTGGTGCGTCCCTGGCCGAAGCTGGTGAAGAAGTGGCGCATCGTGATGCCGAACCCCTTGACGATTTCGGGGAGATAGACCGCTTCGGAGCGGGTCATGGGTGGCACTTTGATGGTGACGATGTCCTGGTCGCGGATGGCCATGCGCGGAGAGTATACCGCTCGGGAAGGGTGGTTTTCCGGGTTCTGAATGGGAGGCTGGCGTCTGCTAAGATACCCGCATGGCTTCCGGGCGATCCAACAAGCCGCTGTTTGAGCTTCTGCGCGAGGACACGGGCGCCGGGATGTTTGGGCGACGCGCCAGCGCGACGTTCAGCGAACTGAAGCCCGGGGAGACCGGGCGGGCGCGGTCGGCGTACGTCACCGTGCCGCGGACGTGGGTGTACTTCGGGGTGGCGATCGTGCTGGCCTTGATCGCAGGGGCGTGGGTGATCGCGTATCGGAGCGGACACGCGTCGGCGGAGAAAGAGCTGGCCGGGTCGCTGGTGGGCGGAGCGCGGACGGATCAGCCGAAGGTGAATGAGCCCGAGAACCCGGGGAAGCCGGTCGAAAGGCCGATTGGTGCGGCACCGACCGGGCCCAGGGACGGCGGAAAGCCGACCGGGGCCGAGGTTCCCAAGCCGGAGACGAAGAACGAGAACCAGACGGAGCCCAAGCCCGAGACCAAAACAAGGCCCGAGGCACCCAAACCTGAGGGCGGCAAGAGGGCCGAGGAAGCGCTGCTTATCACTCTCCCGGTCGATGATCCGGCCAAGCCGGTGCTGACGTCGAAGGGTGCGGTGGACGCTGATCCGCGCCCGACGGGGATGAACTACATGGTGCTGGTGGGGGGTCTGCCGCGGGACGAGGCGCGAACGATGATCGCGTATCTTTCGGCCAACGGTCTGGAAGCCGTTGGGGTACCGATGAACGTGGTTGATCGAGCGGGGCGTGTGGTCAACAATCAACCCCTGTTCAAAGTGGTTTGCGTCGGGGGCATTTCGCGGCAGCAGTTCCGCGACAAGGACTCGGCGAGGACGAATCTTGAACAGGCCGCGGCCGGGCTGAATGAGCGTTGGCTGCGGGACACCAAGAGCCGCTGGAGCTTTGCGAAGACCTACTGGGAGCTTCTGCAGGGCAACTAGGTCCGGCGGGTGGTGGGTCGGTCGGTCGGGTTGAGGACGTAGAGCACGACGGTGCGCGATCGCGTGCCGAATTGACGGGAGTTTGCGCGATGAGCATCGATCGTTCGCTGAAGGTTTCCAAGAAGACGGGCGGCAAGCGGAGCGTGATGACGCGGGCCGAGCGGGTGGCCAAGATGGTCGCCGACAAGAAGCTCGACCCGTCGAAGAACGGCGTGCTGGGCATCCCCAAGACGCTGGTTCCCAAGGCCTAACGTGTTTCGCGTGGCCGCCCCGCGTGGGCCCCGGTGTGGGTCTTTGTCGGCGGGCGTCATCGCCTGAATTGCCCGCGCACCCCACGGTGCGCCGGGCGCGATGGCATTGGAGGCGAGCATGATCGGTCCCAACCTTCTCTCGTCGCGTGCGCAATCGATCAACGGCTCGGGCATCCGGCGTGTCTTTGAGATCGGCGCCGGAATACCGGCGGCGCAGAAGATCGATCTTTCGATCGGGCAGCCCGATTTCCCCGTGCCGCAGGCGATCAAGGACGCGGCGATCCGCGCGATCCAGGAAGATCGCAACGGCTATCCGCTGACGCGCGGCATTGTTGAGCTGCGCGAGGTGATCGCGGAGCAGATCAAGCGCGACCTGGGATGGTCGATCGGCGGCCTGCCCTTGAATCCCTCGGCGAGCGACCCGGGCGTGCTCGTCACGTCGGGGACGTCGGGAGCGCTGATCCTCTCGTGCATGGCGCTCCTGAATCCGGGCGACGAGATCATCATCCCCGACCCGTGGTTCGTGCTGTATCCGTACCTGGCGACGCTGTCGAACGGCGTGGCGGTGAAGTGCCCGGTCTATCCGGACTTCCGCATGACGGCCGAGCGTGTGGAGAAGTTCGTCACGCCGCGGACGAAGATGGTGCTGCTCAACTCGCCGGGAAATCCGGGCGGCGTGGTGGCGAGCGAGCGCGAGTGCGCGGACCTGCTCGACCTGTGCAAGAAGCGGAACCTCGTGCTGCTGTCCGACGAGATCTACGACGAGTTCACCTACGACGAGTTCCGCACGCAACCGATGGCGAGCAATCCCAAGAAGCTCATGTGCCCGAGCCCGGCGCGATTGCCGGGCGCGCAGGAGCATGTGCTGTTGGTGCGCGGCTATGGCAAGACGTACGGCGTGACGGGCTGGCGACTCGGCTATGCGGTGGGCCCGCGCTGGCTGGTCGAGGAGATGACCAAGCTCCAGCAGTACGTGTACGTCAGCTCGCCGCACCCCTTGCAGTGGGGCGTGATGAAGGCGTTCGAAGTCGACATGTCGGGGCATGTGAGCGAGTATCAGCGGCGGCGTGACGTGGTGGTGCGGGCGCTCTCGCCGCACACCAGCATCCCGACGCCCGGCGGCGCTTTCTACGCGTTCCCGGCGGTGCCCGAGCGGTTCGGGGGCGAGAACGAGCGGGGCGAGAAGTTTTTCCAGGCCGCGGTGCGGCACAACGTGCTGGTGGTGCCGAGCCGGACGTTCTCGGCGCGTGACACGCACTTCCGCTTGAGCTATGCGACGCCGATGGAGAAGCTGTCGCGCGGGCTTGAGGTGCTGGCGGGTCTGATGGAAGGGAAATTGAGCTAGGACATGGGCCGTGAGTCGTGAATCGTGAGGCGTAAGAGAGTGGCGTGGTAAGTCCGTGAACTGATCGACGACCTCGGACCATCCCGATGACGCGAGGCACGCTCCGCGACATCCTGATCCTCACGCTCCTCTCGGCGATTGTGTATTTCATCGCGCCGGCGTCGTTCGGCCTGACCAACTGGCAGGAGGCCAAGCGGGCGCTGGTGGCGCGCGAGATGTACGACCGGCTGAAGACGGATTCGGGGGCGTGGCTGGTTCCGACCGACGGTGGGCGGGCGTATCTGGCCAAGCCGCCGCTCATCTACTGGTGCCAGGTCGCGCTGGCGAAGGTCCGGGGCGCGCGCCCGAGCGAGCTTGATCTGCGGCTGACGGTGGCGATCGCGGGCTGGCTGGGCGTGCTTGCGACGTATTGGGCGGGGCGTCGCGTGCTGTTGCTCCACGACGCGGAGCATCCGCAACCCGACGCGGAGCGATGGGCGCGGC
Organism: Phycisphaerales bacterium; assembly: GCA_013360695.1. GTDB lineage: Bacteria > Planctomycetota > Phycisphaerae > Phycisphaerales > UBA1924 > JABWBC01. The sequence goes on from JABWBC010000041.1 coordinate 25,698, forward strand.
GCGGCGCGTTCTGGGGCGCGGCCATGCTGGGGACGGGCACGCTGTACGTGCGCTCGAGCCGATTCGGCGAGCTGGATGTGCTGCTCGTGCCGTTCACTTCGACGGCGGTGGCGCTCCTCGCGATCGCGTGGAAATCCGCGATCGAGCGAAAGCGAACGAACTTCGGCGCGGTGGCGGGGGCGGCGGCGTGCGCGGTGGGGGCGGCGATGGCCAAGGGC
>JABWBC010000042.1 GCA_013360695.1 Phycisphaerales bacterium
TCGCCGTGGATGAGCAGCGGCAGCACCGCGTCCTGCGCCGCCGGGCCGCCGCCGAGCGAATCCTGCTTGGCGCGGCACTTGCCAAGCGCGACCGCGTTCACGCTCTCCAGATGGCTCGGGTTGTTGAGCATCGAGAGGTGGACGTATGTGCCATCGGGCATCGCCTGATCGCCCGAGTACCCGCGGTGGTACTTCACGTCACCGCCAGAGAGGTCGCGGCCTTCGACCCACGAATCCTCGAACTCGGTGATGAGTTGCTCGGTCTCCTTGCTGAGGTAGTTCCACAGCACATTGAGGCGCCCGCGGTGGGCCATCGCGACGATGATGTCGCGCGTGCCCGACGTGCCCGCTCGCTCCGTGAGGAACTTCAGAAGCGGGATGGTGGTCTCGCCGCCCTCGAGGCTGAAACGCTTCTTGCCCTGGTAGCGCTTGCCGAGAAATTGCTCGAATGTTTCCGACGCGGTGAGAAACTCGAGGATGCGCTTCTTGTCGTCGATGCAAAGTTCCGCGCCCTCGCGGGTGCGCTCGAAGCGCTCGATAAACCACTCGCGCTCGGCGGTGGTCTCGCAATGTTCGAACTCCACCCCGATCGTGCCGCAGTAGATATGTTCGTAGTGCTTGACGAGCTGGCCGAGCGTCTTGCCGTTGACACGCCGATCAAGGTCCGCGTCCGTCAGGCCGTAGTGCGCCAGGGTCAGTTCCGCCGGACGCTCGCGTGGCATGCCGAACGGGTCGATCTTGGCCGCCTGGTGCCCGAGGCTCCGGTAGTTTTCGATCAGGGCGCCGACAGCACGATCGAACGAGGACCCGCCCTCGGCACCAGCGGCGCTTGAGGCCGCCGGGGCGCGCTCGTTGCCGAGCTCGAAACCCATGAAGAACGCCCGCACATCGGGGGTGACCGACCCCGGATCGGACTTGTACTGGGCGTACTGGGCGTCGATGTACTCGGCGCTCCAAGCGTTTACCGACGACGGCACGGCTCGTGGCGAGGAACTCATACCACTCCCTATGGGGCTGGGCATCACCTGACATACCCCGCACATCTGCTCCGCGCGCGGGGCGAAGATCGTAGGCCCGACGCGCTTGGCGACGGAATCCTCTTCACTTATCGGCCAAGCGAATCGAAGAGTTCGGAGAGACTCGCAACCCGGCGGACCCGTCCATCAACCGAATCTGCCGGAGACATAGTCCTCGGTTTCGACCAGCTTGGGCCGCTGGAAGATCTCGGCGGTCAAACCGTACTCGACAAGACGCCCTAGATACATGAACGCCGTGTAGTCGCTCACGCGGGCGGCCTGCTGCATGTTGTGCGTCACGATCAGCACGGTGTATCGCTCGCTGATCTCGTGGATCAGATCCTCGATCTTGAGCGTCGCGACCGGGTCAAGGGCCGAACAGGGTTCGTCAAGCAGTAAAACCTCGGGGTCGGCGACGATGGCGCGCGCGATGCACAGCCGCTGCTGCTGCCCACCCGACAGGCCCAGCGCCGACTGGTTCAAGCGGTCCTTGACCTCGTCCCAGATGGCGGCGGACTTGAGGCTTCGCTCGCACGCCGCATCGAGCACGGAGCGCCGGTTTTCGCCGTCGATTCGAAGCGGATAGACCACGTTCTCGTAGATCGACATCGGGAAGGGGTTGGGCTTCTGGAAGACCATGCCCATGCGCTTACGCAGGTCGATCACGTCCACGTCGTGGGCATAGACCGGGCGTCCGTTCAGGATCATCTCGCCCTTGACATGCACGCCGTCGATCAGGTCGTTGAGGCGATTGACGGATCGGAGGAGCGTGGACTTGCCGCAGCCCGAAGGTCCGATGAGGGCGGTCACGCGCCCGCGCGCGACGGGCATCTCGATCGAGTGGAGCGCCTTGGCGGCGCCGTACCAGAGGCAGAACTGTCGGATTTGGAGCACATGTTCTTCGAGGGCGACGCTGTCGTGAGTGCGGGCTTCCACCGCCTCGCCGCGCCGGATCGCGTCGATCACGGGGTAGCGCAGCTGCGGCGCGGCGCCACCCTCGCCCCCCGAGGGCATCGTCACACGTGCCGGAATCGCACCACGGTCGGTGGCCATCGGACGGATCATAACGCGGCCGCCCGGCACGGAATTGGATTCGACGGGGGACACCATTAAAACACTCCTGTCTTCATCCGCGAACGGAGCGACGCCCGCAACCAGATCGCCGCCACGTTCAGGGTCGCCACGACCGCGATGAGAAGGAGCGTGGTGGTCCACACCAACGGACGGGCGGCCTCGGAGTCCGGGCTCTGGAAGCCCAGGTCATAGATGTGGAAGCCCAGGTGCATGAAGCTCCGCTCCAGGTGCACGAAGGGCGCGGACGCGGAGATCGGGAGGTCGGGCGCGAGCTTGACCGCTCCCACCAGCATCAGCGGCGCCACCTCGCCCGCGCCGCGCGCCATCGCCAGGATCATGCCGGTCATAATGCCGGGCATCGCGCCGGGGAGCACGATGCGCCGGATCGTCTGCCACTTGCTGGCGCCGCAGCCATAGCTCCCCTCGCGCATCGAGCGCGGGACCGAGGCGATCGCCTCCTCCGTGGCGACGATCACAACCGGGAGGGTCATGAGCGCCAACGTGATGGAGGCCCAGAGCAGGCCGCGCGTGCCGAACACGGGGTTGGGCGCCCGTTCGGCGAAGAAGCCGTGGAAGTAGGGCGTTCTGAACACCGCGGCCGCGCCGAGCCCGGCGGCGATGAGCCAGCAGGCCCCCGCCGCGAAGGCCATGGCGCGATGAATCCCCCGGGATGGCGTGCCGGGCGTGGGCTTGGCGAGCACCGCGACCGAGATCGCCGAGATCGCGGCCAGCGCCCCGCCGCCAAGCGTCAGCCACCAATCGAAGCGAAGCGCCGGCGCACGCGGGCCCTGGTCGATGTACTGCCCGAGCGTGTAGCAGAAGAAGCCGAGTCCGAACACGCCGTAGACGATGCTCGGCACGCCCGCGAGGTTGTTCACCGCGATCCGCACGAAGCTGGTCACCACGCCCTGGCGCGCGTACTCGCGCAGGTACAGCGCCGCGACGACGCCCATGGGCACGACGAGCAGGCTCAGCAGCAGCGTGAGTGACACGGTGCCGAAGAGCACCGGGAAGACGCCGCCGGCGGTGTTGGTGTCGCGCGGATCGCCGCCGAGGAACTCGGCCCAGCGGGAGAGATACACGCCCCACTTGCCGCCAGCACCCAGGTCGTTGGGCTGCACCATCCGCACGATCTGCGAGAGCATCAGGGGCTCATCCGGCGCGGTCTGACGCAGCGGCGCGAATCGCCCTCGCGTGTCCTCCACGACCACCCGGTACTGCTCGTCGAGGCCGCGAATCTCGCCGATCCGACCGAGCGCTTCGTCGTACGCCGACTGCAACTTCGCAAGGGCCGCGTCCGCCTCGCCCTTCACACCCGCGACATCCGCGTCGGTCACCGTGCGGTGCGACCATGGGTGCTCGAGAGCGCACCAGATCGCCAGCACCCCCGCGAGCACCCCAATCGCGGGGCGGGCCATCCGCGAGGCCGGCGAGCGATGATCGCTTCGGCGCGCGAGCACCACGACCAACCCCGACATCAGCAAGACGCCGCAGATTCCGGCGATCCAGGCCGGCAGCGCCAGCGACTCGCTCAACATCCCGCCGCGGGCATTCGCGGCGCGATCTCGCTCGATCTCGGCCTTGCGCACGCGGAGCCGCCACGACTCCATCTCGTGGTTGATCGCGCCGATCTCATCCCTTTCGATCGACTTGATCCGGGCGGCCCGATCGATCGCTTCGTCGTGCAGTCGATCGAAGACCCCGCGGTCGATCGATGCGCCGGCTCCCGCGACATCGCCCACGACGTACACGCGCTGGCGAACCACGCGCGTGCCGTCGGACTGGGTGCTCACGATCTCGCGCGTCACGGGGCGAGCCCCATCGGGCGTGTCGATCGTGCCGCTCTTCTCGATCTCGCCGGCCGCCGCGGGGACCTTGATGGTCTCCTGCCTCACGATCGCGCGTGGCGTGCCGATCCACACACCCCACTCCTGCCGTTCCAGCATCGCCGCATCCGCCGGCCGTTCAATCGATTCGATGTTCGCCAGCGTCACCCAGCGGAAGGGCTCCTGCCCGACATCTCGATTGCCGACCCGATAGAGTCGGCGCACCGGGCGGCCTTCCTCGAAAGCACCACCCGTCAACCCCGGACCGCCGCGCCTCGCGTCGATCGCCTTCGCTTCATCGCCCGAGGCATCGAAGGCCTCGTCCTGCATCGGCAGGCCCAGGAGTTTTTCCCCGCCCACGAGCGTAACCAACTCGATCGGCCTTGGCCAGAACGTGCGCAGCCCCTCGCGCACGATCACCGCCATCAGCGCCACGACGAGCGTGACGCACAGGCAGAGCGCCAGACCGAGCAGCCACACCGCCGGCTCGCCGCGCGCCGAGAGCGGCGTGCGCCTCGATGAGATCACGACCTTCGCCCGTGGGGGCTGGTTGCGGTCGGGGTTGATGGGCTGAACATCGCTCATGAAAGAAACCCGGCTCGAGCACCGACTACAGGGCCGCGCTGCGCTTGCGGAAATGCTGACGGACCGCCTCGGCGGTGGTGTTGAGGATGAACGTCATGGCGAAGAGCACCAGGCCGCAGAGGAAGAGCACCCGGAAGTGCGCGCTCCCGACCGGCGCTTCGGGGAGTTCGACCGCGATCGTCGCCGAGAGCGTGCGGAACCCCTCGAAGACGTTCCACTTCATGGTTGCGGTGTTGCCGGTCGCCATCACGACGATCATCGTTTCGCCCGCGGCACGCCCGAAGCCGATCATCACCGCGGAGAAGATGCCCGACGCGGCCACGGGCATGACGATCCGCACCGCGGTCTGCCAGGGCGTCGCGCCCGAGCCCAGCGACGCGGAGCGCAGCGAGTCGGGCACGCTCGACAGAGCGTCTTCACTGATCGTGTAGATGATCGGGATGACGGCAAAGCCCATGATGATCCCGACGACGAGCGTGTTGCGCTGGTTGAACGAGCCGAAGACCGAATCACGCGGATCGAACCCCGCGCCCGAGAGCAGCGCCGCGACGCCGGCGCTCACGCCCAATGTCGCGCCGATCAGCAACACGAACCGCGCCGTCTCGCCCAGCGCCGCCGTCAGTCGCGGCAGGTGCAGCAGCTTCTCGTGGAACGCGCGGCTGACAAACTTCGCGTTCAGCACCGACAGCACGACCGCCACCGGCCCGATCAACACCAGCACCCAGCCCGGCCAAGGCCCGCCAAAGCCGCCATCGAGCCACGTTCGGATGCTGGGTGCCGCAGCCTCGCTCCCCGCCAGGATCGTGTCGATCTCGATCTTCCTCGCGTCGCTTGGCGCGACGGCACGGACAACTTTTCCGTCCTGAAAGAACAGGTCGTTCTCGACACGAAGACGGCGCTGCTGCTCGGACGAGAGAGACTTGAGGTTGCCCAGCCACGCCGGGCGTTCCGTGTCGTTCACGGGCTCGAACGAGCCGCCCATGACCCAGCGCTCGCGCTCCGAGGGCTTGAAGAGAGCCCGCTCCGCCGCCGGGCCGGCCGATGCCGCCAGCGCCAGCGAGCCGGCCGCCACGATGAACATCAACGCCAGCTTCACGCCGGACCTGACCTTGCGTGTCGCGTGCGGTGGGATCAACTGCCACGCGTAGGCCGCCAGGAGCATCCCGAGCGGCACGACAAAGAAGCTCATCAGCACGGTCGGCAAAATGTCGCGCACCAAGGGCGCCACCACGATCGCCGCCACGAATCCCAGCACCACCGACGGGAGCGACGCCATCATCTCGATGGTCGGCTTGACGGCGCGGCGCACGTGCTTGTCCATGAACTCGCTGGTGTAGATCGCCGCCAGAACCGCCAGCGGCACGGCGAAGAGCATCGCAAAGACCGTCGCCTTGATCGTGCCGAACACCAGCGGAACAAGGCTGTACTTGATCTCCGACGTGTCCTCGCCCGCCGACGACTGATACACATAGCTCGGCTCGGCTGTGCCCTCGTACCAGAGCTTGCCGAAGAGCGACCGAGCGCTGACCTCCGGGTGCGCCATCTCCGCCGGCCACAGTCGGTATTGCCCCGCGCCGCTGAACGCGACGATCCCATCGAGCTTCGGAGCCGGGAGCGCCGCCGCCACCTCGCCCTCGAACGCCGTCAGCCCCGCCACAAGTTCCTTGCGGCTGGTCGGGTTGAAGACATGCACCTTTCCCGCGGCGTCACCGACGACCACGGTACGATCGCGGTTGCCCACGCCGATCGACGTGATCCGCGCGTCGTCGAAATGATGGCGATAGCCCACGACCAGATACGATCCGTCGGCCGCGCCCTTGGCGGGGTCCACCGCGATGAACGCGCTGTGAACTTGGCCCTTCTCATCACCGAGCAGGAGTGTCAACCCACCGAGCTGCATCGCGGCCGTTGAAATCGAGCCCTCCGGCAAGAGGTCCGCGGTCTCGATGGGCTCGAAGGGCTTCTCATACACGTTCGCCGAGTGATAGCGCTGGCACAGGCCGTCGCGCCACAAGAGCAACAGCTGGTTCTGGTCGCCCGTGACAAACGTCCAATCGGGTTTGGCGCGCCCGTCGGGGAGCGCGACCTTGACTTGGACGGGCGAGAGCGAGGTCTTGGGCGCGCCGCCTCCCAGCGGGCGCGTCACGCTGACCAGCTCGTACGACACCGACCCGTCCTCGCGCATCGCGACCAGGAACTCGTCCGAGCCGCGCGTGCGCAGGTCGACGGACACCACGGGCCCCGCGCCGTGCTCGAGTTCCGCCGGCTCGCCAAGCTCGATCGTGGGTCGGAGCACGCGGAACTGCGTCTCCGAGATGCGTTCGACCACCGCGCCCCAAGCGTCGTCGCCGCTCGGCGGGATGACCCCGGCCCCGCCGATCTCCAGCGACGCAATGCCCGCCGGCACGTCCCCTTGGCCGACGGTTTCGCCCTCGATCTGAAGACCGCCGGTCCGCACCGTGCCGTCGTCCTGCCCCACCGCGACGCGCCCGGACGAACTCTCGCGGGACATCGCGGTGACCCGCCGTCCGTCGCTCGCGAGCGAGCCCGTGGAAACCACGCGCCCGTCGCCGAGATTGACGAGCGACACGCCGCCCACCGCGTCCACCAGCAGCGCCGACCGCTTGTACTCATCACACACGACCAGGCGGGGCGCGGTCGCGGGGGTCGAGGCCACAGGCGACTCGCGCACGTCCGCGCCGCGGAAGAGCGGCACGACCTCCGCCACCAGGTACACGCAGATGCCCAGCACCGCCACGATCACCAGGAAGCCGCCGACCGAAATAAGCACACCCGCGAGGTGATCGACGGCGTGGACGTGCCGCCGGGTCGCGCGTCTCGACAGGCTGTGCTCGTTCTCCGCCATGCGGGTCCACGCTCCCGGTCGGGAAATCACGAATCCGAAGTCCGCCTCAGGAAAATAGACCGGCCGCCGTTGGGCGACCGGTCCGCACGTTACCCGATCTCGCCGCGCCCGTCAGGGCGCGTCGATTGATTCTCTCACGATTCAGAAATTGGCTTACAGGCCGACCTTCTTGAGGTCCTCTCGGGCGATGTCGGCGGTGATCGGGATATAGCCGTCCTTCACAACGCCCTCCTGGCCCGTGCGGCTGAACATCATCTTGACGAACTCGGCGCGGAGCGGGTCGAGGCCCTTGCTCTTGTCATAGTTCACATAGACGTACAGGTAACGTCCGAGCGGGTACGAGCCGTTGTACGCGTTCTCAACGCTCGCCTCGACCGGCTTGCCCTTCTGGGCAACCTTCAGGGCCTTCACGTCGGCGGTCTTGTAGCCGATGCCCGAATAGCCCATGCCGAACTTGTCGGTGGCGACGCCCTGCACGACGGCGGACGAACCCGGCTGCTCCTTCACGGTCGCCTTGAAGTCCTTCTTGCCCAGCGCGTGCTCCTTGAAATAGCCGTAGGTGCCCGAGGCCGAGTTGCGACCGTAGAGGCTGATGGGCTTGCCCTTGTAGGCGGCGTCGGTCACGCCGATCTGGTCCCAGGTCATGTCCGGGCCGGTGACCGAGAACACCTTCTGGAGCTGCTCGAAGCTGATCTCCGTGAGCGGGCAGTCCTTGTGGACATACACCGCCAGGCAGTCGATGCCGGTGCGCAGGCCCGTCGGCTTGTAGCCGAACTTGGCCTCGAACTTGTCCATTTCTTCCTTCTTCATCTCGCGGCTCATGGGACCAAACTGCGACTGACCCTCGATGAGCGCGGGCGGCGCCGTCGACGAGCCCTTGCCCTCGATCTCGATGTCAACGCCGGGATAGAGCTTCTTGAAGCCCTCGGCCCAGTGCGCCATCACGTTGTTCATGGTGTCCGAGCCGATGCTCTTGAGCTTGCCCGAGACGCCCTGGGCGGCGCTGTAATCGGGGAGTTTGGGATCGACCGTCGTCTGGGCCTGCGACGCCGCCATCATCGACGCCGCCGCCACCACCGCAGCAAAAACCTTCCGCATACCAATCTCCTTCATGGGGTTGGAAATCTGCATTCTGGAGCGGGAGATTCTTCACACGCGGCCCGTGAATCCCAAGGATTCAGGACATGAAGATTGGGCATCTGCCGCGCTAAGGAAGCGCTAAGGGCGATCGCTCGATCACGCCGCCGATCTGGCCGTTCTCGCAATGGCCAAGAATAAACCCCGAGCCTGTCGGCCCGGGGTTTTCGAGTGTCCATGAAGATTCCGAAAAATCAGCAGCCCGCGTCAAAGTGCTCGGCGAACAGATCGTAATCGTCGCCGTTCACAAAGCCGTCGTTGTTGAAGTCGGCGCCCAGGTCACCCATCTCGAACAGGCTGGCAAAGCCGTCGTAGTCATCGCCGTTCACGAAGCTGTCGTGGTTGAAGTCGGCCGGGCAGTTCGGGGCGGCCGGGCTCCACATGATGGCGTGCGGGATCATGAACATGCCGTCGGTCGTGTAGGCAACGCCGACGATGTCGTAGGTGATCGGATCGATTCCCGTGACTTCCGTCTGAATGTACTGGGCGCCCAGCTGCGACGTGACGTACTGGTGCAGGTCCTCGGCCGTGGCCGCCGAGCCGGTCCAGACCACCGCGTGGCCGAAGCCTCCGCTCGACGGCACATAGTTGCCGACCTGGACTCCGTTCCAGCAAGCGACCGCCGAACTCGACGTAGCGAATGACGGATGGAGATCGATCACACTGGCGGCGGTTCCGCTCCACATGCAGGCATGACCCATTCCCGCCGACGGCCAGAGGACGCCGCCGACCTGGTTCGTCTCGTCACATCCCGCAACCGCCGCCGAGGTGGCGCCGGAGGGTGTGAGGTCCACATAGCTGGGCGCGGTTCCGTAGGTGATGAACGGGCGCCCAAAGCCCATGAAGCCCTGGAACCCGTTGCCGACCTGATAGGTACTCGAGCAGCCGACCGCGGCCGCGGAAACCCAGCCGGGCGGCGTGAGGTCGACCGCGGAACCGGCCGTGCCATGGAACATCATCATGATGCCCATCATCATCGAACCCATGCCGGATCCGACCTGGGTGTTGGTATCGCCGTGAACGCCCTGCATCCCCACCGAGGGATTTGTGCCGGTCAGGTCGGTGAGCGACTCGTCAGAGAGCTTGAACAAGAAGCCGCGTCCCATGCCCACGGTCGCGCTAATCACGACCTGATCGCCCGAGATCGCGTTGGCGGCGGCGGAAGTCCAGCCCCGACCGGTCGAGATGTTGTAATAGCCCGTCGGGCTGCCGGCCCACAGGAGCGCCTCTCCCTGCATGCCGAAGTTGGCATAGCCGCACTGCACGCCGCCATAGGCGCCGAGCGCCTTGGACTGCCCAGCCCCGGACGGCTCGAGAAGAGTGACGTTCCAGTCGGCGGCAACCGCCTGGCCAACAACGCCCAAGACCATGCCAAGAGCAGCGATCGAAACACGTTGAGTCCGCTTCATTTTCCAACCTCCACTTGACGGGGAACTTGACTTCCGCCGGGGTGAGACGCGGCGAGTGCCTTTCTCCTCCCGAGCCGCAGATTCCAACTCGCTCAGTATGGTCCGCAATGGTTCATTTGTCAATAATGTTTTTCACGAATGAATCGCCAATTGCCGGACCCCTCCAAATGCGATACGTTCTGGTTGAAATGAAGTCGCTGTCCAAAACGTCCGATAACCAGAAAGAGCTGGCTGGCGATCGCGTCATGGGCGATGCCAAGGCCATTTTGGGAGAGTTGCGGGACGCGACCCGCGCCCTGGTCGAGGGTGCCCCGACGCGGGTCGGACGAGCGGCCGACCTGCATCGGGCCTTGGATGTGGATGCCCCCTTGGGCTGGCAGGTCTACCGGATCGCCATCGCCGTCGACCCGCTCTCGACTCTGCCGTTCGTGCCCAGGGCGGGCTCAATGCAGAGGGTTCTGCGCCAGGCTCGCGAGCGGGGCTGGAGCGAAGGCATCGTGGCCAAGATGGCCTCCGCCTACGAGCACTTCAACGACTTCGTCGCGCGCACTTCGGGCTCCCGCGGCAACTTTGACGCCCTTATCGCGAGCTATGAGAACGAAGCCTCGGGCCAGATCCGCATGAGCTACCGCGCAGCGGCGTTCCGCGCCAATGCACGCGTCTGGGGCATCCGCGCCAGGACCGACTACCGCGCCGTGATCTTTCAGGAGGGTTCCAAGCCCGGGTCCGAAACCCTTTCCCTCGTCCATGGGAGGATTGATGTTCAGAGTTCTCGCCCGAACGCGGTTCTCGCTCTGCGCCGTGGCGTGATCTACGACATGGGCGGGGCGCCCGTCGGCAGCCTCGGAACGACGCGCGTGCTCGAGGAGTTCTGCTCGAAGCCGTGCCCTCGCCTTGAGACGCTCAAGGGCACCGACGGCGAGTCCGAAGTACTCCGTCTCGATCTGCTGGAAACAGCCACGCCGGCGACCTTCTTTGGCCATCAACTTTTCCCGAATTGGGGTGCCGGCGAACCGCAGACCTGCTGGGGCGTCAAGGCCCTCTCGACCGTGCCCGCGGAGGTGCTGCTGATCGATTTCCTCGTCCCGCGTGCATGGATCGACCCGCGAACGGCGCGGGTTTCGGTCCACGGCAATCTCGCCGACATGCACAGCGTGTATGTCGACTCGGAGACGTTCACGATCCCCGCCAAGGAGCAGGTCAAGGCCTTGGGCTCCGACCTTCAGGCGATGCACACCCCCGATGTCCCCCGCTGCCCCGAGTTGGTGGGAAAGATGCTGGCGTCGCTCGATTGCGCGCCCGGGGATTTCGAGATACTGCGCTGCCGCGTTCGTTATCCCATTTTGCACTCGCTGACGTGGCCCATCGTCAGCGCGCCGCAGTGACAACGATCGCACCGCCGCCGGGCATCCCCGCCGAGATTCCCACGACTACTGCGTGAGCTTCCCCAGACGCAGCGTGCTCCCGCCGCGCATCTTGACGAGCGCTCCCTTGAGGGGCACGAACTCGGCGGTGAGGTCGGCGTGCTGCGCCTCGACGCGGTCTCCGCCGTTCTCCAGCAGGCTGAGACTGAAGACATAGCCCGGACCGGCGGGCATCCGGCGCCGCGCCGCCATGGCCTCGTCGGGCGGGATCTCCCACTCACGGAGCAGCTTGCCTTCCTTCGCCCCGCTCAGCTTGAATGTGAACGAACCGGGCACGTCGAGCGGGATCGGGTAGCGATCATCGAACACGAAGATCGTCAGGTCGATGATGTCGGGGTAGCCGTTGAGGTCGGTGTCCTGCGGCAGGGCGGCCGAGATCGTCATCCGCGAGGGCACCACGTCCGTCGGCTGCTGGGGCAGGGGCTTGCTCCCAGTAGTCGTGCCCGCGCAGGCCGCCAGCACGACACACGCGCCCGCGCACGCCCCCGCACATACGGCGATCGACAGCCGCAGTGCTCCGCGACGCATCGTTCTGTCACTCATCGCGGCGACTCCTGGGCCTGCTGGGCGGGGCGGGCGTACGGCACGCGCACCACGCCCGTTTCCTTGGCTGTCTCGGGCGGGAGCGCGGGCTCCTGCAGCTCCTCGGCCTGCTTCTTCACCTCGTTGAGGTACTCCTTGACGCGCGTCGGATCCTGCAGGCGGTTGATCATCTTGTCGTTCATCCGCTCGATCCGACCTTCCCAGTCCGCGTCCTGTCCGGGGATCACGCGCGGCGTGAGGATCACCATCAGCTCGGTCTTGGTGTTGTTCTTGTCGTTGCTGCGGAAGAGATTCCCGAGCAGCGGGATATCGCCCAGGCCCGGCACCTTGGTGTCGCGCGCCATGTCGTTGGTCTGAAGGAGCCCGCCGATCACGATGCTCTGGCCGTCCTTCACCGTCACGATGGTGTCCAGCGTTCGCTTGTCGATGATGGGAGCGACGAAGTCCTCGCTGATCTGCGTCGTCTTGCCCGAGACCTGCGAGATCTCCGGCTTGATCTCCATCCGCACGAATCCGTCGGCGCTGATGGTCGGCGTCACGTCCACGATCACGCCCACGTCCTGACGCTTCACGTCCGAACGCGTGTTGCCCTGCGGCGTGCGCTCCACGCCCTGCACGATCGCGACGTTTTCGCCGACCTGGATCGACGCGTTCTGGTTGTTGCTCACGAGCAGCTGCGGGTTGCTCAGGATCTCCAGCTTGCCCTGAACCTGCAGCGAGCGGATCAGAAGGCTGAAGTCCGCGCTCGACACCGACAGGTTGGGGACGCCGATCGCCGTCCCGACGCCCGCGCCCGCGCCCAGGAGCGAGGTCGCGTAGTTGTCGCCGCCGAACGGGCCGATCTTCAGGTCCGCGCCCCAGTTGTTCTCGCTGTCGATTGTCACCTCGGCGAGCAGCACCTGGATCATCACCTGCGGCGGGGCGGCGTCGAGCTCGCGAACGATCGAGAGCACCGTCTCCGTGAACCTCGGCGCGCTCGAGATCACGAGCTTATTGCTCTTTTCGTCGCCGATGATCGTCACTTCCTCTTCGAGCTGCTTGATCACCGAGCCGGTCAGCTGCGGCCCGAGCGTCGACCTTTCGAGCGTCGACTCGCCCGCGAAGTACTTCTGCAGCGTCGACTCGATGTCCTTGGCCTTGGCGTTGCGCAGGTGGAAGACCGTGCGCTCGCGCTCGTTGGCGACGATGCTGTCGAGGCGATTCACGACCTTCCGCACCAGCTCCATGTACTGCTCGGTGCCGCTCACGATGATCGTGTTGGTGCGTGCATCGATCGCGATCGAGAGCTGCTGCCGCTCGTCGGGCACCGTGGTCACGCTGGTCCCCGTCAGCGCCCCGCCCGCCTGCTCCTCGGCGTTGGGCTGGTCCGCGTCGGCCGCGCGGCGAGCCGGCACCAGCACGTACGCGTTCCCCTGCTGACGCAGGTTGAACGTGTCGCGCAGGAGTTCGGCCATCTGACGCGCGTCGGCGTTCTTGAGCTGGAACTCCTCGATCTTCCGCAGGCCCGCGGACGTCGTATCCAGGTCCGTGATGATCTCCTTCACCAAGGCCACCACCGACGACGGCGCCGCGATCACCACCGAGTTCGAGCGCAGCTCGGGCGTGAGCGTGACCTGGTCCTTGATGATGCCGTCGATCTCCGCCTCGGTCGGCAGGCGCCCCTCGACGCCCGTCGCCTGGGCGATCTGCTCGCGGAAGAAGCGGACCTTGGTCGCCTGGCGGGCGCCGATGCCGCTGGCGCTTCCCAGCGGCCGCCCGGCGAGCACGTTCTCGAGCAGATTGACGACCTCGAGCGCGTTGGCGCTCTTGAGCTCGATGCGTTCGATGTCGCGCGTCACCTGCACCTTGGCGGTGTCGAACTGCGCGATCAGACCGCGGATCGCCTTGATGTCGTCCTCCGTGCCGCCGACGAGCAGCGAGTTGAGGCGATCGTTGGCGACGACCGTGACGGAGCCCTCGCCGCGCTTGGCGTTCTCCTTGTCAAGGTAGAGCTGCTTGAGCGACGCGAGCATCTCCGCCGCCGGGATGCGCACGAGTTGGATGATCGACGAGCGCGCCTGCTCGTCCAGCAGCTTGGCGTCCTTCTGGATCGCCGAGAGCAACTCCCGCACGACCTGCACGTTCTCATCGCTCGCGGCCACGATCAGCAGGTTGTTGGTCGGCTCGGCCTCGATCGAGAACGTGTCGGTCGGATTGCGCACCGAGCCGGCGCGGACCGCGGCCTCGATCCGTTCGCGCATCAGCCGCTCCAGGCGCGGCGCCAAGAGCTTCACGTCCGTGCCGTTCACCGCGATGACCTGGACGCCGACACTCGGCGAGGACTCCTGCGAGTCGAGCGTCTTGAGCAGGCTTTCCAGGATCGCCAGGCTGCGCTGGCTGGTCGAGACCAGCAGCGTGTTGGTCCGCGAATCCGCGGAGATGATGAGCTTGTCCTCCGGGCGCGGCGCGCCGGTCTCGGCCGCCTCGCGTTGGCGGAAGATCCCCTGCACCAGGTTCGAGACGCGCTCCGCGGCGGCGTATTTCAGCGGGAACACGCGCACCGCGTTGCTCGCCGCCGCCTGCTCGATGTCGAACATCGTCACCAGCTCGCGCACCACCGCCGTGTTCGAGGGCGTGCCGATCACGATCAGCGAGTTCGAGTACTCCTCGGGAGAGATCACCAGGCCCGAGAGCGGGGCGAAGAGATCGGCCTCGACCGTCGGCGGCTTGCCGTCGGCGCCCCTGCCCGAGAGCGCCATGCGCAGACGCCCGAACTGACGCTGAATGCCCATCGCCTCGGGCGAGGCGGCGAAGCCCTGCACCAGAACCTCCCGCAGCTTGCGCGAGAGCGCCACCGAGTCCGCGTGCTTCAGTTGGATGATCGAAGGCTCAACCCACTTGCTCGCCTCATCGCTGTCAAGGTCCTTGACCAGCACCTCGACCAACGCCATCGCCTCCTCGCGCCCCGCGGCGATGAGCAGGTTCGTCCGTTCGTCGACCGTCACCGCGATGTCGCCCGCGAGCGCCTGACCCGTCGCGGTGGTCGGCAGACCCTGCCGCTGCGTGCCGGGCAGGCGGCGGATCGCCTCGCCCTGCTTGAACAGTTCTTCGACCACGCCCTTGATCCGGGTCGCCGACGCGTTCGAGAGCGGGAACATGCGGATGACGATCGCCTCTCCCATCGGGAGCGTGTCGAGCGTCTTCACCACGTCCTGCAGCGCCGCGACGTTGCCGGGCGTCGACGCGATGACGACGGAATTGGTCGTCGCGTCGGGGATCAGCCGGATCGGCTTGGCAAGATCGACCTTGGTCTCGCCGTTCTGCAGCGTGTTGCTCGAGATCGCCAGTCGCCGCACATGCTCGGCCAACGCCTTGGCCGGCCCGGTATCCGCCTGCTGCTCGCCCGGGCTCAGCATCTGGCGCAGCGTCGCGACAACCGCCGCCGCCGTGTTGCGCTTCAGCGCGATCACGACGGCCTTCTGCTCCGACTCGCTGGGCTCGGCGTCGAGCGCCTTGACGAGTTGCGAAACCGCCTCGCCGTCGCCGGGATTCGCCAGCACCGCGATCGCGCGGCGCGTCGTCATCGGCACCAGCGTCACCGGATCACCCACCACGCCCGGGCGCTCCGCCGCCTGCGGCTTGGTCACACCCATGCCGTCGAGCAGCTTCACCATGTCCGCCGGCGAGTTGTTCGTCACGTCCACGATGAAAACGCTCTGACCCAGACGCGTCGGCTGCCCGTTGGCGTTGTCGCCCGTCGCCAGGTTGGCGATGTCGAGCTCGGCGATCACCTTTTCAAGCTCGGCCTTGAGCCGCGGGCTGCACATCACGACCAGCGAGTTGCTCCCGCGTTCGACCTCGATCGCCAGCGCCTCGCCCATCGACTGGGCCAGGGGCTGGAACGTCGCGATCAGCGTTGTGCGCAGGCGGGCCGCGGGCACATGCTTCAGCTTGATCACGCCCGGCACCGCCCGACCAATCTCTCCCTGCTGCTGAAGCGTGTCGGCGAGCGCCTTGATCTGGGCAAACTCGGGCTCGTCCGCGCGAACGATGATCGCGCTCGACGCGTCGTCGCCGATGATCACGATCGAGCGCGGCCCGCGCCGCGCCAGGTTCCCCACGCCGCTCATCGCGAACAGTTCGCGCATCGTCGACGCGATCGCGCTGGGCTTGCCCGTGCCGACCACCGGGATCACCCGCGCCGGCGGCAGATCGGCGAAACCCGGCACATCCAGCTGCTTCACGATCGACTCGATCCGGTCAAGATCGCGCCGCCCCGCGAAGACGATCAACGAATTGGTCTGCGGCTCGGCCGAAACCGTCGGACGACCCTGCGTGTCGACGAGCACCGTCGGCGAGAAATAGCGGTCTTCGTTCCGGCCGTCCTGACCGTTGCGTCCGCGCTGACGTTCGATCTGCTCGCGCCGCGCCTGGTCTTCCAGCGGCGCGCGGAATCCCTCATTCAATGCGCGTGCCACTCCGGCGGCGTCCGCGTGCTTGAGCGCGATCACCGAGAGCTGCTGCGTCGCGTCGTACTCCTTCGAGTCGAGTTTCGTGAGCAGCGAGCGGATGCCCGACCATTCCTTGTCCTCGGCGCTGATCACCAGCGAGTTCGACGACGGATCGGGCACGATCGTGACGGCCCGCGCCGCGGGCGACGCCGCCTCCGGTGCGTATCGCCCATAAAACACCTCGAGCGCCTTGGCGGTCTGCTCCGCGTTGGCGAACTCGAGCTTCACGAACTCCGTCTTGCGCGTCGCAGCCGCGGGGACATCGAGCTGCTTGATCATCTGCTCGATTTCCTCGATCTGATCCGCGGGCGCGGAGATCGCGAGCGTGTTGTCCTGACGCGAATAATCCACGCTCGTCTGCGGGCGCCCGTCGGTGTCGCGCGGACGCAGGCGGAGCATCTGCGTTACCGTGAAGTACACGTCGTCGGCCATCGCGTTTTCGAGCTTGATCCGCTTGAACGCGAGCAAGCTCTTCACCGGAACCTGGTCGATCGTCTGGATCTGATCCATCGCAAGCTTGATCGCCTCGTTCGAGCCCGTCAGCAACAGCGAATTACTCCGCGCCACCGGCGTCACGGTCACCTTGACGTTGGGTGGCAATGCAGATTTCAGCGCCGTCGCCACGTCCGCCGCCTTCGCGGATTCGAGCGTCACCGTCATGATCTTCGAGTTTTCGACCGTCGGCGGCGCGTCCAATTGCTTCACCAGCGCGTCGACCTGGTCGAACACCGCGCCCGGCGCCGACACGATCAGCGTTCGGCTGCTGGGCTGCGGCGTGATGACCACCTGCTCCTCGCCGCGCCCGAGCCGATTGAACATCGCGCGCAGCGTCCCCGCGGCCTCGGAAACCTCCGCGTTCTGCATGTAGTACATCTCGAACCGGCGGTCCTGCCCCAGCGCCGGCTGATCGATCTGCGCAACCAGGTCCTTCACCGACGCCGCGTTCACCGGGTCCGCCGACACGATCAGCACGTTTCCATCGACCGAGCCGATCACCGACACGCCCGACTGCTGCATCCCCTGCGCGCGGGCACGCTCATTGAAGAACCGATTGAGGCTCTCGGCGGCACGATCCGCCCGCGCGTGCTGCAGCGTAATCGACTGGATCTCCTGTCCGCCGCCGGCGCCCGCGTTGTCGAGCTCCGCGATGTACTTGGCTGCAAGCTCAACGCGCTCGGCCTTGCCGACCAGGATCAGCGCGCGGCGCTGCGCGTCGGTCTGAACGGTCACCGCGTCGGGGTCCTGCCCGCGCCACGAGCGCCAGCCCGGCGTCACCATCGCGCGCTCGATCGCCTGTGACACCGCGCGCGGGTCGGCCCGCTCGAGCATCACGGCCTTCACCGTCATCGCCACCCGCTCCGAGCCCGGCTGGTCCAGCGACCCGATGATCTTTTCGACGGTCTCGAGCTGATCGGTCGTGCCGACCGCCACGATCGCGTTGGTCCGCTCGTTGGGCTCGATCAGGACGGGGCTCTGCTCGCTCTTGCGCTGCCCCACCGCCCGCTCGAAGCGCAGCGTGTCCGCGATGTTGCGGATCGTGGGCTCGATGTCCATCACGCGCGCGTTCTTCAGCGTGATGATTCGGAACTGCATGTCCTGCGAGGTCGCGGGCGTGTCGAACGCGCTCGCCAGCGACTTGACCTGTTCAAAGTCCTCGTCCGACGACGCGACGACGAGCGAGCCGCTCCGCGCATCCCCGACCACCGCGACGCGGTTGGCGACCTTCGCGCCCGGGCGCGACGAAACCTGCGCCCGTTCGTTGAAGAATCGCTGAAGCGCGCCGGCGACCTGCTGCGCGTCGGCCCGTTCGAGCTTCACGGTGCGCACCGGAAGGCCGCTCGTCTCCGCCGAGTCGACCTGCGCGACGATCTTCTTCACCTCGTCGATGTCGTCCTGCTTCGCCCGGACGACGAACAGGCTCGACGAATCATCCGAGGAAATCCGTATCTTGCTCGCCTTGGCCTGATCGCGACCAATCACCACCTCGTCGACGATCCGGCGCACCGTCGCGGGGCTCGCCTGCTGGAGCGGGATGATCGCCATTATCATGCCGGGCTCTTCGGCGCTGGCGTCGGCGGTCTCGAGGAGCCGCTTGATCTCCGAGTGCTGCGTTTCCGACGCCGTGACCAAGAGCGAGTTCGTCCGCGCGTCGGGCACGAGCCTGGCCTGCGGAAGTTCACTGGCGTTCGGCCCCTGCCTCTGCGCGTCCATCAACTGCTGGATCGTCTGCGAGAGCTGCTGCGCACGCGCGTTCTCGAGGGCATAGCGCCGGATCGAGAGGCGGTCCGTCACCGGACTCTGGTCGATCATCGCGACAAACTGGTCGATCAATCCCATCGACTCCGCCGGGGCCGCGACAATGATCGCGGTCCCGCCCGGACTGCCGCTCACTCGCACGCGCGAAGGATCGAGCTTGGCCGTCATCTCGCCGTCGACGGTCTTCACGGTCATTTCGAGCTGGCGCATCCGGCGCGCTTGGCGTCCGCGCGGCTCGGCGCTGAACAAATCGTTCAGCGAGGCGGCCGCCTTGGCCGCCGTCACATTCTCCAATGGATACACCTTGATCGACACGCTCTCGGCCCGCCCCACTTGCGAGATCGACGTGATCAGACGGCTGATCGATTCAAAGTCCGAGTCGTTGGCCAGCACGATCAGCGACGAGCCCGCGGGGTCTGCTGCAACTGACACCGGGCCGCTGAACCCGCCGGGATTCCGCGCCGACGCACGCCCCACCTGGCGCAGTGTCGAATCGACCAACGGAGCGATCTGCGAAGCGTCCGCCGTCGCCGGCAGCGTCACCACATGCACGCTCGTCGGCTCGGTCGGCATCTGCTTCTCAAGCTCTCCCACCAGCTCCGCCAGGCGATCGGTCATCCGCGGCGAGGCCAGGATCACCAGCGAGTTCGTCGATGGGTCCACCGCGATCGTCACCGTGTCCTGCTCCGGTCCCTCCGTCGCCGGCGCGGCCTTCGGCGTCGCGGGCTGTTTGGCCGCCGGCTCTTCCGCACCCTTGTCGACTACAGGCTTCTCGTTCGCGGGCGGCTCCGTCGCGGGTTGCCCTAGAGAAGCCCCATCCGAATCGACCGCGCCGATCACCAGCCAAGCCCATGCGGGCAGCCCGGACTGTGCTCCCTCGGTCGGGCCCGATGTGACGCCGCCCACCGAATCGGGAGAAGCACCAGTCACGCCCGCGACCCTCGTCGCGCTGGTGCTCTCGTCCGCGGGCTTCATGCTCTGCGGCTTCTTGCCGCCCTTGGGCCCGGGCTTGGGCTTGTCACCGTCGGGCTTCTCGCCGCCCTTTCCGTCCTTTTGCTGGCGCTCCAGCAGTTCGTCCGTCGAGATGACCTGCACCTTCACGCCGCCCTGTTGCTCGAGCAAGCGGCGCAGCGTCTGGGCCATCAATTCCGCGTCGACGCGCGAGCGATCGACCGGGATCATCCGCATCTGGCGGCTCGTCGACAGCGTCGCCTTGTCGAGCTTGCCCGCCAGTTCTTCGATCGTCGCGAATTGTTCATTCGTCGCGCGCACGATCAACGAGTTGCTCGCCTTGTCCACGCGCACCGTGGGCGGCTGGTCCGTGCTCGCGTCTTCCTTGAACACCGCCTCGATGCTCGTCGCCAGCTCCGACGCGTCGGCGTTCAGCAGTGAAATGAGACGCACCGCGCGCGTCGTCTCTCCGCCGCGCGTCGTCGGGTCCGCGTCGAGCTCGCTCACGACCTGCTCGGCGACTTCGAGCACCGATACTGGCCCGCTCACCACGATCGCGTTGAGCCGCCGCTCCGCCGCCACGCGAATGCCCGCGTCGCCCGACGGCGCGCTCTGGCCCTTCTGCGTCAAGTACTGGAAGCGCTGGTACTCCGGGATCATCGTGAGCATCGAGTCGCGCTTCAGGATTTGCTCAACGACCGGCTGAACCGTCTCCGCTCGCGCGTGCTTCAGGAACACGGTGCGCACGCCCATCGCGTCGGGCTTCTGCCCCTCGTCCATGGGCTTGATAAGTTCGGCCGCCTGCTCGAGCTGATCCGACGACCCGCTCACGACCACCACATTGCTCGATGGCTCCGCGCTGATGGTGGGCTTCGGCTGCCCGGGCTTGGCAGACGCCTCAAGCCCCGCGCGCAATGCCGTCGCGACGTCGCTCGCCGAGGCCCTTCCCAGCGGGAACACGCGGACGTCGACCGTCGACTGGGCCGCGGGCCTGTCGAGCGTCGCGATGAGCTCACGCGCGATCGGCGTGAGCACCGTGGGCGCGCTCACGAGCAGGCGATTGCCTTTGGCGTCCGCGTTCACCGTCGGCTGCGGCACATTCAGCGAGGCCTTCTCCGCCCGTCGCAGTTCTTCGGGCCAGCGATAGCGATCCGACAGCATTCCCTGGACGGTCGACGCAACCGACGCCGCGTCCGCGTTCGAGAGGTCGATCACCGCCAGCTCAACCGCGGGCGCGAGCATCGAGCGATCGTCCATCTCCGCCAGTCGCTTGATCGCCTCCCCCACCTGCTCGGGCGTCCCGATCGCCAGGATGCTCCCGGTTTTGGGCTCGGGCACAAGTTCCAGCGCCGTGCGCCCCGCCGGCACCGTCGCGTTGACCATCTTCAGCACGCTCGTTGAGAGCTGCTGCAGGTCGCCCTTGCTGGGCGTGTACGTCGCCGCCGTGCGCTCGCTCGGGCCCGCGGGTTGGTCCAGGCGATCGATCACCGACTTGGCGAGCTGGATCGTCGCGGCCGGCGCCGACACGATCAGCGAATTGCTGCGAGTTTCGGCCTCAACCTTGATGAGCGGCTTCTTGAACAGGTCCTGGCGCGCCTGCCGCGCCAACTGCAACTGCAGCGACAGCACGCGGGGATCGAGCTGCTGCTGCTCGACCAGCAGCGCTTCCACCGTCTTGGCGATCGCCCCCGCGTCCGCGTTCTTGAGCACAAACGTCTCGACGCTCGGAGTGTCCTGGTCCGTCGGGCGGATGTCCAGCGGCTTCACGAGCTCTTCGATCTTCGCCAAGTCCTGCGGCACACCGGTGATCAAGATCGCATTGGACCCCGGCGCCGCCAGCACCGTTACCTTGCCGCCGCTCGGAAGCTCGAACGTCGGCATCGCCTGAGTCAGCGTCTGCGCCACCTGCCCCGCTTCGGCGTACGACAGCGGGACGACGCGGATCACCGATCGACCGCTCGCGGCGGCCTCGGAATCCAGCGACTGGATCAACTGCTCCGCAACCTCCTGGATCGCCGCGGGCGCCGAGATGATCAGCGTGTTCGAGCCCGCGTCGGCCGCCACCTCGAGCAGCGACTTCACGTCCGCGACCGGACGCCCGTCCGAATCCTGGATCTCGCGCAGGCGCGTCGTGAGCAACCGCTCCAGCAGCGTCTGGAGCCGCTCGGCCCTGGCGTGCTTGAGCGTGTACATCTTTACGCTCGTGCCCGGGCGATTTGCCGGCCCGTCCATCTGCTGCAGCACCTTCTCGACCGCCGCGAACACGCTCGTCGGCCCGCTCACGATCAGCGTGCGCGTCGTCGGCTCGCTGTCCACCGTGACCGGCGTCGCCACGCCCGGCGCTCCCTGCCCGTTGGCGTAGATCGCGCCCGTCGAAGCAAGGTTCTTCAGCGTCGTCACCACGCTCGCCAGGTCCGCCCGCGCCACGCGGTACGAGCGCACCTCAACGTTCTCCGCGAGCTTCGTCTGGTCCAGGCTCTTCACGATCTGCTCAAACCCCGCCAGGCGCTTGGCCGGCGCATCGACGATCAGCGAGTTCGTCGCACGATCCGCCCGCACCACGATCTCCCGCGCCCGCTGCAGGTCGGGGCGCGGCTGCCCGTTCCGCGGGTCACGCGGCATGGGCGGCTCGGGATACATCTGGTCGATCGTCTTGGCGAGTTCTTCGGCCCGCGCCACCTTCAGCGGGAATATCCGGATCTCGCGCCCGTCCGCGTCGACCGCCTGCTGCTCGTTGAGCTGCTCGATGACCGCCTCGATCTCGGGCAGGATGTCGGCGTGAGCCGACACGATCAGCGTGTTGGTCGCGGCGTCGGGCTGGATGTCCACCGGCTGCTTGAGCTTCATCTCGGGCGCGCGCTTGTCGTACGCCTGCGTGAGAATCTGCGCCATGCTCGCCGCGTCCGTCGTGCGCAGTTTCATGATGCGCATGGGCGGGCGCTCGGCCGTCTGCTGGTTGTCTAGATTCTTGACCAGCGCCTCGATCACCGAGAACTGCGCCGGCTGGGCCGCCACGAGCACCGAGTTCGTGGTCTCGATCGCCTCGAACACCGGGTCCGGGCCGCCCTTGATCTGCAGCGACTTGCTCGAGCGCAGCAGCTCGTCAAGGAACGTCACGACCTCCTTGGCCTTGGCGAGCTTCAGCTCGATCATCCGGATCTCGCGCGCGGGACCTGCCTGGCGCGAGAGCTCGTCCATCACCTTGGCGAAACGCGTCATCCCCTCCGAGTCCGCGACGACCAGGAGCGAGTTGGTCGTCTCGTCGACGTTCAACTCTACCGGATTCGCGCCGGGAATCTGCGCGATCTGCGCGTCGTAGATCTGCTTAGCGCGATCCTTGATGTCCGCGGCCTTGGCGTTGGCGATCGGGAACACGCGCAGCGATTTCTCGATCGGAACCGCCTGCAGCTCCTTGAGCATCGTCTCGACGCGTTCGAACGTCACGGTGTCGCCCGCGACGATCAGCGTTGAACTCTTGGGCTCCGACTCGATCAGCACCTGCACCGGCTGCTTGCCCGGCTGGGCCGGCGCCGCCAAGTTCCCCTGCCGCGACAGCGATTGCAGCGTTTGCACGATCGCGCCAAGGTTTGCGCCCACCACGCGGTACGTCCGCAACTGCGACTGCGGCGGCAGTTCCACGCGATCCAGCTGCGCCGCCAGCGCCTGGATCGACTCCATCCGCTCCTGCGGCGCATCGATGATGAGCGTATTGCTCGACGAATCCGCCGAGACCGTCACTTCCTTGGGCTGCTGCGCCCAGGGCATGGGCCGCCCGAGGCGATCGACCGGCATGGGCGGCTGCGGATACAGCTTCTCCATCGCGCTCGCCACGTCCGTCGCCTTCGCGACCTTCAGCGGGAAGAGCTGCGTTACGCGCCCCGTCGTGTCCTTCTTGTCCTTGTTCAATTCCTCAACGAACGCTTTGATCTCGTTGAAGAGGTCCGGGTGGGCCGACACGATCAGCGTGTTGGTCGCCGCGTCCGCACGCACGTCCACCGGCTTGGCCGATCGCTCCGCCTGCGAGCGTCCGCCGTACTGCTGCGTCAGCATCGACGCGATCGAGCTCACGTCCGCCGTCTTGAGCTGCAGCAGCTTCAGCGGCGGAAGGTCCGTGCGATCAAGCTTGTCGAGGCGCTTCACATAGTCCTCGATCACCCGAACCTGAACGTCCTCGCCCGTCACGAGCAGCGAGTTCGTCCGCTCGATCACACGGATCGATGCAGGCTCGACGCGTCGCGCGGGATCGGACGGATCGCTCCCCGCCAGCAAATCCGTGATCTGCGGCACAAGCTCCTTGGCCGCCACGTTCTGCACGTCAATCACACGCGTCGTGCGGGCCGGCGGCACCAGCTGCTGCGCCTGCGTGAGCGCGTCGGTGAACATCCGCATCGCGTTCGAGCGAGCCGTGATGAGCGCCGAGCCGGACTTCTCGTCAAACTCCCACGTCACCGGGCCCGCCTGGTCCTCGGACAATCCCGCCGAGCGCTGCGCGTACAGCTGCTCCGCGCGCGCAAGCAGCCCCTTCGGGTCCGATCCCGTCAACTTCACAACCCGCAGCTCACGCATCGACGGATCATCCGCGTCGAGCCGCTTCACCAGCTCCGCGATCATCGCCATCTGCGCCGGCTCCGCCCGCACCACCAGCTTGTTCAACTCGTCCACCGGCTCGACACTCGGCTCGCGGTACGTGCTTCCGTCGGTCGGTGCCAGCATCGGTCGCGCCAGCCTCGAGAGCTTCGGCGCGATCACCGACGGGCGC
The DNA here is from genome assembly GCA_013360695.1 of Phycisphaerales bacterium. GTDB lineage: Bacteria > Planctomycetota > Phycisphaerae > Phycisphaerales > UBA1924 > JABWBC01. Next base: position 24,337 of record JABWBC010000042.1, read on the forward strand.
ACCTTGGCCACGTCGAATGTCCGCGATTCTTGCACCACCAGGATGTTCTGCTGCGCGCTGCTGAGCATCCCGTCGAACGCCGCCAGCGCCGCGCGCGAACCGATCAGCGTCACCGAACGCGTCGGCTCGTCGAGCGTCGCGGCCACCGGGTCGGTCTCGCTTTTGCCCGTCGCGGAATAAAGCTGTGTCGCACGCTCCAGCACCGACTTGGGCTCGCCGCCCGTGATCCGCACCAGGCGCACTTCCTTGTCCGTCAGCGGCGCCACATCGATGCCCTGGACGAGTTGCTCGAACGCCTTGAGGTCCGCATCCGGCCCTGTCGCGACCATGCCCTTGGAGTCGGGCGTCGGCGCGAACTTCACCGCCTGCATCTGGCGCGGCGTGAGCAGCTTGCCCGCGATCGCCTCGATCTGCGCTGGCGTTACATACTTCAATCGCAACGTCGTCGCGCGTCGCTCGCTCCGCGGCTGGGCCTCGTTGCCCGCCCCAGGATCAATCTCGCCCATGAGCGCCGTCGCCTGCAGCAGCAGCGATTGCGACCCCACCAGCGTCAGCTTGCCCGATTCCGGGAGTGGGAGAAGCACCGGCTTGTTCTTGGGCTGAACGCTCGCAAACAAGCCCTCGATCTTCTTGGCCGCGTCCTCGGGCGTCAGCGTGCGCAGCGTGAACGTTATCATCTGCGTTTCGCCGGCCGCCCCGCCGTCTGGCTGGTCCAGCAGCTTCACCAGTTCTTCGCAAGTCTGCAGTCGCGTCACGGGCCCGACCGCGATGATCGAGTTGGTGCGGATGTCGGGCTGGATGTTCATGCCCGAGATGCTGATGTCCTGCACCGTCGTCTGCTTACCGTCCTTGTCGATGAACGTCTGCTTCACGCGCTCGCCGATCAGGCCGCGCAGCGCGTTGTACACCGCGTCCGCCTGCGCGTGCTCGAGCTTGAAGAGCTTGAACTGCGTGTCCACCGGGCGAACATCATCGATCGTCTGCACGATCGACTGGATACGACGGCACTGCGCCGCCGACTCCACGATCACCAGCATGTTCTGGGCCGGCACGCTCGTCACCGCGCCGAACGGCCCGATCATCGGCTTGATCTGCGCCGCCACCAGCTCCGAACTGGCATTGCTCAAGGGGAGCGTCAGCGTCAGGAACTGCTCGGGCTTCATCTCCGGCGGCACCTTCTCGCGCGCCACCACCCCCGCCTTCTGGGCCGAAGCCTGCAGCGTCGACAGGTACAGGAACTGGTCCTGCTTGCGCAACTGCACGCCGTGCATCGCCAGGTTCAGATTCAGGATCGACAGCGCATCCTCGAACGAATACGCCGACGCGCCGATAAACGTCATGTTCCCTGCGGGCACCGCCACCTCGCGGATGACGGGCAGACCCGACTCGCGCGAGAAGAAGTCCAGCACGAAATCAAAGGGCACGTCCTTGAAGTTGAACGTGATGCCCTTGGGCACAGGCGGCTGCACTGGCTGGGCCGCCGGCTGGGCGGGCGACTGCGCCGGTGCCGCGGGCTGCGCGGCAGGCTGCGCAGG
>JABWBC010000206.1 GCA_013360695.1 Phycisphaerales bacterium
CGGGCGATCGCCGGATCGAACACCTCGTCGAACACGCTCGCGTTGCCGAGCCCGCCGCGCCACGACCGCCTCGCCGTCAGGCGCGCGACCTCGACCAGCCTCCTGGCGGGTCCGCTCGCTTTCACAAAGGTCGCGTTCTGCCCCTCGCTCCCCGCGATCGCGCGGGTGCGATCCGGATCGTCGCTCGTGATGACCACGCCGTCGAGACGGCGCGACCGCGCCAGGCGCGCGAGCGTCAGTTGCAACGCGTTCTTGCCACCCGCGATCGGCATGGCGAGGTCCCGCGCGGTCCCCAGCCCGCCACGCGCCGCGTCGACGTGGACATGCGCGACGACCCTAACCGCCTCGCGTGTCACCTCGACGCCCGCGGCCCGCTCGCGCGTCAGCTTCGTGCCGCCGCGGTGCGCCTCGATGCCCCGGTCCAGCAACTCGCCCACGTGCCGCGCCGCCTCGGCGATCCAACGAACATTCGTGGTGTCGCGCGCCACGCGCCGCTTCTGCTTCTCGAGCTCCGACAGACCGTCCTCCAGCTCGATGGCGCGGTCGGCCTTGAAGCGATTGAGCGCGCCCGTCTGGTTCACGAACTGCACGAGCGCCAGCCCCGCGGCGCACGCGTGAACCTGGTCGCGGAGCTCGTACACCTCGCCGATGATCTTGTTGGCCTTGCGCGGCTCGTCAAGCACCTGCGACAGCCGATCGAGCAGGGCCGCCGTCTGATCGCTCAGCACCTCGATCCGTCCGGTCTCCTGGCGCACCTCGCGCAGGCGCGACACAAGCTTCTCGCGCGTCGCCTCGGCGAGTACGCCCTTGCCCCGCGCGCGGGGCAGCTCCACCGTCCCGCCCGCGAACTTTTCGATGGCGGCGCGGAGCGTCATCACACCCGTGTGGCGCTTGCGCACGCCGCCCTCGGTCGCGTCAACGACCGACAGGCCCCGCTGCGCGTCGTGCAGGAAGTCCCGCTCGAACTGCGCCAGGTACGTCGTCATCTGCTCGTCGGTATAGATCGGGCGTCCCAGCACGTCCGTCGCGCGGTGCAGCATCGATCGCGAGCGAACGATCCGCTGCCACTCCAGCATCTCCAACGTGTTGAAGTCGTTGAGCTCGTTCGACCACACTTGGTGGATCGCCGCGTGCGCGTGGTAGTACTGCCCGTCGGTGAACCCGAGGTCCTGACCCACGAGCACCACCGGATCGCAGCCCAGGTGACGCGCCAGGTAATACGCCATGTGCGCGACCGTCGCGCCGGGCGTGATCTCACCCCGCTCGCGCGCAAAGCCCGCCCCAAGCATCGTGTCGAGCAGGGGCTCTCCCGCGACTCGCACCTCACCCGGGAACGCCTCGAGGATCGACGCGTTGGCCTTGGCCTCGACCACCAGCGTCACGCCCTCGACGTCTTCCTCTCCTAGTCCCTCATAGAACCGCTTGCTGAGGTCCGCGTGGTCCAGCGCCGTCACGAAATGCGGCCTGATCCCGCGCTCCAGCAGCGTCTTCAGCACCGTCTGCACCGCGATGATCACAAACTTGTCGCGCACGCCCGGGCGCGATAGCTCCTCGATGTTCCGGTGCAGGCTCGGACCCGCCGCCACCACGATCGAGGGCTTGCCCTTTGCGGCACCCGAAAGGTCCGCGATCCCCGGGCACGCGGCGTAGTAATCCGCGTTCATTACCAGATTCCGCAACGTGATCGGCGACTGCACCATCGTCGTCATCACCGTCGTGCGCACCGATCGAACGACCTCCGCCAGGCGCGCCGCGAATCGATCGGCGCTGTCGCCGAGGCGCGCCTTGCTCGCCGGGTGCTCGACCAGCCTGGTCCCCAGCACCACCAGCCCCTCGACGCCGCACATCCCCGCCGCGATCGCGCCCGCGTCGTCCGCGTCGGTGAGCAGCACGAAATTAGTCCGCACGATCCAGTCGCTGTGGTCAACCCGCGACAACACCTCTCGCAAGAGGCCGATGTCGGGCTCGAACGCGAAGATCACGCCCGTGAAACGCAGCCGCTCCGCCAGCGCCCGGCAATGATGCCCCAGCCCAAAGCCCTGCACCACCGACGCCGCGTTGCCCTCGATCGCGACGGTGTCCGCAAGCCGTTTGCCCTCTTCGATCGGGCGGTGGGCGCTCCCCAACCGGCGCATCACGCCCGCGTCCGTGATCGTCCCGGTCAGCCCGCCATCGGGAGCTTGCAGGAACGCGGCTCCCTCGCGCCCGGGACTTGCCGCGATCGCCCGCGCCGCGATGGGCGATCGACGCGCGATCGCCGCCAAGTTGCGCGACAGCAGCGCGGGGTCGGCGGGTCTCTCTGCTCCGGTGTTGGTCGTCATGGTTCCTTCCGAGCGCGCGACATCACGCGGCAGGTCGGCCGCGATCCCTCAGGATCGGCAACCGCGCCGCTCCCGCTGGAAAATCGCCTTCCACACGCCGAACGCAACCCCGACGGAATTCGGTGGTAACCTCTCCGTCCCTCATGTCGCCCCTCGCCGTCCAAACCCCCGCGATGCTCATGCCACCCCAGGCTCCCCCGCTCTCTCTGGGCTTTGCGTCGCTGTTCGAGCGCTTCCTTTTCGAGAACCCTTGGCCGCTGATCGGGGCGCTCATACTCGCCGGCGCGATCGGCTTCACGCTCATGAACCGCAAGGGGCGGATCACGCCCGCGCTGGCCTCGATCGCCGCCGCCCTCGTGCTCTCCGTCGGCGTTTGGTTCGCCGCCCGAATCGTCACCACCGACCGCGAGAGGGTCCGCGGCCTCTCCATTGCTCTGGTCGACGCCACCGCGAGAGCCGACGAGCCCACCCTCGCCCCCATGCTCGCCGACGACCTCACCCTCTATCTCAAGGTCGGCACGATCACCTCCGACACTTCCCTGGATCGGGCCGCCACGCTCGCGCAGGTCCGTCGATCACTGGGCGGGCTTTACAAGCTCAAGGATTGGAGCATCACCGGCAACGACATCACCACCAGCGGCACGCAGGCCTCCTCGCGCCTCAACGTCAGCGTTACCACCGAGATTTACGCCATCCCCCACCGCTCCACGTGGCGGGTCGATTGGCGCCGCGAGCCCGACGGCGGCTGGCGCGTATTCGCCATCGAGCTTCTCGAGATGCCCGGCATGTCCACGCCGTAGGCCCGGCCGGCCGGCGCGTACCATTCCCCATGCCCGATTCGCCGCGTGATCCCGCGCCCGCCGAGAAGAGCCTGATGCGCTCGCTCGGCGAGTTCGTCGGGCACATCACACGAGCCGTCAAGACCGACGTCACCCCCGACCTGCGCGAACGCCTCGAGGTCCGGCGCGACGTACGCGAAGCGGTCGCCGACACGCCCAGCGGCCCGATCGTCCTCCGCCGAACCACCATCGACGAGATCGAGCGCCCGGCGCCGTAGTCGCTTCCTGACCTCTCCGCATCTCAACCACCTCCCATTCCCGACTGCCCACTCCCACGTTCCCCCAAAAAACAAACCCCGAGCCTGTCGGCCCGGGGTTCGATCCTCCGCTCAGATCGGCGGGTTCCTTCGCTCAACGGATCGCGTTGTTCGCGTTGACCTCGCCGCCCGTCACGCACTTGCCCGACAGCGACGACATCGGACGCGTCGTCGTCATCAGCTTGTTCTTGACGGTCAGCCAGTTCCACGACAGGTTCTTGCTCCACACCAGCGTGACCACGCCCGTGACGTGCGGCGCCGCCATCGACGTGCCGCTCAGCGTCGCGTACGACGTGTCCGAGCTGTTGGAGCAGCTCACGATGCTCGAACCCGGCGCGCCCAGGTCGACCGACACCAGGCCGTAATTCGAGAAACTCGAACGCGCCCCCGAGCTGGTCAGCGACGCGACCGCGATGATGTTGTCGAGGTTGTAGCTCGCCGGGTACGAGGGCGACGTGTCGGTGTTCACGCCGCTGTTGCCAGCCGCCGCCACCACGATGTGCCCCTTGGCTTTGGCGTTGTTGATCGCGTTGTACAGCGTCGAGCTGTACCCGCCCCCGCCCCACGAGTTGTTCGACACGCGGATGAAGCTGTTGGCGGCGTAGTTGATCGCAGAGATCGCGCCGCTCGTCGAGCCCGAGCCGCTCGCGCCCAGGAACTTGAGGGCCACGAACTTGCAGCTCCACACCACACCCACCACGCCCTTGGCGTTGTTGCCCGCGCCGCCGATCGTCCCGGCGCAGTGCGAGCCGTGCCCGTTGTCATCGTTGGGGTTGTTGTTGTTGGAGTAGAAGTTCCAGCCCCAGGTGTCGTCGCGATAGCCGTTCCCATCGTCGTCGATCCCGTTCCCGGCGATCTCGGCGCTGTTGGTCCAGATATTCGCGGCCAGGTCCTCGTGCGTCTTGCGGATGCCCGTGTCGATCACCGCCACGCGGAACGCGCCGGCGTTGCGCCACACGTCCCACGCTTCCGGCGCATCGATGTCCGCGATCGGCGACGCCGTGTCGTTCATCCCCCACAGGCTCGTGTAACGCGGATCGTTGGGCGTCGTCGCGCTGGTGCGCACGATGTAGTCGGGCTCGGCGTACTCCACCAGCCCCGCTGGGCCCGACCATTGAGTGAGCAGCTCCAGCGCCTCTTCCACGCCCACCGAGCGATCGATCGCCAGATGCTCCACGCCCGGCACGATGTCCCAGGTCGTGATCGTCCGCCCGCCCACCAGCTTCCGCAGAACGTCCTTCTGCGCCTCGTCGAGGTCCGACGGGAACTTCACCAGGATCGACGTCGGGTCATACTCAAGGTTCGGGTTGGTCTCGATGATCACGTTGCGGGCCGCCAGCCACTCCGCCTTCCAGTCGGCCTTCTCAACCTCGCGCCCCTGCCCGAACGCCGTCCCGCACAATCCGGAAATCGCAACCAGGCCGAGCGTCCATCCGCGTGAAGCCTTCGACATTCCATGCACTCCTCTGCCAAAGCCGGACAACAGGAACCGCGACAGGCCCCGCCGAAACCCGGAACCACAATCGCCCGGGCGGCCCGCCACACCTACCGCCATGCGCAACACAACACGCGGCACGGGAGAACCCCGCTCGCCCGAGTATGCCGACACGCCCCGACTTTGGCAATATCAACCCCACGAAATCACCGGGCCAACGCCGCCGCGCTCCGATGCCACCCAAAAACAGCGACAGCAGCCTGCCTCCTCTTTCTCCCTCCTCGGAGCAGAAGAAGCCCGCTGCTGTCACCGGCAAACACCCCCAAGAAACCCTGGAGGCCGCACGTGGGACACGAACGTACCGCGTCCGATAGCCCGGATCAATACCTTCGCGCAAAGTCCGCGAGAAGTATTCAGAACACGAACGCTCTGGCATGAGAAACGTATTTTTATCGGACTATTCGGGCGATTCCACCGGCCCGATCGCCCCTCCGGGTGCCAGCACGACAAACCCAAACTTCGCCGCCCTCGCCTCGCCCACGGACTCGCGCCCGGCCCGCCACACCGGCGCCTCATCCCCACCCTCATCCGCTCGAACCAAGAGCCACACGCCCGCGGCCTGCGCCGGTGTCACACTCGCCAGCGACACCCAGCGCGCCCGCACGCCGACCCCGAGCTCCGTCGCCTTGCGACGGCACCACTCCAGCACCTCCGGACGCGCCTCGATTGAATGGTCCGCCCAAACTTCAACCGTCGGCTCGCCCCGCGCCGTCGCCCGCTCCGCCAACGCCACCCCGAGCCGCTCGCCCGCATCACGCCCG
>JABWBC010000207.1 GCA_013360695.1 Phycisphaerales bacterium
ACAGGAGCGCGGCGCTGGTGGCCTCGCCGGTCGCGACGAGCGAGGCGAGGGCGCCGGGCTCGGGAGTGCTGGCGTAGTGGTGGCCCTGGGCGAGGAGTTTGTCGGTGGTCTTGCCCAGCGCGGAGACGACGGCGACCACGCGGAATCCCTCGCGGTTCCAGCGGTAGATCTCGTGGACGGCGTTGGCGAGGTCGTGCTCGCGCGTGAGCACGGAGCCGCCGAACTTGAGGACGATGATGGGGAGGTCGGTGGAGTGTGGCATGGGGGTTTTCCAGTCGGGGCAGTGGGCAGTGGGAAGAGATGGGCTATTGGTGTGCGAGTGTCGACGCGGCGGAACGCGACGGGGTCGCGATCACGGCGTTTGGGGCGCGAGAGAGTGGCGCGAGGGCTTGTTCGAGGTCGGCGATGATGTCGGCGGGGGATTCGAGGCCGACGGAGAGGCGGATCAGGCCGTCGGTCAGACCGATGGACTCGCGCTGCTCACGGGGCACGTCGGCGTGGGTCATGGACGCGGGATGGGTGATGAGTGTTTCGGCGGCGCCGAGGTTTTCGGCGAGCGAGCAGAGCTTGACAGAGTTCATGACGCTGATGCCGGACTCCACGCCGCCGCGGACTTCGAAGGAGACGATGCCGGAGTGGCGGTTCTCGGCGTGCTGGCGCGTGGCGAGGTCGTGCTGCGGGTGGGAAGGCAAGCCGGGGTAGAGCACGCGCGTGACGGCGGGGTGCGACGAGAGCCACTCGGCGATTTGCAGGGCTGAATCGGAGTGGCGGCGGATGCGGAGCGGCAGGGTCTTCAGGCCCTGGAGCGTGAGCCACGCCTCGAAGGGCGATTGAATCGAGCCGACGGACTTGCGGACGAAGCGGAGGCGTTCGAGCAGCGATGCGTCGCGCGTGGTGATCGCGCCGCCGATGGTGGCGTTGTGCCCCTCGATGTACTTGGTCGTGGAGTAGAGGCTGATCGTCGCGCCCAGGTCAAGCGGGCGCTGGAGGACGGGCGTGAGGAAGGTGTTGTCGACGGCGAGGGGGACGTCGGCCTCGCGCGCGATCGCGGCGACGGCGGCGATGTCGGTGAGCTTCAGCGTCGGATTGCCGGGTGATTCCAGGAAGACGAGGCGGGTGGCGGCGCGGAGGGCGCGGCGCACGTTGGCGGGCTCGCCGGCGTCGACGAAGGTCGATTCAACGCCGAGGCCGGCGAAGAGCTCGCGGAGCACGCGGACCGTCCCGCCGTAGACGACGTCGGAAACGACGACGTGGTCGCCGGCGCGGAGGAGGGCGAGGAAGAGGGCGGTTTCGGCGGCCAGGCCGCTGGAGAAGCAGACGGAGGGCGGCGCGTCTTCGAGCGCGCCGAGACAAGCCTCCAGGGCGGAGACGGTCGGGTTGGAGGCGCGGGAGTAGGTGTGCCCGTGGTGCACGCCGACGGCCTGCTGGACGTAGGTCGTGGACTGGGTGATGGGCGTGAGGATGGCGCCGGTGGAGGGGTCGGGATGACGTCCGGCGCGAACGGCCTTGGTGGACAGGTCGGGGAACTGGGGAGAGCTCATGCCGCGGACTCCGCACGGCATCAGGAGCAGTCAGCCTCGAGGCGGGTGTGCCGAACGTCGGCACCGTTTGCCTGGGCGTCGACTGGTGGCTTGAACCGGACCCTTTCGGGTGGTTTGCCAGGGCGTCGAGCCCGGCCGCATCGTTCCCCTTTCGGGGCTGGCCTCAGCACCGTGTCCCGCGCGTGAAAGCCGGGGTCGGTTGCTGCCCGGGCCTTGAGGCAGCCCGGGACTCTTGATGATTGAGAGAGTCTAGCGGGAGGAGAAGGCGGGTCAAGGGGAGCCGCGAAGGAGCGAGACAGGGGAATGTGGACATGACACAGGGCACATGAAGAGCGAGACTGCGAAGGAGCACCGACCGGCTCGGCGACTCGTCAATCGGCGCCACGCGGCGCTGGCGCATCTACTTCCGGCATTCGCACGCGACGCCGAATTCGCGGCAGATGGGGTGGCTGTCGCAGCGCACGCCGCGGGCCTTGCAGGCGCGGCGCCCGTGGAAGATGAGGAGGTGCGAGAGGAGGCACCAGGAATCCCGAGGGAAGAACTGCATGAGGCGCTGCTCGATTTCGGCGACGCTGGCGTTCGCGGGCGCGAGGGCGAAGCGGCGTGCGAGGCGCTGGACGTGGGTGTCGACGACGACACCGTCGTTGATGTTGAAGCAGTTGCCGAGGACGACGTTGGCGGTCTTCCGGGCGACGCCGCGGAGGGTGAGGAGCTCCTGCATGGTGCGCGGAACCTGGCCGCCGAAGCGATCGCGGATCGCGGTCATGGATTCGTGGATGGCGCGGGCCTTGTTGCGGAAGAGGCCGATGGATTTGATGAAGGGCTCGATCGCTTTCGGTGAGGCGGCGGCGTAGGCGGCGGGCGTGGGGAATCTGGCGAAGAGCGCGGGCGTGACCTTGTTCACGCTGACATCGGTCGCCTGGGCCGAGAGGATCGTCGCGACGAGAAGCTCGTGCGGATTCGAAAAGACGAGCTCGCAGTGCGCGCCGGGGTACTCGGCGCGGAGCGCGGCCAGCAGACGCAGGGCGCGGAGCTTTTCGGCAGGTGAGATGTCGGCTTGGGCGGCGTTGGGCTTGGGCGAAGATCGAGAGGCCGCGGGGGGTTTGCGCTTCGAGGGAGTGCGGCGGGATTGCGTGGCTGAACTCGGGTTCGCGCTGGCGCGAGTGGGAAGACGAGGCTTTGGAGTTGAGTTGGCCGGTGTGGACCTTTTCTTGGACATCCGTTCCTCCAGTCGCGGCGAATGATCGCGGCGCCTGCGTCACGAGCAACCGCGCAGGCTGCCTCGAGCTCGGATCGCTTGGCGGGGGTGTCGCTGGTCGAAGACCACTCGCTCCACCCCCCGCTACGAACATCCAGGCCTTCGGCCTCAAGAGAGTTGACCCGAAGACAAGCGGCAACCGCCAATGGTCGCTTGCCTTGTACGGCGGTGGATTCTTATCGCGACGGCTCCGCGGCGCGGGGCTTGGGCGCGGTGATGAGCGAGGCGAGCAGGGCGAGGAGGATCGTGATCGCGATGGCGCTCAGCGTGCGCGAGGAGGCAGGGTGGAGCGCGTCGAAATCGGACTGGAACCTTCGGGCGTCATCGTAACGGGCGGCGTCGAGCGCGGTCCAGAAGGAATCGAGCGTGTGCTCCATCGGGAAGCGGATCATGGCGGCGTACCACAGGAAAAGGGCGATGCCCGCGGCGACGAAGAAAAGGCGGGCGATCGCGCCCCAGCGCGGCGAGCAATCGCGCGGGCGGATGAGGAGCAGGCACACGGCGGCGATCAGGGCCATGGTCGGCTGCACGATGTCGGAGGCGCTGAAGACGGCCCAGCCGACCTTGCCGCCGGCGATCTTCCAGTGCTCGGCGTCGAAGGCCTCGTAGGCGGGGATACGTACATCGAGTTTCTTCATCGCGGGAAAGGTGATGGCGGCCGCGAAGCCGGAGGCGACGACGCTGGAGAGCCAGATCGCCAGCGCCGCGGTGGCGAGCGCGTGGAGGCGGATGAGCTTCATGCGCGATGATAGGGAGGGGACCGATGAGAATTGCGTGCGCGCCGACGGCGACCGTTCACCCGGGAAATTGACCGAGGAACGCGTTGATCGCGTCGGCGGTCGCGCTGGGTTGCTCGACGGGGGGCATGTGGCCGGCGTCCTTGATGATCGCGAGGCGTGAGGCGGCGATCTTCGCGTGCATCTCTTTCGCAAGGTCGGGCGGCGTGATGGCGTCCTGATCGCCGACGATGATGAGCGTCGGGACGTTGATCGTCGCGAGAGTTGGCCACGAGTCGGCGCGATCGCCCAGGGCGCGGGCGCACGCGGCGGCGCCGACGCGGGGCTGGGCGGCGATGCGAGAAAACCACTCTTCCTGGAGCGCGGCGGGGGTCGAGGGGGCGAACAGGCGCCCGCGCATGGAGTCGGCGACGATCTTCGGGCCGTCCTTCTCGACGCTCTGCGCGACGCTGTAGCGTGCCGCACGCCCCTCGGCGGTTTCGGCGTTGGGGCGCGTGTCGATGAGCAGGAGCGCGGCGATTCGATGCGCGTATCGGCGCCACGCGTCGAAGCAGACGATGCCGCCCATGGAAAGCCCGCCGAGGACGATGTTGTCGCGAACGCCGATCGCGTCGAGCACGGCGAAGACGGCGTCGGCAAGGTCCGCGATGGAACACTGCTCGCGAACGGGGCTCTCGCCGAGCCCAAGCAGGTCCGGTGCGATTACGCGCCAGCCATCGCGGATCAGCGGCGTGACGGGCCACCACATGGAGCGGTCGATGGGGAAGCCGTGGAGCAGCACGAGGGGGCGGCCTTGGCCCGTGTCGTCGAACGTGAAGTCTCCCATGGGTGTTTGGATGCGCATGCGGTCTCCGACGCGATCACAACACGCTGATACTCATGCCGTGCAGGTCGATCGCGGGCTCGTAGAAGCGGGCGAGGTTGTTGGGAGGGCGGCGATCGAGGATTCGGCGGACGCGTGCCGCGGCGTCGCGATCGCGTGCGATCATGAAGAGGAATCCGCCGCCCCCCGCGCCGGGGAGTTCGTAGCCTGAAAGCTCGTGCTTGACGAGGTCGATGAGTGATTCGATCGCGGCGTTGGTGGCGCCGGGGTCGATCGCCTTCTTGAGATCCCAGAATCGCAGCACGCCGCGGGCGAACGCGTCGATGTCGCCTCGCGAGAGCGCGTCCTTGGTGTCGGCGGCGTTCAGCTTGAGGTCGTCGATGATGCGGCGGATTCCGCCCGCGCGGCGCAGGTAGCGCGTCACGACGCCGTGCAGGATGTCGCGGGCCATGCGCCGATGCCCGGTGTAGTAGAGGAGCATCCGCCCCGCGAGTTCGCCGGTGCGCGAGGCGTCGCAGGAGATGGGGATGATCTCGGGGCGCTGAACCGGGCCGGGATCGGTGCGGACGAGCTTGATGCCGGGTGTGATTCCGCCGGCCTGGTCCTGCCATCCGCCGCCGGTGCGCATCATCTGTTCGAGGGCGCTGGTACGGTCGATGGTTGTCTGGATCGACCAGCGGCGTCCGAGCAGACGTGCCAGGCACGCGAGGATCGACGCGCCGAGCACGGAGCTTGTGCCGAGGCCCGAGCCCTTCGGGAGCGCGGAGAACAGCGTGAGTTCGAGCCCGCCGCCGAGGAGGTCGAGGCGTTTGCGGAGCGACGCGCCGTCGCGCGGCGTGATGCCCATCAGGACGAGTGCGGCCTTGACCAGTGCGGTCCAGTCGTGCGGATCGGAGTAGGTGCGAAGGCGAGCGGCGTCGGTGAAGGCGCGTGACTCGCCGAGGTCGACGCTGCTGATGCGGACGTGACGCTTTTCGCAGAGGCGGGCGATGACCTGCACGGGATACTGGGCGTTGAGCGTGATCGCCCCGTTGACGACAGCGCCGCCCATCTCGTGGCAGATCGGCGGCGTGTCGGACCAGCCGCCCGCGAAGTCGATGCGGACGGGCGTCGTGACCCATACGACCTGATCGAAGTGGATCTTCGCGGGACCGGGCGCTTCGTGCTGGATCGCGGAGGCGTAGACGGCTTGCGCGACCGAGTCGAACGCGGCGGCGCGGGCGTCTCGCCACCAGGTCGCCCGGGCGGGCTTGCGTCCCGCGAGGCGCGAGCGAACGAGCTCATCGGCGACCATGTGG
>JABWBC010000002.1 GCA_013360695.1 Phycisphaerales bacterium
TCGCGTCGTGCCGCAGGCGAACCCCGAGCCAGTGCTTCTGACGTGGACCGGCGCGAGCGACGAACTGCTGGGGCGGCTTGCGCCCGGTGCGGCGTGTGCCGTGGTGATCATCGGAGACGATCTGCGGCTGCTCGGCGTCATCGAGCTTGACGGAAAGCCCGGCGAAGACGCGATCATCGCGGACCAGATCCGGGCGATCGCGGGAGAACTTCGCTGGCCGATTTCGGTGGAATGACGACGAGACGGCCTGGTTGAGCGCGGCCCGGGGCGGCGAGCTGGGCTTCAACGAGGCGTGTCGATCGCGAATCTCGGTGTTCGCACCTCCTAAGAAAATAGCGATGGCCGGAGCCATCGCTTTCGATTTCAGAATTCGGATTTCGCAACCAAGATCGCCATTCGCGGATCATTGATTGCGCACCCGGAGTCTCAGCTCGCCTGCGCCCTGGGATGGGCCTTGTTGTACGCGTCCTGCATGCGCTGTGTCGTGAGGTGCGTGTAGACCTGGGTGGTTGAGAGGGACTGATGTCCGAGGAGTTCCTGCACGCTGCGCAGGTCCGCGCCGTTGTCGAGCAGGTGGGTCGCGAAGCTGTGGCGCAGCGTGTGGGGCGAAATCGTCGGATCAAGGCCGACTTGCTGCAGGTACTTGTCGAGCTTGCGGCGGACCGAACGCGAGCTGAGGCGCCCGCCGTGCTTGTTGAGAAAGAGCGGGCGGGCCTTGCCGGTGTCGGCCCAGAGGGGCGCGAAGCGAGGATCGGCGCGGAGCATGTCCGCGTAGCTGCGGATGGCGGCCAGCGCGTGCGCGCCGAGAGGAACGATGCGTTCCTTCTTGCCCTTGCCTCGGACGCGGAGGGCCTCGCCGGCATCGTCGAGGTCCTCGAGGTTGAGGCCGATCAACTCGCTCACGCGGATGCCCGTGGAATACAGCGTTTCGAGCATGGCGCGATCGCGCCGGCCCAGCACGTCGGCGTCGCCGGGTGCGGCGAGCAGCTTCTCGATCTGTTCGATCGTGATCGCTTTCGGCAGTCGCTTTCCCTGGCGCGGCGTGCGGATCATGGTCATGGGGTTGCTGTCGGCGAGGCCGCGACGATCCGCCCACTTGTAGAAGCTGCGGAGGGTCGCGATCTTGCGCGCCATCGTGGCGGCGGAGTACTGCTGCTCGCCGAGGAACGCGAGGAAGGCACGGATGGAATCCGCGGAGGCGTGCGAGATCGCCTGGGTCACGGTGGCGTAAGGGAGCGACGCAACGACTGCAGGGCGGCCCTGCGACGCACGCTCCTGACGCTCGTTGAACGCCGCACGCTCCTTGGCTTCGTCCAGTTCCAGGTTGTGCTCCTGGGCGAGGAACTCGATGTACTGACGCAGGTCGGCTCCGTAGCAGCGCGCGGTGTACGGGCTGAAATGGCGCTCGTCGGAGAGGAAGCTCGCGAAAGCGTCGGTAATCGGAAGCGTTGACATGGGCGTATCTCCCGGCATGATGATCGGTCCTGTGCAATCCGTTGCTCGGGCTCCGCCCACCTGACTCCAAACCTCGCGGCGTCCCTGCCGCCTAGTTCCGTGCCTCTTCCCCTCGCGCTTCGTGCCCCGCCAGGCGGATCCACTCGCTCTGGATCATGCGCCCAACGACGTACGACGCCGCGAACTCGCTGAACAGGTCCATGCTCGCCAGATACCGGCGCCAACCCAGGGCCGAGAGGGCCTCTGTGCGTCCCTCGGCGTAATTCTTCACGTCCATCTGAACCTGGTGGTTCTTGCCGTCGAGGTTTTCAGAGACGAGGGCCAGCGGACGATCGCCGTTGTCCGAAGGCAATGCGTTGTCGACGGGGCTGGACGAGAGGGTGCGGGCGTCGAGGGCCTTGGTCCCCGCCTGCCCGAGCGTGCCGGGCTTGGCATAGAGCGCCAGGTTCAGCCCCAGCGTCGGCGTGTACGGGTCGTAGGCGGTGATCGCGCCGATGAGCAGCGCGTCCACACCGAGTTCGGCCCGGAGCGTCTGCAAGTCCTGCGGCGTGCGGACCTCGTTCATCTTGAGGGCGCGCATCGCGTCGATCGTGCGATTGAGGGGCATGCAGCGGACGCCGCGGATTTCCTCCGCCGCGGCTACGACCTTGTCGCTGATCGCGTAGCGATCGAGCACGGTGGCGCCGGACTCGTTGCGCAGGGGCACGACTCCCCAGAGCACTTCGCCGCGGGTGGCGTCGTAGGGAGCGATCGTGACCTCCGGCGGGCGGAGTTCCGGCCCGTTCGAGCAGCCGGGCAGAAGCAGCAACGCTCCCAGCACCGTCGCCCAGAGGACCAGCGCCGTCGCCAGCGCCCATCGTTCCCCACGCTTGGTGAGCATGGTCTGTCCACTTGTCATGGCGTCCTGCCCTTCTGAGCGCGCGCTCCATCGCGCCGATGTGCCGTCCTTGGCCTGTCGCCGGGCACGCCGCCTTCCTTGACGGTGATGCCCGGCCTCTGCTTCTGCCCTTGCGGGCAATCGGTCGGGGCGAGCTTTCGCACGACCCGCCGCTGTTCCATTCACCGGCATCAGTTGCCGGACTCTTCCTCTCCCGTGGACTCCTCGGACGGGGCGGAGGTGACGATCGTTTCCATTTCCGAGGCCTGCCCTCCCTGGGCGAGCACCGCGGGCTTCATGTCGATCGACCAGATGTTCTCCGTGCCGTCGAAGTTCGCGACAAAGACAACGCGCCCGCTCCGACCCCAGAAGGGAAGGATCGAGGAGCCGCCCGAGCCGGTCAGATCAACCTCGCCCGTGCCGTCCACGTTGACCAGCTTGAGGGTCGCGACGTTGGGGCGCGAGAGGTTGAGGGCGGCCTTGACATCATGGTCGCCGAGGCTGGCGTCGAGGGGAATCTGGGAATAGACGACCTTCTGAGCGTCGGGGCTCCAGGTCGGGTTGATGCAGGCGGTGGTCGGGCTGGCGGCAATTTCCGTCAGGTTCGAGGTCTGGCCGTCCTTGTAGTCGAGGGTCCAGACGCCGAAGGAGCGCTGTCCGCGCTGGCGCGCGAGCTGGAAGAGGATCTTGTCGGTTCCGCTTGCGCCGGTGGCGGCGACGGGGCTCCACGAGGGGAACAGGCCATAGCCGATGAAGTGAGACACCGCGTTGTTGCCGGGCTCGGTGACCCACATCTCCCAACGGCCGCTGGCGGCGCCGAGTCGAGAGAACACAAGCTTGGCGCCGTCGGGCGACCATGATGGATGGAGTTCGTCACCGGAATCGGTCGTGACCTGCACGGCAGGCCCGCCCGTGACGGGCATGACATAGATATCCCAGTTGCCGGAGCGGTTGCTGGCGAAAGCAAGGCGAGTGCCGTCGGGGCTGATCGAAGGCATGGCGTCGTCGCCCGGGGCGCTCGTGAGCTGCGTGACGACGCGGCCATCGACGGGCTTGGAGTAAAGGTCGGAGGTCGGGCGATGCTGCGTGCCCGCGAAGACCAGCGTCTTGCCGTCGGGCGTAAGCGTCGGGTCGAACGCGGAGCCCTCGCCAACGAACGTGACCTGCGCGACATTGAATGGCGAAACCCGGGTCGAATCCTGATCGCCTCCGGTGACGGGGATCACACCAAGGCCCATGGCCCGGGCGTCGATCACCGCGGGGCTGGGGATCGAGTTCATCGGGTTGAGCACCGCGAGCGGGCCGGGTGCGGGGGGCTGGTTCTCATTCGGAAACGCGGCGGCATCCGGGGTGGTCGGCTCCGGGGCCGAATCGCGACCGGACTGCGATGACATCGAGCACGAGGCGATGAACAGCGCGGCGCCGCTCAGGCCGGTCATCCCGATTCGATTCACAAGAGTTCGGCGAGCATCCATCGGGCGGGTCTCCGAGCTGATCCCCCTGGGGACCAGACGCGCGGCCGGGGTCGCCGGTAGCGTCTTATCGGACCGCCCGAGGCGGCGGCTTGAACCGGCCCGCGGCCCGACTTGTCCTCCATCGGAGGTTTCCGGGCCTGGGTTGAGTCCGCATAAGAAATCGCTCGATAATCCCCGCGCGCGCCACCGGGCCGGGGACCCCACCACCGCCCCCGGACCCGGCCGCCCGATCTCTGCCTTTCTCTTAGTCGATCGATTCGCGCGCCATGATCGCGGGCGTTTCGCCCGTGCGCACCCAGCGCGAGTCTCGTCCACGCGGCTGGGTCGCCATCGCCAGCCGGTCGAGGTAATGACGCAGCGACTCCTCAGCGAATCGAGCAAGGAACCCGGCCGTCGCGGTCGGGTTGAGCTCGATGATCTGCTGCATCAGACTGACCTGCGGCACGCGCCCCTCCTGGGCCTCGCTCGAACCCGAAGCTCCGTCGGGCCACAATGCGAGTTCAACCACCATGCACGACTCCGTTCGTTTGAGCCCGTTCACTTCGGTTCGTCGGGCCCGCGAACTGGATCGTGTAACCAACCACGGACGTGCGCACCGCTTCGATAAAGGCTTGGTTCTACCCTGACCCCGCATGGATTATCTTGGCACTCAACCCACTTTCTCGCTCCCGGCCGCAACGACCGGTCATTCGTTCGCGATCACCCACGAAGGGAGCGCGTGGGGCACGATCGTGGACTCGGACATCGCGACGGACCTGAACTCTCCCCCGTTGCGCGACGAACTGGCGAGGCTCGGCGCGACTCGCATCGTCGTCGCGCACGCCCGGCCCGCCCAGGAAGACGATCGACCGGCCCTGGCGTGGACCCGCGCGTCGGTTGAGGCGCTCCATGGCGCGTGCCGCAAGTGGCTCAGCGCGATCGATTCCGGAGCGACCCTCCTGCTCTGGCCCCGCGCCGATCAGATCGTCTCGGACATCCCGTCGGCATGGTCCCTGCTCCGCACGCTCGAGACCGAACGGCTCGGGCTGGTGCTCGATCCTGACGCGATGATCACCACGTCCATGCGCGAGCATCGTGCGGACCATCTCCAGCGATTCGCGGATGCCCTGACTTCGGAACCTCGCACGGCCCTGCTCATCGACCGCGGCGGGCTGCCCGGGGATTACGCTCCCCACCTGCCCAGGCTCCGCCAGTCCGAGTTTTCCCACGCTTCCTCTGGAACCTGACCGGCCCCGACCGACGGCCGCTTCTCCGCCCTACACTGGCGGCACACGTCTCGACGGAGTTCAGGATGACGACCCCAACGCTCGATCACCCGACGTTCAAGCTGGTCAAGGAAGCCTTTCCGGGCAAGAAATTCCGCGCGACCGAGTTCCGCGGACAATCGACGCTCATCGTCGAGCCCGCCGACCTGCACGAGGTCATGGCGTTCCTGAAGGGCGATCCGCGAGCGGACTACTGCTTCCTCTCCGACGTCTCGGGCGTGGACTATCTGGATTACCCGGCCGAGATGCCGGGACGCTTCGCTGTTCACTACAACCTGATCTGCTTCAGCCGTGATGATCGCTTCTTTGTCAAGACGTTCGTGAGTCCATCGCTGCCCACCGACGGCATCGTGCCCGACCCGGCGCTCGTCGTTGATTCGGTGTGCGACCTGTGGCCCGGCGCCGAATGGATGGAGCGAGAAGTCTTCGACATGTTCGGCGTGCGATTCCGCAATCACCCGGACCTTCGGCGCATCCTCATGTGGGAGGAGTTCCCCGCCCATCCGCTGCGCAAGGACTATCCGCTCCGCGGGCGTGGCGAACGCGACCAGTACAGGGTCGTGGATCGCACGTCGGGCTGACGCGGAACGCCCAGTGCGCCATTTGTTATTGGCTCGGCGGCTTCGCAAGTTCCGCGCCACGAGCGGTGCCCGCGACGATCGCGTCGGCGATGGCACGGAGTGCCTCGCGCTGGTCCAACACCCCCACCGCGGCGGCGGTGGTCCCGCCCTTGCTCGTCACCGCGGCACGCAGTGACTCGGGCGCCTGATCCGAACGCGACAGGAGCATCGCGGCGCCCAGGAGCGCCTGGCTTGTTGCGCTGTTCGATTCCTCATGCGAAAGCCCGGCACGCACGCCTCCCTCGATCATGCCCTGCGCGAGATAGAAGAGATACGCGGGCCCCGAACCAGCCAACGCGGTGAAGGCGTCGAACTTCGATTCATCGAGGCGCATCACCATGGGCCCAACGGCGTGGAAGATCGCGTGAGCCACGGCGTCGTCGGCGTCGCTCGCGCCGTCACCGAGGCAGATGGCCGTCACTCCCTGCGAGATCGACGCGGCGAGGTTCGGCATGGCTCGAACAACCCGCGCGTGCTCGCCCAACGATCGCCGGACGATGGAACTGGGCGTGCCCGCGAGGATCGAGATGACCACGCGCGGCGAGTCGAAGGCGGCGCGAATGTCCGCCGCGGCTTGCGGGAGCATCTGGGGCTTCACGCACAGAACAACCTGCCCACCACTCGCGGCGCGACGCTGACCCGGATCTCCAGCGACTTCATCCACCGAGTCAATCCACGCCACACCATCGCTGGCGCTGGCTGAGACTCGCACGCTCAATTCGTTCAGGGCCGCGTGCTTGGCTGTGTCGGGCTCGACGACGAAGACCCGCGATGCGTCGATGGCGCCGGCCGCGAGCCCGCCGCGGAGAATGGCGCCGGCCATGTTTCCGCCGCCCACGAAGAGGAGAGGCTGTTGGACAAGTGCCGCTCGCGGGCGTTCGCGATCCTGATCCTGAAGTTGATCGGCGCGTCCGGCTCCCTGGAAGTTCGCACGGTCGGGTGGTTCGGCGTGGGGTTGGGTCGTCATGGCTTTCTCCGGGCGTGTCGACGCCGGAAGCCTACCCTTTCTCCAACATGTCCAGCTTTTATCGACTCGAGTTTGAGAAGCCGGTCCTGGAGCTTGAGAAGCGGATCGAGGCGAGCGAAGCTCGCCTGAACGAGGCCGCCGCGACCAATCCGCCCGGCGAGGGCACGGGTTCGCCCGAGGTTGAGTCTCTCCGCGTGGAAGTCGATCGCCTTCGCCAGGATCGCCACAAGCTCCTGAGCGATCTGTACAGCGATCTTTCGCCTTGGAACACGGTTCGTGTGGCGCGCCATCCTCTGCGCCCGCAGACACGCGACTACATCGACATGATCTGCCGCGACTTTGCCGAGCTGCACGGCGATCGTCGCTTCGGCGATGATCCGGCGCTGGTGACCGGCTTTGCGCGCATCGGCCCGATCAAATGTATGGTGATCGGGCACCAGAAGGGGCGCGACACGCAGGAGAAGCTCGCGTGCCATTTCGGCTGTGCGCACCCCGAGGGGTACCGCAAGGCGCTGCTGAAGATGGAGCTGGCCGAGAAGTTTAACGTGCCGATCGTGACGCTCGTCGATACGCCGGGCGCGTATCCGGGGCTTGGTGCCGAACAACGCGGCCAGGCGGAAGCGATCGCGGTGAACATGCGTGAGATGAGCCGGCTGCGCGTGCCGATCGTGAGTGTCGTCATCGGCGAGGGTGGGTCGGGCGGCGCACTTGGAATCGCGGTCGCGGATCGCGTCGCGATGCTCCAGTGCTCGTGGTACTCGGTCATCAGCCCCGAGGGCTGCGCCGCGATCCTGTGGAAGGAAGCCAACGAGCAGACCAATTCCGCGGCGGCCAAGGCGCTCAAACTGACCGCCCGCGACAACCTCGAGCTTGGCATCGTCGACGATGTCATCCCCGAGCCGGTGGGTGGCGCCCACCGCGACCCGAAAACCACCGCGGAGAACCTGCGCCAGTGGATCGTCTCTCGCGTGCAACAGCTCCGACAGATCGACCCGGACGTTCTGGTTCAGAATCGCTACGAGCGATTCCGCAAGCTCGGGCAATACGCCGAGCAGTCCGAGGCGACCGGAAACCCGGCCTAGACCTTGGGAAAGACGCGGCAAATCGGGCAATTGTTGGCTCGTGTGTTGGTTCCAACACCAATTGGACCGCGCTTTGACATTTTGGGAGCGATCCCTTATCGTTCGCACCCTTTCCGGGTTCGGGAGGGGATCGGCCCTGTACGGGCCCAAGGCCCAATCGGCCCCGGGGGAGTTGCAGTTGCCCAAGAGCAAGCCCCAATCCAAGAAGCCTGCGGCCAAGCCCGAGAAGCCAGCCCCCAAGGCGGCCAAGCCGGCTCAGAAGGCCGCCCATAAGGCCGCCAAGCCCAAGCACTCGGCCAAGCCAGTGGCCAAGCCGACCGCGAAGTCACCCGCCAAGGCCGCTGCGGCCCCGAAACACAAGACTTCGGTGCCTGCCAAGGCGGCCTCGAAGGCTGAGGTGAAGGGCAAGGCACCGCCCGCGAAGGCCGCCGCTCCGGCCAAGGGCGCCGCCGCGACGAAGGGCGCCGCCCAGGCCAAGTCACCGGCCAAGCAGGTGGCACCCGCGACCACGCCGGACGGAAAGCCGGCGCGCAAGGGCATCACCATCGTGACACCCCGTCCGATGAAGAAGCCCAAGCCCAAGATCATCTCCGCGGTCCCCGCCTCGGTCGGGCAGCTGGCGGGGACGCTCCGCAAACCGCTCATTCCGAGCGGCCCGCACGCTTCGCCCTCGCGCCCGCTGGGCGTCCAAGGCGAGGCACCGGAGACCCAGATCGAAGCGGGAAAGAGCCCCTTCAACAAGAAGGAACTGGATCAGTTCCGCGCGATCCTGCTGCGGAAGCGGGCCGAGGTCGCGGGCGACATCCACACGATGGAGTCCGAGGCGCTCAAGGGTGAGAGCGGTTCGCTCTCAAACCTCCCGCAGCACATGGCCGAGCAGGGTTCGGAGACCTATGAGCAGACGCTCGCACTTGACCTCGTCGCCGCCGACCGTCGCCTGGTGAAAGAGATTGACGATGCACTCAAGCGTATCAACGAGGGCACGTACGGCCTGTGCGAACTGACGGGCAAGCCGATCAAGGCCGAGCGCCTGCAGGAACTGCCCTGGGCTCGCTACTCGATCGAGGCGGCCCGTGAGCTCGAGCGTCGCTCGATCCGCCAGTGAACCCGGGCGGAAGCCAAGGCGTGAACGGGGAACTCGACACCAACCCAAAGGACCGGGCGAGACGATCGGAAGAACCGCGTCGCGCCGAGCACCATTTGCCCGCGTCGAAATCGCGTGCGGCGTGGATCGTGCTGGCCTTGACCACGCTTCTTGGACTCGTCACCGACCTTGCGAGCAAGGAGATCGCGTTCCGAACCATTGCGGGGACGCCGGTTTCGATCGATCGCGAGGCTGTGATCACAACCCGGAACCTTGGAAACCTGATCCCGTTTCACAAACCGGTCGCGGTCGTGCCGAATGTACTCGATTTCACGCTGGTGCTGAACCCCGGCGCGGTGTTCGGCATCGGCGCGGGCAAGCGCTGGTTCTTTGTGCTCTTCACGGCGATCGCGGTCGTGTTTGCGACGGGGCTGTTCGCGCGATGGACCAGGGCCCGCGATCGCTGGGCCCACGTCGCGATCGGGCTCGTCATCTCGGGCGGGCTCGGCAATCTTTACGACCGATTGCTCTACGCGTGCGTGCGCGACTTTATCCACCCGCTCCCGGGCGTGAAGCTGCCGTTCGGATGGTCGTATCCCTGGGGGACCGGCCAAGCGGCCCGCGAAGTCTGGCCCTATGTCTCCAACCTCGCGGACCTGTGGCTCATTATCGGGATCGTGATCCTGGTGGTCTACACCTGGAAATCCGGGGCGAGGGCCGATGCGGAAAGAGCGGCGGCGGGCTAGATCACCGCTGCCAGGCCGCGGCCTTGGTGCGGATGCCGTCGATCAGCGATCGCACCTCCGCCGCCATTCGGCTATTGGGAAACTGGCTGATGATCTTGTCGCCCAAGTCGGCGGCCTCGACCCATCGCTTGTTGTGCACCGCGAGCTTGAACGCGGCGCCGAGGTTGTCGCGGGCCTTGCCGATCACGCCGCGTGCCACTTCCTTGTACGGGGCGGCCTCGCTCTCGGTCAGATAGGCGTCGAGCTCGGCCAGCAGCTTCATCGCGGTGTCCACGTCGCCGTCGCGTGTCGCCTCCAGGAAGCGGCGCTCCACGTCTGCCTTGTAGTGAAGGCGGGCATCCTCCACGCGCGGACGTAATGCCGCCACACGAGAGACTTCAGGAAAGAGCCGCGCGATCTTGTCGGCCTCAGCGATGGCGGCGTCCCATCGCCGCTGCATGATCAGGCCGTCCAACGCCGAGACCGCATCGCGATAGCGTCGATCGAGCGTTTCGGCCCGAGCGGTCGTGATGCGCTGGCGGAACTCCTCCGCGTCGGCCCGGTAGCCAAAGCGATCGGCGAGTTCTTTCACGAGCACCATCGCCGCGTCCCAATCCTCGCGCCCCATGTCCTCCTCGATGGCGCGGCGGAGCAGTTCTCGCTCGCGAGTCCGGTTAATCACACGCCGGGCGTCATCCGACAGCGAGTTCTGTTGCGCCAGGTGCTCGACCATCGAAGTGAGCTTCTCGATGCGTTCCTCGACGGCCGCCACGCCCGTTCGGCGAAGCAGCAACGATAAGAGGAAGAGGATCCACACGATGACGAGGCCCAGGATGCCCAGCCCGGTAATCACGCTGAACGGCTTGCCCGACGTTCCGTTGATGACCAGTAGTAC
Organism: Phycisphaerales bacterium; assembly: GCA_013360695.1. Classification (GTDB taxonomy): domain Bacteria; phylum Planctomycetota; class Phycisphaerae; order Phycisphaerales; family UBA1924; genus JABWBC01. Next base: position 10,446 of record JABWBC010000002.1, read on the forward strand.
GCTGAGCGCCGCCGGAACGCACACGCCCAGCCACCAGACCAGCGTCTTGCTGGGATCGACGGCCGCTGCGGGCTGTGCGAAATCGCCGCGGTTGTTGGAGTTAGGCATGAAGGTCCCTCTCGGTTGGCGTGGCCGCGTCCGGGCGGCCCTGAAAACAGTGTACCTACCATCGGCCGATGGTCGAGCCAAACTCGAACGGAGTCCAAATCGCGATCCAGCCCTTTGTGCTTGGGCCGTATGAGACCAACTGCTACGTCGTAACGCCCGAGGGCGGCCGCGATTGCTGGATCATTGACGCCAGTTTTGACCCGGAAGAGATGATTTCCCATATCCGGCGGTTGGGCCTGACCCCCCGAGCGATCCTGCTCACCCACGCCCACTTGGACCACATCGCCGGCCTTGGCCGGGTGCGAGAGGCGTTTCCCGGGATTCCCGTGCTCTTGCACCGAGCGGAGCACGAATGGCTCGCAAACCCGGTGCTGAATCTCTCCGCGATGACCGGGGAACCGATCCGCGAGGGCGACCCGGACGGCGAACTGGCGGACGGCCAGGAACTGACGCTCGGCCCATTACACTGGATCGTTCGGCATACGCCGGGACACTCGCCGGGCGGCGTGATGTTTTACTGCGAGGAGGCGGGAGTCGCGCTGGTGGGCGATTCGCTGTTCAACGGTTCCGTGGGGCGAACGGACTTTCCGGGGAGCAGCCCGCAAACGCTGGCCGACTCGATTCGGCGCGTGCTGTATCAACTCCCGGCAACGACTCGCGTGTTCCCTGGACACGGCCCGCCGACCACGATCGGGCGCGAGATGAAGAGCAATCCGTTCGTCAGAGCGTAGACGCCCCTTCTCACGCGTTGCCCAGCCCCATGCACCGACGCCACGCGCTGACTTGTCCCATGTGGACCGCGATGTGATTGTTCATCATGAACATCGCCATGCCGCCCACGAGCGGAAGAAACTCTCGATACCGCTCGATGGGGGTCGGCTTTGAGAGGTCGGCGTCGGAGATCGTGAGCACAACAGACGCGATCGCTTCGTAGCCCTTGGTGTACGCGTCGACGACCGCGCTCATCGCGGGATAGGTCTTGGCGTCCGCGTCATCAAGGCAGGGAGTGCCGTCCTTGAACAACGCTTCCCAACCCGCGGAAAGTTCGGGCACGTCGGATGCACGCCCCAGCGCCGTGGCGATGCGCTGCGGGTACAGGCACAGGTGGCCATACACCCACGCGGCGTGATTGGTCTCGATCGCCTTTCCGTTCACGACGGCCTTGCGCGCGAACATCGCGGGCGAAACGTCTTTCAACAGACGCTGGGCGTAGCTCTGTGTGCGGCGGTGCCCGGCGACGATCATTTCGGCGAACGCTCCCATCGTCTGACTCCCTCGGATTCGCGGCGTGTCGCGCCGCGTTGTGCTCAACGGTTGTGCGGAGCTTCTCAAGTCAACGCGAACTGGTTTCGACGCAGGACGACGTTGGTCCCGGCGGCCCACTGCTCTGCCCGAACTATCGATCATAGACGATGGTCGATATGTCGTTCCGATCCGCGCACGAATGCCCCCCGCACATCGCCGGGAACTGATCGCGTGCCGATCATGCACCCACGTATTTCGCGTACACACCTCGGGCACGAGCGGGGTCGGCGGTACCGGCGACGATCGCCCGGCCGTCGGCGAACAGGGAGAGCTCCAGTGATCCAGAGCTCTCGGCGCGTTCGCCCGCCAGAGAAACACGGAGAAGCGACGGCGACACTCGCTTCGGGGTGAACTCGCGAAGGCGTTCCGCCGCTCGGTCCAGGTCGCACTCGCGGCCGGTCGAACCGATCTGCACGGCGAGCTGGCCGCAGAGCTTGATGGCGTCGTCGTCGTGCTTTCCATCGAGGAATTCGAAGGAATGCTTGCCGCAGCACGGGCAGTTTCGGCGAGCGGTGGCGTTGCACATCGAGGAGAGATCGATGCGGCGACGTTCGCTGGACCAGAGGTCGAACTCGAGCAGTGTGGGCTTGATGAGATCGCGCCGACCGATCAGCACCTTGATCGCGTCCGCGGCCTGGCAACCCGCGACGATCGCGACCGCGGCGCCAAGAACGCCCGTGGTGTCGCAGGTCGGCATCGTGCCCGGCGCGGGCGGTTCTTCGAAGACGCAGCGGAGGCACGGCGAGGCATCGGGAAGGATCGTCATCTGCATGCCGCGAGTGCCGATCACGCCGCCGTAGACAAAGGGGATAGTGTCGCGCACGGCGGCGTCGTTGAGCAGGTATCGCGTGCCGGCGTTGTCCGTGCCGTCGATAAGTACGTCGGGCTTAGCTTCGCGGAGCAGACGTGGGAGCGTGCGCGAGGTGACGTCGAGCACGTGAGGCTCGATCCGAATGCTCGAGTTCACGCGAGAGAGGCGCGAGGCCGCGGCCTCGGCCTTCGGTCGGCGTTCGATCGCATCGCTTTCGTCGAAGAGGCACTGACGCTGGAGGTTCGTAAGTTCGACTACGTCGCGATCGACGAGCGTGAGGGTGCCGACGCCGGCACGCGCGAGGAGATCGGCGGATGCGCAGCCGAGCGCACCAACGCCAACGATGACGGCACGCGACGCCGCGAGCTTCTGCTGTGACTCCACGCCGAACTCGCGCAGAATCGTCTGCCGCCGGTAGCGATCGAATTGGGCTGGGCCCTCAGTCACGCGGGATTGTTGGGCGCGGATGGCGCCCGCGTGAGGGTGATCTCAACGATCTCCGGCGGCACTCCGAACCGCAGCGGGAGGATCGACATTCCCACGCCGCGCGAGATGAGCACGCGACAGGCGGGGCCCCGGACGAGCCCGGCGGCGTACTTGCTCCCGTAGCGGCTGGGAACCATCGGCGTACCGATGATGGGCAGGCGCACCTGCCCGCCGTGCGTGTGCCCACAGAGCATGAGGTCGATGCGCGGCGGGCGCGACGAGTGCAACTCGGGCAACTCCGCGGTATCGGGGCGATGCGCAAGCATCAGGCGTGGCATGAACTCGGGCACTCCCGCGAGGGCCGCGTCGAAGTCGACACGGTCTTCCTTCAGGTCGCCCACGCCACACAGGCAGAGTTGGTCCTGGCGTGAGGAGTTAAGATCGGAGGTGAGCGTGCGCGACGCGCGATCGAAGAAGCAGCGCGAGTTGTCGATCATGCGGACGCCGATGGTCGCGAGAGCCTCGCTCATGCGCTCGCCGCCGGCCCACCAGTCGTGGTTGCCGAGCACCCCCACCACGACGCGCCCTGGCGCCACGAGCGGCTCAAACAGCGTGGCGGCGGGCGCGATCCATTGAGGGCCGTTGTGCACGTAATCACCGGTGAGGAGCACGATATCGGGCGAAAGTGCGATCGCTTTCGCGACCGCTTCACGAATGAACGAGGCGGGGATGCGCGGGCCCATGTGCGTGTCGCTGAGTTGCACGAGCTTCAGGCCAACGAGCGAGTCGGGCAGATCCGCGATCGGGATGTCGTAGCGTGTGACGCGCAGATCCCACGGCTCGACAAGCGTGGCGTCGGCGCCAGCACCGAGGGTGGAGATGCAGCCCAGGCCCAGCGTGCCGTCAAAGAGAAAGCGACGGCGCGAGGGTGAGACGGGCTCGCTTTCCTGCACATGCGTGTGACTCGAGGGTCCTCGCGATGCTCGGTTTGCTGTTCCGAGCGAAAGTACGGGCGATTGAGTTCCTTTCGCACGGGCGGCATCCGGCCCGCACGCGAATCGGCGAATCGCCACGAGCACACCGCAGCCTGCAAACCAGCCTGTCCACGAGACGCTCGCGGCCAGCGTCGCGACCCTGACCGAATCCATGTACCAGTTGCCGGTCAGCTTGTTAATGATCGCCCACCCGGGCGCGCAGAGCATGTTGAAGACATTGGCGATGCACTTGGTCACAAACCCAGGCCCGGCCTCATCCCCGTTCAGCGTGCATGACGGCGCGATCCACACGGTCCAATGACTGGTGACCGAGATCGCGACCAGGCCAAGCCAAGCGATAGCAGCGATCGGCCAGCGGAGCGCACTGCCGCGCGGACGCCGAACATTGGCCGTTGACGCTGCCGCCGAGCCGCACTCCTCGTTTGCGGCCGTGGTCTGGCAGTCGCTGGACAATTCGGGTGCTTGCTCGCTCATTGCTCGGTCGAAGTCCTGTAAGTTGCGCTCGATGCTCCCGCGGCTGGCGGGCATACGTCGCTTGCCGCGGACGGGTTCACGGCGACGAAGGAAGCGGGAGCAGATCGGCCTGTGCGAGCTTGTCCGGGAGCTGATCGAGGCGAACGGCCTGCTCGATCGAGAACTGGCCGCTCGCGGTGCGACGCAGCGATGAGAGCATCCCGCCCACGCCGAGCGCGGCCCCGAGATCCCGTGCGAGACTGCGGATGTACACACCCTTGCCGCACTCAACCACGATCGACAGCTTCGGCCAGTCGAACGCATCGACGCGGATGTCGTGAATCTCGACCTTACGAGGCGCGAGTTCGATCGGTGTGCCCTCGCGCGCCAATTCGTAGGAACGCCGGCCGCCGACGTTGATCGCTGAATACGCGGGCGGGCGCTGGTCGATCGTGCCGATGAAGCGTGGGAGAATGCGCTCGATGTCCCCGCGTGTCGCGCGAAGCGTGGGGTCGATGGGCGTGCACACGCCGGCCTCGTCGTCGGTCGTCGAAAGGCGGGACAGGTCGATGGTGGTGACGTAGGTCTTTCGCGTCGCCATGATCTGATCGCACAGACGCGTCGCCTTGCCTATGAGCAGGACGAGCACGCCGGTCGCGAGCGGATCGAGCGTCCCGCCATGCCCGACCTTGACGCCCTTTGGCGCACCGGCGCGGCGGAGGCGGGCGCGAATGATCGCGCACACGTCCATCGACGTGAAGCCGGGCTGCTTGTCGATGATGAGCAGACCGGTGGGAGAAGCGGGTGCGGCGGACGGCGTGCGCGATGTCAACTCGGGATGCGTTGAAGATCCTGCCTGCGCGTCCTGAACTTGCGGCATCGGCGGCGGATTCGGCGTGCTGCTCGCGGGATGAGAGCCATCGCGTGGTTCGTTCACTTCGCACCTCGAGTCCACACTCCGACGACGACCAGCGATCCGCGGCCGAGGTTTACGCCGCGCGTCTGGAAGTCCTCATGCCAACCCGCGCCACGAAGCGACTCGGCGGCTCGCGATAATTCGATCGGCGCGATGACAAGTCCCTCCGGGTGCGCCGCGGCCCATTCAGCGATGGACTCCTCCGGCACGCGTTGGACCCGTCCGCGGGTGGCGAAAACGAGGCTGTCTTCCTGATAGCCGCTGCACGCTAAAGGCCGCGAGGACTCTGGATCGATCGATCGGACGTGCTCGATCAGACGCGGACTCAGCGCTGTCACGCGCGGCATGAGCACGAGGAAGAACGGCACCAGCGCGAACACGCCGGCGACAACGCCCAGGCCCTGGGCACGCAACGCGAGCGATCGCGCCGCGGCGCGGCAGGCCAGAGCGATGGCGACGAACGCCGCAAGCCCGAGCGCACCGGCCGTCGCGATCAGGAATCCCTGAGAGCTGGTCAGCGACAGCAGCAGCGGCGCCGCGACGCTCATCACCGCACCAATGATCGCCCACGGGAGCCACGCGATGGGCTTTGAGAGGTGGTTCGCGTGCGACCCCGCAGTTGTGTGCGTTGCAGGCTCGCTCGCTCGCGACTCATCGGTCTGATCGCCGCGTCGGCTCACTCCAGGTTGCTTGGTTTGGCTTGCTCGTATTCCAGTCGCCGCGATCGCCAGGAGACCGCGCCCCGAGAGCAGTGCGATGGCTGGGTACAAGGGCATGGTGTAATGCGGGAGCTTGGTCCCCACGAGCTCGAACACGATCCATGCGGGGAGAATCCAGCCCAGGCAAAACAACTCACCCGCACGACCCGCCCTTCGCTTCCATCGCTGGTTGGGGAAGGCAAGCGGCAGCCCGCGCCGGACCGCTCGCACGATCGACGCCAGCGTCGCGAACGAGCCGGGCCAGAAGAGCCCCGCGAGAAGTAGCGTGTGGTAGCCCGGCGGGCCCCAGTGCCCCTCCTTGGCTTCCACGCTCCGACCAAGCGTTTCATCGAGGATCAATGACCAATAGGAGGCCCAGCCCACGCGCTCGCCGACCGCCCACACCCACGGCCCGACGCACGTCGCGATAATGAGCACGCCCAATACGGGGCGGAACTCGTGCAGTCTTCCCCATGTTCGCGCGAACACGCATTGCATGAGCACGGTCAGAGTCGCGATCAAGGGCGCGATCGGCCCCTTGGCCATGATTCCCATCGCGATCGCGAGCCAGAACAGCGCGGCATGCGGCCACGACGCGCGCTTCTCATTCCACACCCGCCACAGCGCGGCCTGCGACAGCACCACGCTGAACAGCAGCAGTTGATCCGCACGCGCTTGATGCGCGTCAAAGGCAACCAGCGGGCACACCGCCAGCAGCGCGGCCCCCAGCCACGCGGCCCTTGGATCGAACATGCGACACCCGAGCCGCCATGTCGCCATCACCGCGCCGATCGCGCACAACAGGCTCGGGATCCGGTACATCCAGATCGCGTCGCGCGCGGGGTCGCCGAGTGAAGAAAGCCACGCCGACGCAGCTTGCAGCCAGTAGATCAGCGGCGGCTTGTTCAGGCGGGGCTTGTCCTGAACCATCGGGATGACCAAGCCGCCCGAATGCAGGTTTGGCGACCGCTCCCTCTCGGGAAGAGCGACCGCCTCGAACATCTGGCGGCTCGCCTGAGCGAAGCGAGATTCGTCGCGGTCAATGGGCGGGGTTTGGAGCAGCCCGGGGACATACACTGTGATGCAGATCATCGCGAGCAATACTCCAGCGCGCCAGCCACGCGCGTGCCGCCACCGGGCGGCGACCAGCGACCACACGCTCGCGAGCACACCCGCGGGGGCAGAACCGAGCTTGAGCGGCCCATCACCATTCCGCATCGCCCGCGACTATAACCGCACGCTCGCCGCGCCGGTGCGGGCGGTCCATCTCGCCCTTGGGTTCATGGGCAACATTCTCCGAACGCCGCCGGGAAGGTGGGCGCTCGATCCGGCGCGACGCTGGTGGACCGTGCCGCTCGTGGCCGGGGTCGTGCTGGCCCTCGCGCTGAACCCATTCGACGGAGCGATCTCGGCTTGGGCACGCTCGGTCAAGCTCGGCGGCGACATCAAACGCGAATTCGAGGCCCAACAGCAATTCGGGCAGCTCGTGTCGATCGTGCTTGTCGGAGCGGCGCTCTGGCTCCTGGACAAGAGCCGCCGGGAGAGATTGTGGGATCTGGCACTGTCGGCCGGCGTCGCGAATCTCCTGGCGAATGTGGTCAAGGTGCTCGTGGGGCGGCCGAGGCCGAATCTCAACGATCCCGCCGTTTTCCTCGGGCCATTCGGGCAGTACCCGGTTCCGACCGACTCAGGGCCGATGCTTCGATATGCGTGGGAGTTGGCGCCCGGCGTGAGCTATGCGCTGGGCTCGATGCCGTCGCGACACGCGGTGTCGGCGGCGGCGACCGCGACTTTTCTGGCGTTGGTTTATCCGAGGATCAGCCCCCTCTGCTGGACGCTCGTGATCTTCGTGTGCATCGCTCGCGTGGCCCTGGGCGCTCATTTCCCGACGGACGTTGTCGCCGGGGCGCTGCTCGGGCACCTCTCGGCCCGCTGGGTAACGGATCGCTCGCTCGGGGTACAACTCGTGAATGCGATCGCCCGAAAGAGCGCGGGGTCGACCAGAGGGGCGTCGGCGGGCTAAACTGTCGGTCCTTCCCCGGAGAGGTGTCCGAGAGGCTGAAGGAGCAGCACTGGAAATGCTGTATACGGGTAACCGTATCGGGGGTTCGAATCCCCCCCTCTCCGCTTTGAGAATCTTGTCGCCAGCGCTGGCCTGCGCTGCCTGTCGTTTACTGTCTTGAGCTCGAATCGGCCCGCACGCGGAGAGGCCAGGATTCTCCGCGATTGGTGACCCCCTTCGCGCAGCTGCTGGTTTTCCAGTGGTTTGCGATGCAGCCTCAGCGGCCGAAGAGGCCTGAGACCCAAATGAGACCCAAGAACGGGCTGTTTGCGCGCATCCGGTTTTGCGGACGTTGCCGGCTTTGAGCTGTTGTTGACTGGCTGTGCATGCCCCGCTGAGAGTCATCGCCAGCGCCTGCATGGCCTGCTGCGAGTTGTCGTCGTGCAGGTGGTAGTAGAGATCGAGGATGTCGGAGGATGAGTGGCCGAAGCACGCCAACGCCTTCTCGTGGCAAAGTGCTCGTTGGCGCAGAACCCATTGGCGGATGGCGGCGGAGACACATCGGGTGCCCCCCAACGCACAGCCACTCACTTCGATTATCGCGCCTATCGACGGCGAGGTCTGTGAAGCTTGACGTTTCCGCGAGCTGGATCACACCATCATCGCGGAACGGAGCGCCAAGAGCTGCCCTCGCTTCGACATACAGGCTGCCCGACAGACGCCCGCTCGGTTCATGCGGCGGAGCCGCGCCGACGGCGAGGTGCTGTGCTCCAAGTGGGCACCCGGCGATCGCGCGATTGAAGAAATCGTCGATTGTCCCTTAGTCGGCCTCAGCACCCCGCCTCAAACGCCTCGGCGAACAGGTCGTAATCGTCGCCGTTCACGAACCCGTCGTGGTTGATGTCGGCGCCGAGGTCGCCCGCCTCAAACACCGAGACAAACAGGTCATGATCGACCGAGTCCAGAAGCCCATTGCGATCGAGGTCCGCTGTGCTGCGAACCCATCGAAATGCCGTCTGCCTTCCACCGCCAATCATGTTGTAGCCGACGACAACCGAGCCATCACATGATGTCGCGTATGCGTTCGACTCCGGCTCCGGCCCTTGGGCTCGCAGCAGCCGGATCATGCCACCGCTCCTCGTCCATGCCATGGCGTAGGGCCAATCGTTCTCTGCGTCATACGAGTATCCGACGACCGTTGTTCCGTCCGCCGAGACTCCCTGCGCGACCGATTCCGACCCGCCGAGAGTGCCCAACAACTCCAGACCTTGCTCGGCACTCCATCGAAACGCGGTTGAGTTTCCAGCGCTGGCGCCGCTCACAGCTCCAACAAGCACGCTACCGTCGGCAGACACGTCGTAGCACTCCCCCCCAATTCCGACATCTTGCATTCCATCATGCAAAATCCACCGAAAAACGCGGGGCATGCCAGAGCTGTCGCTCGACCAGCCCACGACCACGCTGCCATCCGACGAGACGCCGTACGCCAGAGCATCCAGTCCGCCCAGCGTGTCAAGATCGACCATGCCGTCCTTCAAGGTCCAGCGAAACGCGCGTGTGTGAGTACCGTCAGCATTTGTCGCATAGCCAACCACCACCCCTCCGTTGGCGGACACATCCATTGCCCATGACCCACGCCCGTAGAGCGTCCCAAGGCCTTGAATGCCCTCAAGGGGAGCCCATCGGAACGCTTGCAGCGGCGACCCATTGCCGCTGTTGCCAAATCCGACAACCACCTGTCCGTCTGCGGACACGCCGTTGGCGCGCGCGAAAGTACCTCCGGGGAACTCGATATCTTGCCTGCCGGTTTCTTGGGTCCAACGGAACGCGAAGTACCGATCCGCGTTTCTCGTGACACCAACAAGTGTCGCACCATCCCACGACGTGCCGGTTGCGGACAGACATGTCAGCAAGTCCTGCTCGTATCCACACGCCTGAGAGAACGCCTTGTCCGAGAGCGCGGCCACGCCAACAGTGAAGGCAATGATCGCCCAGGCCAACTCACTTCGCCGCAACCGCTCCTTGCTCCGATCCATGACGCCTCCGCCGTTCAGGAATTTGCTGATGTGCCGAGCCGCATCAAGCAATTAGCACCCCGCCTCAAACGCCTCGGCGAACAGGTCGTAATCGTCGCCGTTCACGAACCCGTCGTGGTTGATGTCGGCGCCGAGGTCGCCCGCCTCGAAGAACTCGGCGAACGCATCGTAATCATCGCCGTTGACGAAGCCGTCCTGGTTGAAGTCGGCGAGGCACGCGCCAGCGACGTGCTCATAGGCTCCCATGTCGACGATCGGCGCGACGCCCCAGCCCGTATCCGGCACGCCGACCACGTCGATGCGACGGCTCTGCCCGGCCAGGTCCAGCAGGATGCCGCCCGGGATCATCGCGTTGTCGCCCGCGTCGATGCAGGGCGAACCGTCGGCCAGCGTGTAATCGTCATCGATGGTGCCCAGCACGTTGTCCACGCCGTTGGGGTCGACAAAGAGCGGATCGCCCGAGATGTTTCCGGCGCCGGCCCAGCCTCCCTGGATATTCGAGTGGCTGGCGTTGATGACGCCCGACCCCGTCGCCATGTTGATGGTGTTGTCGCGGACAATCGAGTTGCGCACGTTGACCACGCCGGACAGGTCCGACCATATCGCCGCCATGCCCGTGTTGTGGACCACGTCGCAGTTGATCAGGTTGAGCTGCGCGTTGTTCCACCACGCGGCGACGGCGGCCTCGCGCGGCGAGGCGTTCGAGGCGATCAGCGTATTCGTGATCGTGCCGACGCCGGCGTCCTCCGCGTGGATCGCGCCGACCCAGTTCTGGGCCGTGTTGCCGATGAGGCGGCAGCGGTCCATCGTGAGCGTCGTGCCCGCGTTTGCGACGCGCACAGCGCCGACGGTCGCGGCGGTGTTGCGCAGGAAATCCGTCAAAGTGACGGCGGCGGAGCTTCCGGTGTGGACGTTGATCGCGCCCGTCTGGCCGGTTACGGTGGTGTTGTCCGCGAAGGTGCAGGCGTCGAGCGTCAACGCCCCGCCCCACTCGACGTTGAAGCCCGCCGAGCCGTTCATGGCGAGATTGCGTTCGATGACGCAGCGCCGGAACTCCGCCGAGCCATGGGTGAATCGCAGGTTCATGACGCCGAAGGTCTGGGAGACATGGTCGGTGATCGGAGTGTCTTCGATCAGAAGTGTGGTCGGATCGGGATTGCCGCCTGTATCGAGGAAGATCGCGCCCTCAGCGCCACTGGTATTGCGAGCGATCTCGCCGTTCTTGAATGTCACGTCCGCGCCTTGGGCGACATAGAGGGCGGAGCCGCTGCCCGCGGCGTTGTTGTCCGTTACGTTGCACTGATCAAAGGAGACCTTTGGAGAGAACTGCGCCACGAGCGCACCAGCGCTGATCAGCGAAGTGCCGAGTGTGAAGTTGCACCGTGCGAAGGATGCAACCACGCCGCCGCCAGAGATGTCGATGCCGCTCCCAAATGTAGCCGTGTTCGCCGACACGTCGCAGTCTTCAAACACGTACGTTTGTGGATCATTCGAGTCCCCCCAACTCAATCTAATTCCGCCCGCGCTCTGACCTGAGAAATTGCCCGTGATCTGAGTACGGCGCACCACAAGTCCTCGTGCTCCCAGCGAGAGACCGCCGGTTGCGACGCCTGTATTGCTGGTAATCTGGCAATCCTCCACAAGACCGGTGGCTCCGTGGTGAAATGCAAGTCCTCCGACGTCGTGGGGGCTCGTGTTCTGATCAAACACGCAATTCAAGACCGTGGCGGTAGCGCCATCAGAAATCCAAGCTCCGCCGGCGCTGCCGCCTTGATTCCCCACGAAGCTGCATCCGCTAAAACTGGCGGTTGCGCCATACCGAATCGTCGCGCCGCCCGAACCCCAGTCGCTATTCGTCGAGGTATTGTTCTCAAACAACGTGCCGGAAACGGCGGCTGAGGCCATGGAGGGGCCAACGTGCAGACCCGCATCATACGACGCGGTATTTCCCCGGATGATGCAGTCCGCGATCGTCGCGTTTGGGAAGTAGTCCCATTCACGATGCACAACAACCGTTCCGGTGCCGCCCACGCATGTGTTGCCTTGAGCGATCGACCGCCTGAGGATCATCGGCCCACCGAAGTCATAGACGGCGCTTCCGTCGAAGGCCGAATTGCCCTGAAATGTGCAGTCTTCGATGATGTTCGTTCCGTTCGGACCCACGAACACGCCCGCGCCATTGCCCCGCGGCATGGAGTTGTTCTCGAACAGGCAGCGGCTGATGGTCACGATCTCGTTGTCGAACCAGACGCAGATGCCCGCGCCGCCGTTGAAAAACTCTCCGTTGGCGCTGTTGCCCCGGAAGGTGGAGTCGGCGACATTGACCGTGAGTGCGTTGCCGTTGATGTTGAGCCCGCCGCCGGTGCCCCAGTCGGCGGTGGCGCTGTTGTTCTCAAAGGTGCAGAAGGACACGGAGCCGGGCGACGAGGAATCGCCGTCGAGCGCCAGCCCGCCGACAACCGGCGCGGAGTTGCCCGTGAAAGTAGTTCCGGAAAACGTCGACTTGCTCCAGGCCATGCGCGCGCCGCCGGAATACTGGGCGGCGGTGTTGCGATCAAACGTGCAGTTCGTTGCCGTGACAAGTCCGGTCCCGTTGACCCCCTCGGCCACCAGTCCACCGCCGAAATCGCCGGCGGTGTTCCGCTCAAAGACAACGCCAGTCAAAGAAACAAGCGAGTTGGGCTGATCGGCGTATAGGCCGCCTCCGCGCTCGGTGGCGGTGTTGGTCACGAAAGTGCAGTCGTTCAACACGACCGACCCATTCCAGAGTCGAAGACCGCCTCCCCAGACCGCGGCGTTGCTTTGAAAGCTGCATGAGGCGAACGATGCGTTCCCGGCGCCGTCCACATGGACCCCGCCGCCACCGTTGGTGGCATTTCCGTTCGAGAAAGTACAGCGCAGGAACGATGACGGGCCGGAGCCGACCCAACCACCCGCACCGTGATCCGTGGCAGTATTTGCGTCGAAGGTGCAATCGGTGAAGGTCGCCGTCCCGGAGCCAATCTCGCAGACGCCGCCGCCGAACGTCGCCGTGTTCTGGCGGAAGCTGCAATTCTGGAAAGCCGGGGTTCCGGCCCCGAAGAAGTAAGCGCCGCCGCCGCGGGTGGCGCCGCTGCTCTCAATGACCATGTTCTTGATGACGGGCGAGGCGTTTCCAAAGACCCAGATCGCCCCGCCGTCGGAGGAGTATCCATTTCGGATGGTGAATCCGTCGATCACGAGCGAAGACGTGCCGCTGCTGACCTGAAAGCCGCGCCGGGGCGTGGCCTGCGTGCCCTGACAGTCGATGATGGAGAGGGCGGCACCGCTTGCGGATCGGATGGTGATCGCCTTGCCGAGCGGATTGATGTCGCGATTGCCCGTGCCCGTGTAGGTTCCGGGCGCGACTACCACCGAGTCGCCCGCAGCGGCGGCGTTGATGGCCGATTGAATGGTCGGGTATTGGCTGGGTACCAGGCGATCAACCGCGAGCACGGAGCCGGCCGGAATCAGAATCGACGCGATTGCAAACCACGAGCGAGTCATCGGAATCCTCCCATTGCGAGCGCACGGTTATGCGGGGCACGCCCGGATCGCATCGGGGAACGAAATCCGCTTTGGGACTCCTAGGTAGATTTGCTAGAATCCAACAAGATTCTGCTTTCTGGTGCCCTGATGTCTCAAACACCCGCGCCCGACGCGCCCAATACAACCGCCGGCTTTGATCCGACCTCGCACCACGAGCTCGTTCGGAGCGTGTATGCCGAACTTCGCTCGATCGCTGAGCACTACTTTCGTACCCAGCCGGCGAACCACACGCTCCAGCCGACGGTGCTGGTCCATGAGGCTTTCCTCAAGATGTCGCGGAGCATGGGACCGTCGAGCGCCTGGGCAATGACCGACCGAACCCACTTTCTCGCGGTGGCGGCAAAGGCGATCCGACAGATCCTAATCGACCACGCCCGTGCCAAGCGGGCGGAAAAACGCGGCGGGCGCTTGGAGGTCCACTCGCTTGGGCCGGACGAGGCCGTCGGAAAGGCCCCTTCGATCGACGTGGTGCAGCTCCACGAGGCTCTGGAGCAGCTGGCGCTCTTCGACGAGCGGGCGGCCGCGGTCGTGGAACTTCGGTTCTTTGCGGGCCTGACAGTGGCCGAGGTCGCCGCGACGATCGGGGTGAGCGATTGGACGATCGAGCACGACTGGCGCGTTGCTCGCGCGTGGCTGGCGCACCGCCTTGGCATAGACTCTCGCTAACGTGAACCACCCTTCGCCCGAGCGATGGTCGATGATCCGCGGCCTGTTTTTTCGCGCGGTGGAAGTAGCACCTTCCGAGCGCGCCGCCTTTATTCGCTCGCAGGCTCGATCGGACTCGGTCGCGGCAGACGTGCTCGCGTTGCTGGAGGGCGACGCGGCGTCGGCGACGTTCGCCGAGAACCCCGCGTCTGCCATCGGGCTCACAAGCCCCGGCGGGGCTGGCTCATCGCGCACCCTGGAAGCGGGCTCGATGGTCGGGGGCTATCGCGTCATCGCCCGGCTGGCGGAGGGCGCGTTCGGCCTGGTCTATGTCGCCGAGCAGCAGCGCCCGACGCGACGTGTCGCCGTCAAGGTGCTGCGCCCCGATGTTACATCACGAACATCGCTGATCCGCTTTCAGTTCGAGCCTGAGTTCTTGGCCGCCCTCACGCACCCCGGGATCGCCCAGGTGTACGAGTCCGGTGTACTTCCCGCGCCCGACGGCCGGCCGTACTTCGCGATGGAACTGGTCGACGGCGTGCCGATCACCGAGTTCGGGCGCACGCTCCCGCTCCGTGAACGCCTGCGGGTGCTCATCGAGGTCTGCCACGCCGTTCAGCACGCCCACTCGCGGGGGATCATCCACCGCGATCTCAAGCCGACGAATGTGCTCGTCACGCCCGACGGACATCCGAAGCTGCTTGACTTCGGCGTCGCGCGCCTGGTGGGCAACGACGGCCGGACCGCGACGCCCGCCGGCTTTTCGAGCCAGCTGATCGGCACACTGGCCTACCTCGCGCCCGAGTACGCGCAAGCAACCGCCGCGGTACCCGACGTTCGAGCCGACGTGTATTCCCTGGGCGTGATGCTGTTCGAGCTGGTCGCGGGCCGCCCACACCTTGAACTCGTGGGCAGGCCGCTCAACGAGTGCTTGTTGGCCGTCGCCCGAACGCCCGGCCCGTCGCTCCGTTCGGCGGTGCGTGGAGCAGATGCGGACCTGGACCTTATCGTGTCCACGGCAACCCGAGCGGAGCCCGAGGGTCGTTACGCGACCGTGTCGAATCTGGCGGCTGATCTCGAACGGTACCTTCTGAATGAGCCCATCTCGATCCGTCGTCCCTCGCTCGGCTACGAAATCCGCAAGTTGGCGGCACGCAACCGATTGGCCGCGGGCTTGCTCCTCACGGGGGTGCTTTCGACGCTCGGGCTGCTGGGGTGGCTGACCGCGGAGCGACGCACGTCAAGCACGCGCCTGGTGGCGGCCCGCACAGCGGTCGATTCGCTCCTCAGCGACGCCATGAAACGCCTCAATTCCACGCCCGGAACGGTGGAAACACGCGAACGTATCATCGCTCAGATCGAGGGCCCGCTCGAACGGTTGCTCTCGCTCGATCCCGCGGATGCGACGCTCCGGCACAATCGTGCGCGTCTGCTCAAGGCCAAGGCGGACGTTGCGATGGACCGCGGGCAATGGAAGCTCCTGGAGCCGATGAGGCGGTTGGTGGTGAACGAGCTTGAAGAGCTTTCGAACGCAAGACCAAGCGACTTGACGCTTCGCGCTGAGCTCGCCACCGCCTATGTCCAACTGGGTGATGCCTTCAAGAATGGCGGTCAGTTCGTGAAGACCCGCGCGTGGTACAGCCGGGCCCACGCCATCGATCAGGAACTGACAACGCTTGCCCCAAACGACCCTTCCACACGCGACGATCTTGTGTGGAGCTATCTGCGCCTGAGCGATCTTGCCATGAGCCAAGGGAAGCAGGACGAGGCCTCCACTCTGGCGGATCAGACCGTGGCTTGCGCCCGTGATTTGATTGCGACGGCCCCCCATCGTCCTGAATCGCACTTTGCGCTCATGACCGCACTCTCGCACCGGTACGACCTCGATCTGGCTTCGCTGCCAGGGGATGCGGAGTCACGGGCGCTGACGGAATCACTCGAAGTCGGGCGGGATCTTCTGCGGATGGCGCCGTCCGATCGCGGATACCTGCACCAGCACGCGCAAAACTGCATCAAGGCAAGCCACCGCGAAGTCGCGCGGGCACGCCTCGATCGGGCCAGGGAGCTCCTGGATGAAGCCGCCGCCCGGATCAACGAGCTCGCGCTCGGCGATCCGGAGACATGGCGAACACTCACGCTCCAGAGCTACCTGCGCTATTCACTGGCGCACCTGGAGCGGGCCGCGGGCAACCCCGAGGCGGCCTCACACCACGCCTCACAAGCCCGCGATATCGCCTGGCACATCGTGGATGCCCACGGGTCGGATCATGGCGCCGTCATCGACGCGGTCGGCACGATCTATCGCGACTTGGACCTCGACTTCAGCCCCGATCACGATTCGATCGTTCGCGCGGAGCACACCCGCATCTGTCATGTGCTCGAGCAACTCGCGGAATCCGCATCGCCGCCGCCCCGAGTGCTGGCCTCGCTCATCTCGATCTACCGCGCCTCGCCGGTGCCCGATCTTCGCTCCGCTGGCAAGGCCATGGCGCTCGCGGAGCGATGGGTGCAAGTCGAGCCCGATTCGCCGTCCGCAAAGATCATCCTTGGTGAGGTTCTGCTGGATGCGGCGGACGAATCCGGCGCAAGAGCGATGTGGCGCGCGATCCACCCAGAGGATCGCCCGCGCGACGGCGCGCTGCACGAGCGGTTCGGCAGGTAGCTGTCGGCCCGAGAGTGCGAGACCTGCCTTGGTCAGGACCGACGTGCAGCGCATTGGTCGTGGGCTGCGGTGAAGTGCGCGACATACACCGCGCATACGAGGTCCGCCTTCTCATGCTTGTTGAGGACTTTGATCGGTGGCCGGCGCGGCAGTTCCATCCGCCGCACTGCTGAAGCCGGACTCGCTCCCGGTTTGATGTGCTGGAGGCCCTGGAACAGGGAGGCCGGGAGTCTCCATGCTCGCGGTAAGTGCTGGAATTTCTCGTAGACCAAGCCAAGGGCCGCGGCGCTACCCGTCGATCGCCAGCACGGACGGCTCCTCGAACCTCCAGAACCAGCCCAAGCCGCCGATCGGTTCGAAAACGTACCGTCCGACGTGACCATCGGAGAGTCGTCCGATCACATTGATCGGACCCGCGGCAGACGAGAAACCGGTCGGCTTGGCGACGAAGCTCCTGCCTCCATCGACGACTGCGCTCAACGGGCTGTATGTCCAGTTTCCGGGCCCTTGCTGCGGAGACCACCAGTAGATGACGAGTTCGCCCGTCGACAGGTCTCGTCCGGCGATGTTGGTGCCGTTCCACTCGGTCACGTAGGTGGACAGACTCCCCGGCGCAAGTCGCGGGCCGGCCGCGATCGAAGTGAGGTTCGCGGTCTGCCACGCACCGCCCTCCGCCCACCAGGTTGTGAACACGGTGCCATCTTCACCTGTGCCGACGAGATTCGTGACGTTGTACTTCTTTCCTCCCTCAAGGGTGTACACCGTGAGGTAGGGTGTGACGCCGCCCACCATAACGGGTGCGCCCGTAATCGATGAGAGGTTCGCAACCTGCCACCGCGACTGGCCGGGAGACCACCACACGGACCAGATGGTGCCGTTTGCGTCGGTTCCAGCGATGTTGAGGCCATTCCAGTAGTAACTGAAGCTCACCAGCCCACCAACGAATGCTGGAGTTGAGTCGCCGTTGGGCTCCAATTCTGTGCCTGAAAGATCGGTTGATGTCCATGGGCGTAGGCCGTCGGCCCCCGCGCTCAGGGACTCACCAAACAGGAGTACATGGCCGTTGTCCGCGAGGGCGGCAATCAGGGCCTGTCCTTCGGCGGTGAAAAACTGTGTAAGGCCGCCCTTGATCGGGCGAGCCGATGCGAAGGAGCGGGCAGTCCAAGGTTCGGTCGCGCTCGCGCGTTCGAAGATCACGAGGCCGCTCGCTGCTGCCCCAGCGCCAAATTGCCGACCCGGCCGCTTCGGGTCGAACCAGGTAACGAGATCGCCGAAGGTCTGTTCACCCAGTGAGGCGGTCGCGGGGAGTTGCGTGGAGTGCCACCGCCGCGACGCGGGGTCCAACGAGAGCCCGATGGCGAGCCCATCGGAGTTGCGATAGAGCAGGTTGGTCACATTGCCGGAGTCGGCCGCACCCGCGACCACGACGTCGCTGCCCGCGAGCCGACTCGTCGGCAGTACGACCGGCAGTGTGCGGCGTTCGCCCTTGGCAAACATCCCGCTGCTAACTGCGCCCGCAATCTCGACACCGCCGTGGCTTCCGCCGACCTCAACCAGATGATCGGAACCGCTACCTATGACAGTGAGCATCAGCGGTCCAACCACGGGACCCGCGATGATGCCGATGCCGTCGGCGGCGCCGAGATAGCGGCTGCCGGGGATTTCGGTGAGAGCGCCAGTCTCGGATGTCCAACCAAGCCGTCGCCCCAAGCCGTCGGTGACATACGCCTCGACGGGATCAATCCAGAGAGTGATCATGTCGGACAGCAGCTCCCAACTGATCGAGGTTGCGAGCCCCTCAGAGATCTTGGTGCCGTCCACGGGTTTGCCGAGCGATTGGGTATACAACTCGAGCGCGTCGTGGTGGTGATTGAGTCCGCCGTGGTTGATGGGCCGGCGGAAGTCATCCATTTCGCCTTCAAACACATGAATGCGAGCGCTCAGTTCTGTGCCGAGAAACTGCCCCTGCGCGGAAAGAAACGGTACCGTTCCGTCGCCCGAGGCGTTGAACTCCTGGTACCACAACTCTCCAGGTCCGGGCACCCTCGCGCCCGGGACGATCGGAGTGGACATCTGGAAAATGTCGCGCTGCGCGGTCGGGTTACCAAACTCGTCGATCGGATAGTCGTAGCGCGGCCCCCAAACCCTTGTGGTGTACGTGAGGGTGTTGGCGCCCATCTCGGGGTCCGTCGGGTCCGTTGGCTCCTTGCCGGCAATCACTCGCACATGTGCTTGCTTGAGGAATCGGCTTGGGTCTCGGCCCAGGATGAGCGCTGAGATCGGGTTGTCGTAGAGCAGATCGAGACCGTCATTGAGGTCGAGAAGCAGGCTGTTGCGACGGAAGAGGCTGTCGTTCAGCGTCGACTTGTTCTCCGGAGTGTCGCTGTCAAACAGGAATGCGTAGGTGGCCGTGAGCGTGCGTGCGGTGGGGCAGTAAAGATCCAGGAAGGCGGCCTCAAGACGCATTTCGCCGACGTCGGACATCCATTCGCCGTCATTGTACCTGGGGCTGTTGGCCGCGAGTTCTTCTACCCGGGCACGCGTGATCGGCAACTCGCCCGGGATGTTGATGCTCGCGCCATCCATGACTTCGTCATAGGCCTTGTAGGCCAGCTTGGACAGGAAGATCTGGTACGCCGTGTCGGCGATCCAATTGTCGCGGGTGATGTTCCACGCCTTGGAGGCGCCACGATTGGGCACGGCTATCTCTGTGAACGTGTTGATCTTGGGGAGGTTGAAGCCATAGTTGGGCGCGAATCCGCCGTATGCGGCGCTCTGCATGTAGACACGAGTCACGATCCCGCCCGTGGAGTGCGCAAAGAGGTCGACCTTATCGAGAGCTTTGCCATGGTGGCTGGCTTGGAACTCCGCGGCAGCCTTCGCGAGGTAGTACGCGAGATAATCCGTCGAGAGGTCGAAAACACCATCTGTCAGGCTCGCGGCCGTCACGCCGTCGATGAAGCCGTCGATCTTGCGGCCGAAGCCCAGACGGTTGGGGTCCTGGCCGAGTTCGAATGCTTCCTGCTGAGGCGCGACCGGCAATCGCCAGTCGTACCCGACCGCGAACAAGTCTTTGCCCTCCGTGTAGCCATGCCACTTCATGGTCTGCATGAAGTCGTCGTATGTCCGCACAAGCGGATCGAGCACAAACTTTTCGGGCGGCATGCCGAACGTTGTCACGAACGTGGAAAAATCGTGGTCAACCGGAAAGCACCCGAAGATCCCTGGAACAAAGAGGACTGGACGCTGGCCAACGGGAGTCGCGACCACGATGTACGAGGTGCCTTTGTCGCTCTTGGCCGAGAATGCGATCTGGAAGAACTCGCCGCCCTGGGGACCACCCGGCAGTCGCGGCCCGACTTTCGGCCCCTCGCCGACAGATTTGACGGCGCCGTCCATCGTCGGTACCCGGTCGCCTTCCTCGATGACGAAATCAGCGAGCGATACCGAGGCAAACCCCTCGCGGGACTCCGAGCGATTGTTGGCATGAGTAATCACTACGCCGGATCGGTGGGGTTGGAATTGAAGAGTTGTTTCGACCATCGCGAACGAGCCGTCGGTGGCAACGTCGGTGACATCACCCTTCAGCGCGATCGCCTCGAAGAGGGTCGTGTATTCGCCTTCGAGCACGTAAGAGCGCGGTTTGCCACCCCCTGACTGTGACGTCGGGGTGAGCATGACATGGTCTGTCGCAACCCAGTCAATGGTCAAATAGCTCATGTTGACCACCCGCCCGTCGGGCGATGCCGAAAGCAGGTCCGCGAACGTGTATTTGTCGTCCAGGAGCACCTGGCCGTTCTCGGCGCCGAGCGGGGAATTGGCGCTGATCCAATCGGTGCCGCTGAAGCGCCGCCAGACGGTGTTGTCGCCATTCGCCCGGAACTCGGCGACCAGCGTGCCATCAGAGAAGACGCGAGCATGTTTCGCCAGCGTCGAGATCTCGTACGGCGCGTTGGCCGCCAACTTCTGTTGCTCAACTCGGACCGGTGCAGCGTCTCCGTTGATCGCGATAAGGACCATGGGCGCATCAAACCCGGGCGCCGCGAATGCCCCGAACGCGACCACGCCGCCCGATCCGATGAGGAGCTGCCCGCTTGATGACGGAGCAAAGGCCCTGATCGCCTCCACCCGAGGCAGGTCTGGGGGGTCCTGCTTCACGACGATGTTGGGTGCCTTCCACTCCCCAACCTGACCGTTCAGATACTGCGAGAACGTCGTGTTGTTGGACGCGTTGCCGGCGATGTCGTGGACTTCGTCGCTGTTCAGCACCAGCGAGTAAATACCCGTCTTGGGCCATCCTGTCTGCGGATCAGTGTCGACCGTCGCTTCGTAGGCAACCGTGAAGATCGAGGCATCTCGGGTGGTCGAGGAGTGATTGTAGAGTTGCGCCATCGAGACGCTGAAATCCCTCGAAACCGAGTCGCCTGCATACGTCAGTTTGAAGTCGCCCGCCCCGAGTTCATCACGCTTGATACGCGTCTGGTCGGACCAGGTCACGGTCCAACGAAGCGTGGCGTGCGAGCCATTCCAGCCGAAGTTGATTCCGCCTTGGAATGACGCCTGAGGGCCCTCCGAATCGATAACGACATAGCGATCCGGGCGAGCGCCGACGGTCGGAGTGCCGGCCTGCCATCTCGAAGGGTCCCATGTTGCGATTCCACCGAGCACCAGCGGGTAGGCGACCGATTCGTCGGCGACCGTGAAGAACCCGTATGCTGCGACCCGGCCATCGCCATCGAAACCGCCGTTGCCGGTGATATTGCCGCGAGGGTCGAGCAGGTGGAGCTTGTTGGTTCCCTCGGATGCGTCTTCCCACACCGCCATCGTGCTCAGGCCGGTCTTATCCGCCTCGAGCAGCACGTCGTCACCCTGGCCGTAATCGACCACAGCCCCGAGCGTGTAGCCGGCAATCGCATCCGCGCGCAGGGCGGTGTATTCGAACATCGTGGAGAGCATCTGCCGACGCTCGAGATGCTCGACGAGCGTTGCGTCTGAAGGCGCCGTGCGCTGCCCGTGCTGAGCCATTCTTCACCCCTCGAGAATGCGATATTCAGACGCGTTGTCATTGCCGAGCGACGTCAAAGCCCGCGTCGGGTAGACAAGGAAAGACCATTCCACCGGCCGCATGCGCCAATGTACCCGAAACAGTCCGCATTTCAAAGCCGGGCCGATCGTGCCAAGGTGCGCACCGGTAAACGACTGTTCTGGACGCGAGTGCGAGATTTCACAAACACGGCGAGCGCCAGGAGGAGGATGTCAACGACCGCTTCATATCGGCGTCGGAATGCCCACGCGCGATTCTCCTGAACACTTGGTCGACCGGGGCCCCACCGCTCGGTTCATACGATGGAGCCGCGCCAACTGCGAAGTGCTGTGCACCAAGTGGACGCCTGGCGATCGCGCGATCGAAGCAATCGTCGTTTGTCCCTGAGTCAGCCTCAGCACCCCGCCTCAAAGTGCTCGGCGAATGCGTCGTAGTCATCTCCATTCACAAAGCCGTCCTGGTTGATGTCGGCGCCGAGGTAGCCCTCTTCGAAGAACTCGGCGAACGCATCGTAATCATCGCCGTTGACGAAGCCGTCGGCGTTGAAGTCCGCGGGGCAGCATGTGGCGGCCACGGCGAGCGTCGCAGCGTCGCTCTGGGCGGCGGAACAGACGTTGACCGCGCCGCAGCGGATCAGCGCCGAGCCGCTGGTCCAGTCGTCGTGGAATCCCGGGCCGGGCGTGATGATGATCGACTCGGTCGTCGTGCCGACCGCCCAGTATGCGACTTGGCCAGACGTGGCAAGCGTCTCACCTTCGTCGATCGAGCGCCAGGCGCCGGACGTGACGGGGTCCGAGACCTGCCATGTGAGGGCTGGCGGTCCGCCACCCTCGATGGCGATAGCGAACGGCGCGGGCGAGTTGGTGCAGGTCTCGGCGTCGCCGGGATTCTGCGTGAAGTACGGCGCATCGACGCAACTGGTAATGTTGAGCGTGCCGGCCCATGCTTCGAGATAGCCGGAGTTGCAGCCGCCCTCTTCCCCGATTCCCTCCATGCCGATGATGTGCCGGCCGGGCGAAACCGGTCCCAGGTCGATGACACCGGTCGAAATGCCGGCACCGACGGGCGGGGTCTCGATCATGAGCGCGCCGTCGAGGTAGAAGCGCATGCCGACGTTGGAGCAGTGCCCCGGCGAAGTGATGTACTCGACCTGGAGGGTACCGCAGGTGTCACGTTCGACCTCGAACAGGTTCCCGCACTCCTGGCCGTTCATGGTGCAAGAGGTGCCGGCGGGCATGGACTCGGCGACCGTGCCGCACCCGGGGTTGATGGCGAGCTGCGCGAACGACGAGTTGGCGAACGTGCACTCGGTGGAGACGCGGCAGCGATAGAAACCGGCGTCATCGCTGGAGACGTTCATAATGGTGAGCGTGGGCGTGTCGGAACCCGCGATGGCGGATCCGGTGCCGGTGGGGCCGTCGGCGAGCGCGTCGGAGTAGCCGCGGTACCACTGGTATGTGAGGCCTGAATTGGCCGTGGCGGTGACGGCAAACACGGCGGCGCCGCCGGGCACTGCGGCCACTGGGACTGGCTGATCAACGATCGTCGGCGCGCACGGTGAAGGGAGGTTCTTGATGACGAATCCACGACGCACGCCGTTATGCTTGCCGGCACCGGCGATCGTGCGGGCGTCGCGCGACACTCCGGAGACACTCTCGAGGGTCCAGCCGGTGAGATCGACGCCAAGCGACGCGAGGTAAGGCTGGAGGCGCACGCCGAGGTTCCCGTTGAGCCAGATCAAGGCGGTCCCGTCGGGATGCGGGCCGTACACGGCGTTTCCCCACACCACGGTGGCGTCGGCGGAAACGACCGCAGCACGACAATCAAGCCCGGACTCCGCGGTCAAGAGCTCAACCATGCCGTTGCCGCCATTCCATATGAACGCGCGGAAAACGTCTCCGGCGAGCACGCACTCGCCGACGACGCTGGAGCCATCGCGGGAGATGCCGAACGCGCGCGAATGCACGCCTCCGGGCAGGAGCCCGAGGTCCTGGGACCCCATTCCCTCTTCCCAGCGGAACGCGCGATCGGTCGGGTTTGACCAGTAGCCGACGATGACCCGGCCATCAGCGCTGACCGCGGCTCCCACCGAGCTGACGTAGGCCGGATCGGGAGCGATGAACACGATGTTTCCCAAATGGTCGGTGCGAGCCGCGCACGACTCGTTGACGGGCCTTGTGAAGACGCCGACCAGGAACTTCCCGTCTCCGTTGGCGGCGTAGTACGTCCCGCCGGTCCAATTCGGAGGGAGTGGCCAAGCAAGAGGTCCTCCGAGCGCGTCCCAGAAGATGGGCTTGCGGAGATTCTGAGATGCAAGATAGCCGGATCCAACGATGGTCGTACCGTCACCGCTGATCCCAAGGGCGTTGTAGACGCCACCGGCGGTGTTCAGTTCACGCAGACCCGTGTTCGTGTTCCACGCCAAGGGGAGTTGCTTGGGTGAATTGCACGATGCCGATGCGTCTGCGCCGCTGTCGCTCAGGCCGGTCACGTACGAGTCAATCGTCCCGCTGGGCACTCCGATGTCGATGATCTGGGGCTGGGCCGTCGCGGCCACGGCAAGCACCAAAGATGGGACGGTGCCAATAACATACGAGGTCTTCATGGGCTACTCCAAGGCGGCGATACAACCTGGCCGCGAATCGTGCTCCCGAAAGGCGTCGTCAGGTCGAGCGACCGGACACGCAATCCGCGGAAAGAAGCCAAATGGCGCACGGCGTATGTCGGATTCGGCCCGCGGCCGGTATCATGGAACGGCCGTGAACACCAGAGATTTGACCGTCATCCTGAGGCGCGTCGAAGCGGGAGAGGTCGCCGCGGCACCCTTGCTGCTTGAGGCGATCTATGACGAGCTCCGCAGCCTGGCAAGAGCCCAGATGAACGCCGAACGACCGGGGCACACTCTCGATGCGACGGCGCTGGTTCATGAGGCGTATCTCAGACTGGTGCGACAGACCGACGCGGGCTGGAAGGATCGGGCTCATTTCCTCTCGGCGGCCGCGGTCGCCATGCGCCGGATCTTGATCGATCACGCACGGGCGCGGCTCCGCGACAAGCGCGGCGGCGGCGCGGCGCGAGCCGCTCTGGATCCGGATCGGCTGGCGAAGGGCACCGAGCTCGATGATGTGGAGCTTGTTTCACTGGGTGAAGCGCTGGACGAACTCGAAGTGTGCGATCCTCTGGGGGCGAGGATTGTGGCGATGCGCTACTTCGCGGACATGGAGATCGAGCAGATCGCGGCGGTCGAGGGGATCGCGGACCGAACCGTGCGCCGTCGCTGGAACCTCGCGCGGGCCCGCCTCTTTCAACGCCTGACCGGAGGCCCGCTCCAATGAATCTCCGGCCGGACAGTTCCGCGTGGAATGACCGCGTTGCGGACGCGCTCGACGAGGTGCTGGCGGCGCCGGCGGAGGCTCGCGATGCGGCGCTCGATCGAGTCGCGGCGGGTGACGTGCGACTTCGGGATGAGGTCCGCGGACTTCTGGCTACGTACGAGAGATCGGGCAAGTTCCTGGAGCCTCAACGCGACCTGGTGGGCGTGGCGTTCGGCTCCTCGCGGATCGTCGAGCGGCTGGGTCAGGGCGGCATGGGCGTGGTGTATCGCGCGATCGACGAACGCCTCGCACGCGACGTCGCGGTCAAGGTGCTCACCGGCGCATGGAGCGAGAGCCCCGAGCGTCGCGCTCGCCTGGAACGAGAAGCCCGTGCCCTGGCGGCGCTCAACCACCGTCGCATCGCGGCGGTGTATGGCCTGGAAGAGTCCGTGCCTCTCTCGGGACGGCGCACGCATCTCGGGCTTCTGATGGAGTTCGTGCCGGGCAAGACGCTGGACCGGCTGCGTCTGCCGATCGAATGGCATGAAGCGGTGCGCATCGCCGCGCAGATCGCCGAGGGGCTGGAAGCCTCGCACGCACGCGGCATCGTCCATCGAGACCTCAAACCCTCCAACATCTCGCTCACGCCCGAGGGCGACGTAAAGCTCCTTGACTTTGGGCTTGCAAAGGCATGGCTGGACGCGCCTTCGCACGAACTGGGCTCGCGCGCCGCGCCGCTCACGCCGATTCCCACGCCGTCTCCAACCCCTGCGCCCCGATCGCTCGTGCTCACGCAGGAAGGGACGCTGCTCGGAACGCCGGCCTACATGAGCCCGGAGCAGGCGGCGGGCAAACCCGCGGATCGGCGTGCCGACATGTGGGCGCTGGGCTGCATTCTCGCGGAGTTGATCACGGGCGAGCGCCTGTTTCAGCGCGGCGATTCGCGCGAGACTCTGGAGGCCGTCCGGCGCCAGGAGCCCAACCTTGAAGCGTTGGCCGTGGCCGCCCCCGCGCCAATCGTTGAGATCGTGCGGCGCTGCCTTCGGAAAGACCCCGACCTTCGCCTGCGCGACGCGGGAGATCTCCGCGTGCGCCTCGAGGAAATCCTGGCAACTCCTCCCGACGCGGTGGAGCGCGGCCTTTCGCGCCGGCGGGCGATCACGATCGGAGGCGCGGCGTTGGGGCTGGTAGGGCTCGGCGGCGCGTGGCTTGGCAAGCGATTCGCTTCGCCCGCGCCCGTGTCACCCATCCGGTTCACGTTCGATGCCTCGGAGATGCTCCCCACCCGGTGGGATTTGGGCGCGTCATTCGCCGTGTCGCCCGACGGAAAGTCCATCGTGTACGCCGGCTTTCGCGGTGCGGAAACACAGAACTTGCACGTTCGCCGCCTCGACGATGCAGCGCCCAGACACCTCGTTGATGCCGGCCCGGCCCGCACACCCTGCTTCTCGCCCGACGGCACATGGATCGCGTACTCGGACTCGGTCACCGGTCAACTCCGGCGCATCCGCCCCGACACCGGCGATCGCGCCGAGTGGGGCGGAATCGCGTGCGACGCCGGCGGCATTGCGTGGACTTCGCTGGGGCGTCTCGTATTCAGTTTGCGCCGCACGCTCTGGGCCGTGGGCGTTGAGGACAACGCATCGAGCGCGTCGCAGGTCACGAAGCTCGATACAACTCGCGGCGACCTCGAGCACGCGCAGGCGTGCCAGGTCCCGGGGCGCGGCGCGATCGTGTTCAGCGTTGAACGTCGCCGCGGCGAAGCACGCACATGCGGACTCGCGAGCCTTGATCTCGGCACGCCAGCGTCGGGCGGCGAGATCATCCTGGAGAACGCGAGCTCGCCGCAGTTTCTTTCGGCAGACATCCTGCTGTTCTCGCGCGGCGAGTGGATCATGGCGGTGCGATTCGACCCGACACACCTCCGCGTTGTCGGCAATCCCGTACGTGTCGTCGGCCCGCTCCCGCCTCTCGCCGATCGGCTTGCGCCTCCTCGATTCGCGGTCGCGGCCGGTTCACTCGTCCATCTGCCGCAGGCCTCCGCCGCGCTGCCGACATGCCTGGCGTGGGTCGGAGTTGACGGCTCTTTCTCGCCGATCTTCGAAGGCTCGACTCCGATCTACTCGTTGCGCCTCTCGCCTGATGGTTCCCGGGTCGCCTTCGCAGCAGGTGACGGCCCGGCGGGCATATGGGTCCGTGATCTGGCACGGGGAACGCTGACACCCGTTGCGCCCGACGCAGCGCGAGACCACGCCAGCCCGGTGTGGTCACGCGACGGCACGCGTGTGTTTTTCCGATCCGATGGCGCGGGCACCTCACGCATCGCGTATTGTCGAACGGAGAGCGCAAGCACGCCGGAGACTCTGCTCGAAGTCTCCGATCGATTCTGGGCATCGCCCGAGGATTTTGTGCCCGACTCGAAGACCGTGCTGATCACGATCAATCCGAGGTCGACGGATCCAAGCGACATCTACGCCCTACCGATCGATGCGCCTGAGCAGAAGCATGTTGTGTTCCCGGTCGTTGCCGATCGCGGTTCGGCCAGGGTGAGCCCCGCTGGCGACCTGTTGCTCTACAGCGAGTTCGACACGGGCGCGACGCCAACCTACTTCAGGCAGAATGACGCGGCCGGGCTGACGGTGTATCTGCAGCCGTGGCCCGGGCTCAACGGGCGGCATCAGGTTTCGGCGGTGTTCGGCCGCCGACCAACGTGGCGTCGCGACGGACGAGCCGTCTACTACCAGGTTCGCAATCACCTGTACGAAGTCGAAGTGACCAAGAGCGGCGGGACGATCTCGCTCTCCAAGCCGCGGCTTGCGCTCGCGTCGTTGCCCGAGTCTCCGTTCGACGCCGCACTCGAGCCCGGGCGGTTTATCGCGGCGGTGCCGCCCGGACCCCTCGAGCCGGTGACGCGATTCGCGTTCACGCTGGGCTTCGATGTCGTCGTGAAGGAAGCGATGGCGGGTGCGGGGTCATGAAGCGCAGCCGCGGTCCGATCGCTCGCCGCTCGCGTCTTGCCTGAGAGCTTGGAACTACGACGGAGCGATCTGCACGAATAGAGCTTGTACCCGCCGCGCTCCTCGACCAGCCGGCCCGCGTCACGCATCAGGTTCTCGAAGACCCCCTCGCGCACCCAGAGTGTGAAGTATTTGTGCACGGAACTCTTGCCGCCGTACGCGCGCGGCAAGTCCTTCCACTTCGCGCCGTTGTCGAGGACCCAGAAGATGCCGCGGAGGGTTTGACGCTTGTCCATCGCCGGGCGTCCGCCCTCGGGAGACACCGGCGCGTCGGGCACCCGTTCCGCCAGGCAATCGAGTTGTTGTTCGCTCAGTCGCATCCCGGTCGACACCGGTTGCGCGGTTTACGGATAACCTCTACTGTCTTTGGCTCGAATCGGCCCGCACGCGGAGAGGGCAGCATTCTCCGCATTTGGTGACCTCCTCCGCGCAGCTGCTGGTTTTTCAGTGGTTTGCGAAGCAGCCTCCACGCCCAAAGGGGCCTGAGTCCCAAATGAGACCCAAGAACCGGCCCTTTGCGCGCCTCCGGTTTTGCAGACGTTGCCGATTTTGAGCTGTTCTTGACTGGCGGCGCCGGTGTCGCCATTGGTCATTGACCTGTCCGGTCGCGGAGGACGAACGCGATTGCGACTTCTCGCTTTCAATCGCGATTCGTGGCGGGCCCCCCGCTGCCTCCAGAAGACCTGTTCCGTGCCAGACTGCTGCCTTGACACAAACGTCGCATGCCGTGGTCCAGCTCTGGTCATCCGTACCTGCTAATGAGCCGGGTTCGTCAACACGCTCCCGCCGAGAACGACTATCTCACGTCATACGCGCAGTCATCGAGGTTTTCGACGAGCCACTCGCCGCCGAACTCGGGCTCCCAGTAGTAGCGGACGATCTCACCGTCGTCGGAGCGTCCGACGACGTTGAGCGAGTCATCGGCGCCGGCGATGCCGCGGAGCGCCGTGCTGGGATCGGTGGCGGTCATGCCGACGGTACTGGAGAGTGACGTGATGCTCCAGTCGGTCATGCCGGGGGCCCACCAGTAGACCTTGACCTCGCCGGTGGATTGATCGAAGCCGACGATGTTCAGGCCGTCCCACGAGGAGCGGTAGCTGCTGACGGATGTCGGAGTGAGGCTTGGGCCGCTGAACTGATCGGTGAGATTGCTGATTTCCCAGTCACCGCCGAAGGAAGGGACCCACCAGACAACCTGGATGTCTCCGGAGTCATCGACGCCGCCGATATTGATGCCGCCCCAGGAGGTCAGGTAGACGGTGAGGCCGCCGACGAAGTTGATGGAGCTGGCGCCGGTGACTTGGCTGAGGTTGTCGGATTGCCAGTAGCCAAGGCCGGGTGCCCACCAGACGGACCAGATGTCACCATTCGAGTCGATCCCGGCGAGATTGAGGCCCTCCCACGAAGTGTCGTAGGAGATGAGGTTTCCGACGAAGACGGGGACGTCCTCGCTGTTGGCGGAGAGGTCCTCGAGCGTGACATTGTGATACTCCCACTCTGATGAGCCGGCAGGAAGGGTGTAGCGGACGATGTGGCCCTGGGCGTTGAGGCCGAGGATATGGACGTTTCCGGTGTTGTCTTCCATCACCTCGATCTGGCTGACGATGGCGGTTGAGCCGTTGACGAGCTGGGTCAGGCTGGTACCGGACCAAGAGCCGTCGTCATTTCGGTGGTAGTAGGTCGTGTCGACTCCGGCGCCGACGGCATAGGTGCTTCCATCATCTTCATCGCACCAGGAGACGAGATCGCTGACGGAGTCTGGGCCGTAGGCGGAGAGGTCGACGTCTCGCCAGTACTTGTCGTCGCCGAGTTCGAAGATCCGCGGGCGCCCGGAGTCGTCGAGGGAGGCGTAGGTGGCGACGGCGGTTCCGGTGTCGGAGGTGACGCTGGTGGGGATAATGCGGGTAGCGATGCTGAGGTAGGCCTCGGAGTCGTCGGAAGAGCTCGAGATCAACGTGTTGCCGTCTGCGCCGAGTATGAACGAGGCGGTGGAGACGTTGCTGTCGTCGTCGGAGGTGATGAGGACGAGGCGGCCGGACTGAATGGCCCAGGTGCCAGAGCGTTCGATCTTGCCGGAGTCGTCGTCGCTGTAGCCGTCGTCGTAGGAGGAGGAGCCGACGAGGGTGAAGGTGCCGTTATCCTTGATGTTGAGGATTCCGTCTTCGTTACCGCCGCCGCCGGAGTCGTCGAAGTTCTGGCCGGAGTCGTCGTTGTCGTCGAGGGTCCAGCGATAGGAGCCAACGACGTTCAGGCTGGTGGGAGTGGCGGTGCGGTACATGAGGCCGACGCCGGGGTCGGTGGTTTCCAGGCCGCCGGTGGCAAAGACGATGAAGTTCTTGGCGGCGTTGAGGTACATGACGGACTCGGGGTCTTCGGCGAGGGAGACTCTGCCGTCGGTCGTCACGCCGCTGATTGTGACGCTAAAGGCACCGAGATCGTCGTCGCCGGCCAGAGAGTTGAAGCTCATGGTGCTGCCGGAGACGGCGGTGTTCCCTTCGGCGATAAAGGCCTCGAAGTCGTCGCCGCTGGTGGTCGTGCCGATCCAGAGGAAGTTCCAAGAGCCGTCGAGGTCGGTGATGGTGGCGCTGGTGGGGCGTTCGACGAAGAGGAAGAACTCTTCGTCCACCGCCCAGTCCTGCACGTATTCGGCGTAGGTCCAGCCGATCGCGTTGCCGGACGCGGCGAAGAAGCTGGAGGCCGAGGCGTCTTCGGCGGGGCGTGTGGGGTCCATCCAGCCCTTGTCGTTGATGGTCATGCGCCCGCCGCCGAGACGGGCCAGCGAGATGCCGCTGATGGGGCCGAGAGCGACCGGCGGATTGGGACCGCCGGAGTCAACGAAGGAGGCGGAGGTTTGTCCCTGATCGTTGACGGAGCCCTCAATGACGTAAGACCATGCGGCGTAGGTATCGGAGTCCGCTGCGGCGAGTCCGACGCCCGCGAAGTTGGCGGAGAGCAGGGTGCGCGGGTCGAGGGCTTCGAAGAGAGCTCCGGGCGTCGGCAGAAGCTGCCATGCATTTCGGGTTTCATGCCGACCGAGGCACGCGCCCATACTCCGACCGCCAAGCTCGCCGATTCTACCGCAACGACTCATAGACAGAGCTCCTTCCTGCGCCGAGGCATCCCCTTCCATGCGATGGATCGATGCAGCGTATGTCAAGGTTCGCGGGCGACGCGGCACGTTTTCTTGAGCTTCAGAAGCGTTGGCGAGCGCCCGCTTGGCGGCCTCGTCGCTTCGGCCGATCCGTGCCCGCCCAGTGGGGTCCAAAATTGGACCTCAACGGCGGAGTTTGAAGCGGGCTGGTGGCGCCAACAATGTCACCATGCCCGAGTCCTCCGATGGCATTCCAAGCCGCGTCACTCAGCTTTTGGCGAGCGCTGGACGGGGCGACCGGTCCGCGACCGAGGAGCTCTTCCCGCTGGTGTATGAAGAACTGCGCGCTATCGCGGAGCGGTTCCTTGGCAAGGAGCGGCCCGGCCAGACGCTGCAACCGACCGCGCTGGTCCACGAGGCCTTCCTCCGCCTCGTCGGCCCGTCGGATCGGGGCTGGGAGAACCGGGCCCATTTTTTCGGCGCCGCCTCGCAGGCGATCCGGCGCATCCTGACCGACCGAGCGCGAGGACGGGCCCGATTGAAACGTGGCGGATCGGTGCGGGCAATCTCACTCCAAGACGCGGGCGACATCGCCGAGCCCGCGCGGGACGACGAACTGCTGGCGCTCGATGAGGCGCTGACCTCGCTGGCACAGCTTGATCCGCAAAAGGCGCGGGTCGTGGAGCTGCGGTTCTTCGGCGGACTTTCCGGCGAGGAAACGGCCGAGGCCATGGGCATCTCGGCGAGCACGGTCGCCCGCGACTGGAAGTTTGCACGGGTGTGGCTGCACGCGAAGATCACGGGTGAGGGCGCGCCATGAACCCCGAGCGGCTGCGCCGCGTCGAAGAGCTGTACTTTCGGATGCTCGAGCTCTCGGCGGTAGAGCGTGAGCGGGCGCTGGGTTCGGTGTGCGCCGACGATGCCGGCCTGGCGCGAGAGGTGCGGGTGCTGCTGGCCCACGACACGCGCGTCGGCGGTTTCCTGGAATCGCCGGCATTGGGAGCAGGCTTCGCCGTTTCTGGCGCCACGACTCCCGACGAGCTGGTCGGGACCGTGGCGGGGCGCTATCGGCTCGACGCGCGTCTGGCGAGTGGCGGTATGGGCACGGTGTATCGCGCCACACGCGACGGTGAGTTCACGCAGCATGTCGCGATCAAGGTCGTGAAGCGGGGCATGGACACCGACGAGATTCTCCGCCGCTTCCGCGCCGAGCGCCAGACCCTGGCCGCACTCAGCCATCCCAACATCGCCGGCGTCATCGACGGCGGGGCGCTCCCCGACGGCAGGCCGTATCTGGTGATGGAGTTTGTCGACGGCGTACCGATCGATCAATACTGCGATCAGCATTCGTTGAAAATCGAGGAGCGGCTGGCGATCTTCCGGGTTGTCTGCGACGCGGTGGGATACGCCCACCAGCGTCTGGTGGTGCACCGAGACCTGAAGCCGGCCAACATCCTTGTTACGCCCGCGGGAATCCCGAAGCTCCTGGACTTTGGAATCGCCAAGGTGCTCTCAAACGCCGACGTTCCGCATACGACGATGACCACGGTGCAGGAGCGGCGGCTGACCCCGGAATACGCGAGCCCGGAGCAGATCACCGGGCGGCCGGTGACCACCGCGGCGGATGTGCACTCGCTGGGCGTGATTCTCTATGAGCTGCTCAGCGGAACGCGCCCCTATCACTTCGAGACACGCACGACGTCTGAGATCGAGCGGGTGATCACCGAGAGCGAGCCGCCGCTCCCGAGCACCGCCGTCGCGCGCGCTCCGGCTTCACCGACGAACCCGGCGGACGCATCACGCGCCACGGTATCTCCTCCGCCCGGGTTGCTTCGGTCGACCGCGCCCGATCATCTTCGTCGATCGCTCCGCGGCGATCTCGACACCATCGTCATGACCGCGATGCGCAAGGACCCCCAGAGGCGATATCCGACGGTCGAGCAGCTCGCGGCCGACATCGACCGCTACCTCCGAGACCTTCCGATCAGCGCTCGTAAGGACACGCTGAGCTATCGAGTCGCGAAGTTTGTTCGCAGGAACACCGCGGCGACGCTCGTGGCCTCGGTGGCGGTGCTGGCACTCGCGGCGGTCGTCACGACCGTGTTTTGGCAGGCCCGGATCGCGGCCCGCGAGCGGGATGCTGCTTTCGATGCCCGTGACCAAGCCGAGGCCATCAACGCGTTCTTGCAGGAGATGCTGCGTTCCGCCGACCCGTCCCGGCACGCGGGCGACGTGAGCGTCCGCGAGTTGCTCGATGAAACCGCCGGCCGCATCTCGAACGAACTGGCCGATCGCCCCTTGACGCAGGCCTCGATCCGCAACACGCTGGGCGCGACGTATCTCAGCCTCGGGCTGTATGACGAGGCGGAATCGCATCTTCGTGCGGCGTATCAGCAGCGAGTCTCGCTGCTGGGGGAAGGGCATCACGATGTCGCGGAGAGCAAGCACGATCTGGCCGCACTTCTCTATGCGAAGGGAAAGTACCCCGAGGCAGAAACATTGCTGCGGGAGGCGATGGAGGTGTTCCGCACGATCCGGGGCGATCACAACGCCGACACGGCCCGGGTCGCGTCGTCCCTGGGTGCGGTGCTGCGGGCCCAGAACCGCCTCGACGAGGCCGAGCGGTTTCACCGGGAATCGCTGGCCGCGCGCATGAAGATGGGGAACCCCGAGTCGCCCGAGGTTGCGGAGAGCCTGAACAACCTGGGCGGCGTGCTCCGCCAACAGGGCAAGCTTTCCGAGGCGGAAGACGCGGTGCGTCGATCGCTCGAGATACGCCGACATGTGCTGGGAGAGGAGCACCCACTCACCGCGCAGGGGTACGCGAACCTCGCGGTGATGACGTACGCGCTGGGCAAGGCCGATGAAGCCGAGCGGATGTTCCGGCGCGCTATCGAGATCGAAGAAAAGGTGCTCGCGCCGGACCACCCGGAGCTGGCGACGACGCTCCACAGCCTGAGCTTCGTGCTCGTGAATCGCAAGGATTACGCCGGCGCGATCCCGCTCATCGAGCGTGCGGTTGTCGCACGCGAGCAGACACTCGGCGCGTCGGACCCTCGGTCCATACAGGTCAGACTGTTCCTCGCGTCGACGTTGCGCCTGGCGGGCCGCTTCGGCGAGAGCGAGCGCGTGCTGGGAATGGCGGTTGAGCACGCCAGGGTCGACGCCGTGCCGCAGGAGCTGCGTGCCAAGCTCGACGAGGAGCTTGAGCTGCTTCGCCGGGCGCGAACGGGATCGCCGCTGGAAGGGTCGAAGTAGCGATCGGGCATGAGGCGCGTCGCACGAGCGTGGCGCGATACTCGCGTTCGTGCATGATCGATTCCGCGCTTCGGAGTCAGCACCCCGCATCGAACGCGGACGAAAACGCGTCGTAGTCGTCGCCATTGACGAACCCATCGTGGTTCATGTCCGCGCCTGGCCATGCCTCGTCGAAATCCTCGGCAAATGCGTCGTAGTCATCGCCGTTGACGAAGCCGTCTCCGGTGTAGTCGGCGGCGCACATGCCGATCGGCGACAGCAGCACGCCGCCGCGCTGGTTGGTGTTCATCTCCACGCCGGCGATGCTGATCTGGCGCCGGTTGTTGATGTGCGACGAGCTGGGGTAGTACCACGCTCCCTGCCCCGGTGCCACCAGCGACGCGATCGCGAAATCGCCCTCGCCCTCGAGCCGGACCCACGCGGCGTAGGACAGCGAGTAATAGGAGGTCACGTCGTTGTGGTCGTTGATCGCACTGGCGGAGGTGTAGTTGGAGCAGCTTCCGAGGATTTCCCACCCCGTGCCGTGGATGTACCGGGCCGGGAAGTTGGCGCACGAGTCCGAGTACGACGTGACGGTCCCCGCGAAGTTTCCCCAGAGGTTGAGCTGCGCGCCGCCCGCCATCTTCTGGTACGGCGGATCGATGGTCTGGCTCGTCATGGTGTCGAGATCGAGAAGAATGAGTCCCGCGAGCACGACGCGCCGGTCGTTCACGTCGCCCGCGGCCCCACCCAGCGCGGTCAGATGCACCGCGCCCGCGTCGGTCCACAGCACCCCGCGCGAGTTGCCGAAAATCCCGCCCGAACCGCCCACGATGTCGCCGACGTTGTTGATGGCGACGGGATACGAGACCGTGTCACCCTGGAGCGGCGAGAGCACCTGCACCACATACCCGCCGCCGACACGGCGCCACACCACGGGCGTCGTGCTTCCGAGGGTCGGGTGAGACACCATGCTGACGACGCCGACCGCGTCACCGCGGTCGTTGATGTCGTACGCCGCCGACGAGACATAGCCACCCGGCATCGGCAGGGCGACTGGCGTGGGACCGCCGAACGAGACGTGTGCGCGCGTCGGGCCCTGTGCGGGAACAATCCAGCCCGCGACGTGCCCGCGGGCGTTCATGCGAGCGCCCGTAAAGCCCTGCCCGAGAAACCGCAGCTCGTACTGAGGAGGGGTAGCCAAGGCCGAGGTCGCTGCGGCCAGCATCAGCGTGATTGCGAACGACTTCATGTTCAAGCTCCGTTCAGGGCGCTGGCGTCGGTCCGACGCCGGCGTTTCTGGTGATGGTCTCGTTCCTGCCCGCGTGGACTGTCTTGCCCGAGGATAGCGGTTACAAGCGCTCGTCAGCGCCTAGCAGCCAGCGTCGAAGGCCTCGGCGAAGGCGTCGTAATCATCGCCGTTGACAAAGCCGTCGTGGTTGAAGTCCGCGCCGGGGTCGGCGCTGTCGAAGAGCGTCGCGAAGGCGTCGTAGTCGTCGCCGTTCACGAAGCCGTCGGCGTTGAAATCGGCGGGGCAGAGCCCGCCACTCTGCACGGCGACACACTCAGAAAACTCGCTGGTACTCCCGCTCGCCTCACGGGTTGCGGTCGCGGCAACATACCAGCCCGCGGGCGCTTGCGTGGGAAGCAGGGCCGAGAATGATGCATTTCCCGAAAAGTTGGTAGTCGCCAACATGGAACCGAGATAGAGGGCACCTTCGCCATGCCCCGATGAATCGGGGGAAGGGCTCGCGAAGCACTCGATCTTGAACAGAGCATTGGAATTGCTGTTGAAAGTTCCCTCGATCAACGTGCCGGTGGCGCTGGTGCTCGCGGAATTCAGCACGGGGAAGTTCTGCAGTCCGTTGCCGCCGGAATCCGGGTCGCCGGCGTCGTTCGGCGTGACGCCGTACTGGAATCCGCTGGTAACCAAGTCGATGCCCAGCCCGGCGTTATCGTAGATTGAGTTGCTGGAGATGCGGACACCCTGGAAACCGCCTGCGACAACGATCGCCGCGCCGAGCTGTCCGGCGATCTCGTTTGCTTCGCCGGGCGCGGGTCCGCCGATGACGATGTTGCTGACGGGACTGGCTTGGTTGACGGTCAGGATGGCGTTGGTGCTGCCCAGCAGCGGATCGCCATTGGCGTCGAAGCCAAACTTGTTGCCCGTGATGAACACGCCGCTCCCCGCGCCGCTGATCTGGATCGCGTAGCCTACTCGGTACCACGATGTGTGCGGAGGGCGCTGCTCGGAAAGTACGCCGGCGATCGTGTTGTTGCGGATAGTGGTGTTGTGGTGTTCGCCATCGAAGTAGATGCCGGACAAAGCCGCCAGGTGTCCCACGCTCATGCCATCGGAGGTTGTGCCGATCTGGTTGTTCTCTATGATCGTGTCCTGGGCGTCGAAGATCTCGATCGCGAACCCGCCGGCGCTCCCCTGACTGTTCCATGACCCCATGCCGACGATGCGATTCCGCTCGCCCGGCGTCGGGCCGCCAATGCGGTTGTTGGTCGAGAGCACATTACCGGACCAGCGCACGATCCGGATGCGATCAAGGGTGTTTCCGACGATGACATTGTCGCGCGACTGGATGATCTGCACGGTTCCGCCGCCGATGTTCCCTTCGGCGGGATTGGACCCGCCGATCAGATTGGCGGTGGACTCATAGATGTTGATGCCACAATTGCTGTTTCCTTGGACGAGATTGCCGGAGCCGCCAATGAGCTGGAACTGGGTGCTGTCAAGGCCGCGCACCGCACCACCGATGTTGTTTGCGATATACGCTCCGTTCCAGAT
Source organism: Phycisphaerales bacterium (assembly GCA_013360695.1). Classification (GTDB taxonomy): domain Bacteria; phylum Planctomycetota; class Phycisphaerae; order Phycisphaerales; family UBA1924; genus JABWBC01. The sequence goes on from JABWBC010000002.1 coordinate 47,570, forward strand.
GACGACTTCAGCGCCGCTTGGGTTCGTATCGCCCGTGAAGTCCGTTTGAGTCGTGCCGTCCACGATCACGGGTTGCGACGTTGTTAGTCCGCCAAAGCAGAACACAACGGCACGACCGGGGTACAACCACTGGTATTGCCATTGGCCTTGCGGCACATGGAAGGCGATGGTCTGCACCCCGGGCGTGTTGTCGGAGGCGATTCCCGCTTCGCTCAGCGAGACCAACCCATCCGGTCCCGGAAGGTCGGCGAATGTCTGCCCGCCGCCGAAATCAACGATATCGTCGGCGGTCGTGACGGTGATGGTCTGACCCAGAGCGTGGCCCGCACTGAGTGCCAACAGCCCCGCGGCAGATGCGACGCGAGCGATTCGATGCCGTGCCATGTGATTCCCTTCTTTCGAGTTCAGTCAATCCGCGGGCGGGGCGTTTCGGCCCCGCGGCGGTGAGAAGTGTCCCCGTTCAGCACCCCGCGTCGAAGGCCTCGGCGAAGGCGTCGTAATCATCGCCGTTCACAAAGCCGTCGTGGTTGAAGTCCGCGCCGGGGTCGGCCTCATCAAAGAGCACCGCGAACTCGTCGTAGTCGTTGCCGTTGACAAAGCCGTCGTGGTTGAAGTCCGCCGGGCATGACGGGTAGGCCACGGTCAGCACCGCGATGCCGCGCGAGAGGCAGCTCATCCACAACTCATACCCGTCGGCGGTCTCTCGCACTTCCATGTCCGCGATCTGCGTGTGCGGGAGCCCTCCCCATTGCGCCGCGCCGTCCACGGGACCGGGGAACGTGCCGACCTGACCCGTCGCCGGGTCGTACCAGCACAGCCCGCCGTCGAAGTACTGATAGGTGCTGATGTACACCATCCAGACTCGCCCGTCGGGTGTAGTGACAAGGGGCGTGACATATGCGCCCGGGAGCGCCCAGCCGTCCTCAGACTTCATCATGGTGTACGCGCCGGTGTCGGCGTCAAGCCGGATGAGCCCGCCGCCCGAGCCGCCCGCGCCGAGCATGACGCTGCACCCCAGCCACACCACGCCGTCGCGCGCCGGCGCCATGCCCCAGAAGGTGTCGCTCTGGCTGGTGAGTTCGGGGAAGTCGTCGATGGTGCGTGAGAAGCGGTACGTGCCGTCGGTGCGCGCCATTTCATAGCCCGCGTTGGCCCAGACGGTGCCGGGACGATCGAGGTCGGGGCGCATCGACTGCCCCCACGCCGCGATCTCGTAGTTGGTAAAGCCGCCGCTCTGGTAAATGCCGAGGCTGAAGTACTCGCCGAGCCCCCACAGACGCCCGAGCGAATCCTCGCCATAAGAAACCACGTCGCTCGAACCTCCGGGCACATTCGACCAACTCGTGCCGTTGTACGACTTGGTGCCGTTGAACGTCGGGTTGACGACGACGTTTCCATTCGAGGGTCGAACGCACACGGCCTGGCTGTTGTCGGTCGGGAAGGGCCAGGACTTGCCCAGGCCGTAGTTGAGGTTGTTGAAGCCGGTCCAGCGCACGCCGTCGAAGTGAACCATGCCGCCCGCGCCGGGGCCGGCGTTGGCGCAGGCATAGACGCCGCCGTCGGGCGCGAGTGCGATGTCGTTGTTGAAGGAGTCAAACTGGCTCGTGTTGGTCACGCGGTGGCGTTGCCACGCGCCGGTGGTAGGGTTGCGCTTTGCCGCCCCGCCCACGCCGCTCGCCCACACCGCGCCGGTCGAGTCCATCGCCAGGTCATAGGTCCAGTTGATATTGCCCCAGTCACCGAGCGAGAGCCACGACGTGCCGTTGTATCGGCGCACCTGCCCGTTGCTGATCGCCAGCGCCTCGCTGGGCCCGGTGACGCGCAGTACTTCACCCCCGCCCCCGGGCGGCTGCGGCACGCCGATCCACGTTCCATCGGGGCGTCGACAATCCAGTACCGCGTTGAAGTTGTCGGCGAGCACGCGATAGACCCACATGTTTCCGGCCGCGTCGACGCACTTGTTCCCCGGCAGGTTGCGCGGATTACCGCTCGTCGAAGGGATCGTCGTCCACGACTGCGTCGCGCTGTCGTAGCGATCGGTCGTGCCGATCGAGCCGAGGGAATCGGCCGCCCAGAGGTAGTAGCCGCCGCTCGGCTTGGGCTGGATCGCCAGAACCTCCGGGCGCGACGAGCCGAGATAGGTCCACATGCCCGTAGAGGGATTGAAACGCATGAGCCCGCCGCCGCCCCACGCCGTCGCGTAGCCGCTGGCCCAGATCGTGCCGTCCGGCGCGATCTCGATATTCGTCACCCACCCGCCCGGCCAGGGAGAATTGCTCGCGTTGTAGTGTTTCAACGACGAGGGGCCGATGCTGGGATTGAACTTCAGCACGCCGCGCCCGGTGCCCATCCACAGGTTGCCCTGCGCGTCCGGCGTGATGTCGCGCACGCGCGTGGTGCCGGTGTCGTTGGGGTGGCCGATCTCGGGGTAATCGACGTTGGAAATGTTGAGCCAGCGGTTCTCGGCCTGAATGAACTTCGCCAGCCCGCCCTCCTCAAAGCCCGGGTCATAGCCGCCGATCCACGGGTCGTTGTCGGTGTCGATCCAGATCGCGTCGCAGTAGTCGCCCTGGATGCCCGTATTGCCGGGGCGGTAGTAGCGCCAGGAATAGGTGGGGTCGGTGGCCACGGCCGCCGCCGCCAGAAACATCGCTCCCATCGTCGCCGTCGCCCTCGCCGTCATGTTTCAGTCTCCCGCCGAATGGTGTCCCCACACCTCCATGCGACGTTCTGCGGATGAACATGTCATGATTCTTGAAGTCTGCGCCATCGCTTGGAAAGCCATCCAAACCGCGCACGAACATCAGCGATAACCGAGGTCGGTAACGAAAAAACGCCGGCGCCGGACGCGTGTTTCCCGCGCGCCCGACGCCGACGATATGGAAACGAGTTGGTGAACCCCGTCGGTCGCCTCAGCACCCGGCGTCGAACGCCCCGGCGAACTCGTCGTAGTCGTTGCCGTTCACGAAACTGTCGTCATTGAAGTCCGCCGCCGCGTCACCGGCGTCGAAGGCCTCGGCGAATAGATCGTAATCATCGCCGTTGACGAAGCCATCCCCGTTGAAATCGGCGCTGCAGCCTGACGAGACGGCAAGTGCGCCACCCACCGAGAACTCCGATCCCGCTTGGGAGATGACCAAGCACTCATACACACCCTGGTCCAGAGCCGACACACCGTCGAGACGGAGCAGGGGTGTGCCCGAGCCGGAAATGATCGAGCCCGAAGTTGTCGCACCGTCGTCCAGCGGCAGTCCGTCGCGGCACCAGCGGAAAATCGCCTCGGGAGGTGAGACCTGACAATCAAACACCGCGCTCGAACCGATTGAAACCTGTTGGTCGGAGGGCGTCTGAGTAAAGAGCGAGCGCGGTCCGGATCGCACCACGAAATTGTTCGCGACCTGGAACGAGACAATCTCATTCCTTGCCTCCAGCGCGATAAACCCGAAGCTGGGTGTAAATGGCAACGTGACCTCGGCGATCCAACGAGCGTTGGCGTTGACGGACACCCGGTTCGTCGTGGGGTCGTATGCGATACCGATCGGAGTGAATCCACTGAACGCGTTGCCCGACGCGCCCGTGCCCGAGGCCAGCACCCCGTACGGCGCCTTGGCCGTCAGTTGCCAGGCTCCCTCGCCGTCGTACAAAAGCCAGAACTCTCCGGCGACACCGAGGTTGTCTTGCAGCGGCGTCGCGGCCCTGGTGACTCCAATTGCGATGCCATCGCTCGCGAAGGAGAAATCGACAACATGCACCGTCGCCGCAAAGGCGCCGGATGGCACGAACGGGACGAAGCAGTCGGCGTGCCCTTCGCCCGCGATGGTGCCGTTGCTGGAATACGTCTGGTCCTCGGGCCATTCGAACGCGTCCACGGAAGACGCCGCGAAGAACCAACCGTCACCGTCACCGTCCGACGCGGTCCAACGCACCGTTCCATCGGCGGGTATCTGCGTCCAGAAATCGTGCAGGTTTGTGTGCACGCCCGCATCACGTTCCCGCCCGTTGCCCTTGGGACGCGGTCCGAGCGTGAACGCGTCCCGAATCAAAACGTCCACTTGGGCGGAAGCTGGCACGGCGAGCGCGAGGACGGTCAGCAACGCGACGAAAGCCCGACGACGCATGGTCAACTCCTTCACCCGCCGCGGCGATCGTGCCGCGGTGGAATCGTATCCATGCGGCGAACTCAGCGCGGCGTTGTCAAGAATCTGGAGACGCGGCCTAACAGCCGAGGTCAAATCGTTCGGCGAACTCGTCGTAGTCGTTGCCGTTCACAAACCCGTCATTGTTGAAGTCCGCCGCCGCGTCGCCCGCGTCGAAGGCCTCGGCAAAGGCGTCGTAGTCATCGCCGTTCACGAAGCCGTCCCCGTTGAAGTCGGCGGGGCAGTTGAGCCCCTCGCACTCGTCGGGTATCCCGTTGTGGTTAGTGTCGCGGCTGGCCTGCGGAAAATTGAGGTGAAGGTGCCAGGTTGAATAACCCTCGGGGCGGGTAAGCGCGTCGAGACGCCCGTCGTTGTTGAGATCGCCGACCGACATCCAGTCCGCGGAGTTGCGGACGCCGCGCGTGATCGACCGGCTGTCGACCAGCCCCGAGCCGTTGTTGTAATAGACCGCGGCGGAGGACGGATAGCCGCTGCTGATCCGCCCGATGGACATGAAGTCCAGATCGTTGTCCAGATCGGCGTCGAACACAGACGGCCCCAATTGGCGCGTGTAGCCGTAACCTCCGAGGGAGGCGACCAGTGAGGGGCCGCCGAGCACGCCGCCCTCGTTCTCGAAGAGCCAAACTCCCAGGCAGACGGCGAGCAGATCGTCGTCGGAATCGTGGTCCCAGTCACCCACCCAGAAGTTCCCGGGGCCCGTGGCGAAGTTGGGCGCGAGCTCGTACGTCCGCGTCTCGTACGAGCCGAACGTGCCGTCGCCGTTGTTGGGATAGATCAGGAAAGCCTCGAGCGCTGGATCGACCGCTTGTCCGCCGAGGCCGGCGAAGAGTTCGGGCGCGCCGTCGCCGTTGACGTCGCCGAACCAGATGCTCCCGAGGAAGCGCGGCGTATTGACCTCGTAATAGGGCGCGAAATGCCCCTGCCCGTCGCCCAGGCTGATCCGGACGAACGCCTCGATGTTGTTGTTGTAGGTCCAGGTCCAGATGAGGTCGAGCTCGCCGTCGTTGTTGACGTCGTGCGTGATCGCATCGATGTAGACGTAGAGGTCCGAGGCGATCTCCGGCCCGAACGTGCCGTCTCCGTTGTTCATCTTGACGAAGCAGTGCCCGCCGAGGCTGAGCAGGTCGAGATCGCCGTCGCGGTCGATGTCGCGGGCGAGGATCTGGCCCGCGGCGCTCAGGGTGGTGATCTGCGCCGGACCGAAGCGGTTGTTCCCGATGCCGGGGAGCAGTCGGAACTCATGGCCGAGCGTGGAGTACGTGCAGAGATCGGCGACGCCATCGCCGGACAGGTCCGCGATGAACGGATAGAACGCGGCGTCGGCGCGACGCATCGTGATGATCGCCTCGAAGTTCAGGTTGTCGAGGTTCTTGAGCAGACTGAACGTGTACGCCTGGCCGTTGGCGGTAACGATCTCCGGCGCGGCGCTCCCGATCACGTTGCCGATGCTAATCGTGCCCGGCCCGTCGCCGCTGGTCGCGAAAGACTGGGAATGGCTGAGCAACCCGGCGCTGTTCTTGTAGACATGCACGCAGTGTTCGGCGGGGTCGCCCCAGATCAGATCGGGCCAGGCGTCGCCGTCGAGGTCGCGCACCGCGAGCTTTCCCGCTTCGCCGGCGATGACGGGGTGCGGCCCCAGGGTCTGGGAGAGCGTGAACGCCCCGACGCCATTGTTGTTCCAAATCGTCGCCGACTCGCTGTCCTGCGCCGAAACGATGACCTCGGCGTCTCCGTCCTTGTCCAGATCGGCGAGCGCCACGTCGTGGGGCTTGGAGTACAGCGAGGTCTGGGCGTAACCCGGAATCGTGAGCGTGGCGTGGCCTGCAAAGACGCCGCCGCCGCTGTTCCGCAGGAGCGTGATCGTTCCCGGCCCGAGGGGAAACGCGAAGATGTGCGTGTTGCCGACCGCGATGTCCGGGAGTTCGTCCCCCGTGAAGTCGCCGATCGCCAGCGACGCGGGCTGATCTCCCACCGCATAGGAGACGCGCGCCGAGAACGTCCCGTTCCCGTTGTTCTTGAAGATGTTGATCGTGTTGGTGTTGTCGCACGCGACGCCCAGGTCCAGGTCGCCGTCGACGTCAACATCGCCGATGGCTATCCCGAGGTTTCGGGCCTGAGCCGTCAGCGCGACCGGCGCCGCGAACGCGCCGGCGCCGCTGGAAAGTAGCACCTGCACCTTGGCAAAGCCCGCGTCGGCGCCCGCCAGGTCGTCGCGACCATCGGCGTTGAGATCGCCCACGACGAAGGAATAGATCACCGCGTTGTCGAGCAGATAGCGCAGGTGAAACACCAGCGCCGGCCCGGCGTCGTTGCGCCACAGCGAGACCGAGCACCCGCTGCTCCCCTGCGCAGAGGACGTGACGCAATCGAGATCGCCGTCTTGGTCAAAGTCGATCAGCGCCGTAGCGTAAACGCGGTTCTGTGCCTGCGGGTCGACCCAGTGCTCGACCGCGGACTGGAACCGAGGTCGCGACACGTCCGCGGCGTCGGGCACCCCGTTGAGATTGCAGTCCGCCGCCGTTCCGTTCCGGATCTCGTAAGCGTCAAACGACGCGTTTCCGTTGGCGTCCTGGGCCCGCGCGGCCTGGGCCGCGGCCATCGCCGCCATGACAGCCAAGACCCCGCGCCGAATCATGTTCTTTTTCATGTAATCCTCCGCTCCGCCCGGGGCCACACTTCACGCGGCTTTCCGCCGCCGGCGCTCGCACGATTCACGACCAAGCAACCCGACCCGTTCGACCAGTTCCCGGCCTCAACAGCCCGCGTCGAATGCCCCGGCGAACTCGTCGTAGTCGTTGCCGTTCACAAACCCGTCATTGTTAAAGTCCGCCGACGCGTCCCCCGCGTCGAAGGCCTCGGCGAACAGATCGTAATCATCACCGTTCACGAAGCCGTCCCCATTGAAGTCAGCGGCGCACGAGCCCGCGCCGATCGTCGAGCACGCGGAGAACTCCGACGTGTCGAGCGTCGACTGACGCGTCGCGGTCGCGGTGACCACGCCGCCCACCACGGCGTCATCGCCCAGAAGCGTCACATCAAACGAGGCGTTGCCCGACGCATTCGTATCCACCTCCACCGCGCCGAGGTAGAACTTTCCTTCGCCAAAGCTGCTGGGGTCGCACGAGGGCGACGCGAAAAACTCGATCGTGAATCGCTCGTTGGCCACGCTGTTGAACGCGCCCGTAACATGCAGGGACTGGCCCGAGAGCTCCGCGCTGCCGACCACCGGGAAGTTCTGGAGTCGATTGGCGCCGCTGTCGGCGTCGCCCGCGTCGTTGGGCGTCGGCCCGTCGGCGCCGGTGTTCTTGGCCAGCTCGATCCCCAGCCCCCCGCAATCAAAGATCGAGTTTCCCGAGATCGTCACGCCGTCGGAGAGCGTTCCGACGAGGATGCCGAACGTCTCGACGCCCGAGATGGTGTTGCCCTGGCCGGGGAGCGGCCCGCCGATGGTGACGTTGCCGGTGGTCTGGCGCGCGGTGCCCGGCGACACCGTGACGCCGCGACGGGTGGGGATGACGGTTACCCCGTCCGCCGCCAGCCCGATGGTGTTGCCCTCGATGACCGTCGTGTCGTTGTTGGCGTTCATGGCGCTGACAAAGATGGCGTCGCCGAAGATCTGGCCCTGGTAGTGATTCGCGCCCAGGGTCCGCAGGCCCGCCACGAGGTTGCCGCGCACGACGGTGTTGATCGAGTCGGTGACGCCCACGCCGGTGGGCCCGATCTGGGGCTGGCGCGCCATGCCGTCGGGCGTGGTGCCGATGTAGTTCCCCTCGATGACGGTGTCCTTGGCCCAGACGACGCTCATCTGCGTTCCGGTGGGGAAGCCCTCCTCGCCGTAGTAGCCGTAGCCCGAGATGGTGTTTCGCTCCGCGGGCGTGGGCCCGCCGATACGGTTGCCGGTGGGATAGACGCAGTACTGGCTGCCCACGACGCTGCAGCGCGTGAGACGGTTGCCGATGACGACGTTGTCGTTCGACCAGCAGGCGATCTCGACGAACGACAGCACGTTGCCCTCGCCCGCGCCGGTGCCGCCGATGATGTTGCCCGTCGCGACCGGCCCGCCGAAGTTGCCGTCGATGCGCACGCTGTCGGTGGTGCAGCCGATCACGCGGTTCTGGTTGCCCGAGATGTGGACCGACGCGCCGAACGCGTTGCCGCCCGTGCCGTCGAGCGCCTTGACGACGTTCCCGTTTCCGAACAGATAGATGAACGCGGCCCCGTTGGGCGGGCCGAAGTACACGAGCCCCAGTTCGTTGCCGTTCGGATTGGTGTCGCCCGTGAAGGCGGTCTGGGTCGAGCAATCGATCGTGGTGTCGTTGGAGGAGAGGCTGAGCGGGCCGTCGAGCTCGATCGTCGCGCGATTGGGATAGAACGGATGCCACAGGCTCTGCGGGATGGCGAACCCGATCGTCTGCGCCCCCGGGGTGTTGTCCGCGGCGATCATCGCCTCGCGCAGCGACACCTTTCCGTTGGGCCCGGGAAGGTCGGCGAGCGTGCCGCTCCACGGAATATCGACGAGGTCGTTGGCGGAATCAACGGTGATCGTCTGCCCGGCCGTCGTGCCGCAAGCGCAGGCCAGGCCAGCAATGGCCGCCAGCAGGCCCGCCCGAGCCCTGTTCAAGTCGGCGTAGCGGCCGTGATAGGTTGCCTGGTTCGCCTGCTTTCTCATGGTGATTCCTCCGGCCGCGCGTGCGGCACGACCTTCATGCGACGGTTCTTTGCCGCTTTTCGCAGGATTTCCGATCCTTCGTCTCCGGCTTTGGACAGGCCCGGGCCGTCGGACGCGGCGGATTTTGGAGAGTTCCGGCCCCGGTCAAAATCCGATCGTCACTTCCCCCTCATTGGGCGGGTGGGGTGGGCACTCGCCTCCCTTCGCAACCCATGGGAGTACCCCCGGGGCTGGATGCCTCGGGGGTTCGGATGGTCCTTGCACGCTTTGGGGACGATTGCTTCGGGCTCCGGCCGGATCCGGACGACGCGGGATTGCAGCGCGTCGGCGGCCGACCTCAGCACCCCGCGTCAAATGCCGACGCAAACTCGTCGTAGTCATTGCCGTTGACGAAGCCGTCGTGGTTGAAGTCCGCCGCGGCGTCGCCGGCGTCGAAAGCGGACGCGAACGCGTCGTAGTCGTCGCCGTTCACGAAGCCGTCGCCGTTGAAGTCCGCCGCGCACATCGTCCCCGTGACTTTCAGCACCGCGATCCCGCGCGAGAGGCAGCTCATCCACAGTTCGTAGCCGCCCGGGATGATCTTGACTTCGAGGTCCCAGACCGACGCGTGCGGGAGGCCGCCCCACTGGGGTTCGCCGTTGGGCGGCGCGGGGAAGGTGCCGACGTTCGTGCCGTCCCACCAGAGCAGGCCCATGTCGGTCGAGGGATACTCGGCGTCATAGGTCATCCATACGCGTCCATCGGGCGTGACGGCCAGCGGTCGCACATGCTCGCCCGGGAAGGGCCAGCCGTTGTCATACTCCCAGGCCTGATACGTCCCGTTGTTCGCGTTGACGCGGAGAAGCGCGCTTCCGGTGCTGGTGAACTGGGCCCATTTGCCGATCCACGCGATTCCGTTGTGGTCGACCGCCAGCCCCGTGAAGAGCCCGCCTCCCGGGAAGTCGTCCGCGCTGCGCGAGAAGACGTAGCTGCCGTCGGTGCGCGTGAGTTGATAGTCCTGGTTCGCCCACACCGTGCCCGGCCGATCGGGGTCGGTCTGAAGCGACATGCCCCAGCCACCGCTGCCGATCGAGTTGAACGTGCCGTTCTGGAAATAGCCGAGGCCGGAATAGTGCCCGATGGCCCAGAGCCTTCCGAGCGAGTCCTCGCGGTATTGGCGGATCGAATCGAGCGGGCCGGGAATCTCGGTCCACGCGTCGGCTTCGGCGTCGAGTTCATGCGTGAAATTGAACATCGGGTTGACCGCGACCTTGCCCGTGGAGGCACGCACGCACACCGCTTCGCTGTTGTCGGTCGGGAAGGGCCAGTCGTAGCCAAGGCCGTAAGTGTACTGGTCCCAGCATGTCCACCGAATGCCGTCGAAACGGACCATGCCGCCGATTCCCGGAGCGGCATTCGCACAGGCATAGACATCCCCGGAGTTCGGATCGATCGAAAGGTCGCCGTTGAAAAAATCGAACTGGCTGGTGTTGGTCACGCGATAGCGCTGCCACTCACCCGAACTCGCATCGCGCCGGAGCGCGCCGCCGAGACCCGATCCACAGAGCCAGATCGTGCCGTCTCCCGCGATGTCGAGATCGTCGATGAAGCCATTGATGTCGGGGACGGGTCCGAGGTCGGTCCACGACGTGCCGTTGAAGCGGTGCAGGTGCGCGTAGCCGTCGATCATCAGCGCCTGCATGTTGCCGAACGCGCGGAGCGCCGCAACCTGCACCACGGGGTGCTCGGGCGGGAGCGGCGGCGAGACCCAGGTACCGTCGGGACGCAGGCAGTCGAGGCGAGATTGGCCCTGATCCCCATACCACCGGGTTATCCACATGTTTCCGGCGTCGTCCACGGAGTCGAGCGACGCCAGCGCCGCCGGGTTCCCCGCTGTCGGCGAGAAGCTCGTCCACGAGTTGGTCGTGCTGTCCCAACGCTCAACCGGGCTGAGCCCGCCCAGGGAGGTCCAGATGTAGTATCCGCCGCCGGGCTTGAGCTGGGCCGCGATCTTGCCGCCGCCGCGCCCGTCCATGTGGGTCCAGGTGTTCGTTGCGGGGTGGTATCGACTGAGCCCGCCTTCCCCCCAGATCGTGGACTCGGCCGACACCCAGAGCGAGCCGTCGGGCGCCATCGTCATGTCGCGGGTGAGTCCGCCGGGGAGCGCGGAGTTGTCCGGGCCGTACTTGACGAGCGAGCCTGCCCCGGCCGCGAGATTCATCCGCATGACGCCACGCCAGGTGCCCAACCACAGGTTGCCCTGAGAGTCGGAGACCATGTCGCTCACGCGCGTCGTGCCGACGTCGTTGGGATGCCCGATGATGGGGTAGTCGACGTTTGAGACGTTGATCCAGCGGTTCTCCCCTTGCACGAACTTGGCGATTCCGCCTTCCTCAAAGCTCGGGCTGTAACCGCCGATCCAAGGGTCATTGTCGGGCCCGATCCAGATCGATTCGTTCCAGTCGCCCTGAATGCCGGTGTTGGTTGGGCGGTAGTAGCGCCACGAATACGCGGGCTGGGCGAACGCGGAACCCGAAATCAGCATCAGGGCCGCCGCGGCCGAATAACACATCTTCATCTTCCAGCCTCCTCAAGAAGTGGGAATCCCCACTCTGATCCATGCGCGGTCTGGCGGATCGCTTTGTCTTGATTCGGCCGGATCACGAATCGAATTGTGCCGGGCTCGCGCTAACAGCCCGCGTCAAACGCCGACGCAAAGGCGTCGTAGTCGTCGCCGTTGACGAATCCGTCGCCGTTAAAATCGGCGGCGGGAGCCCCCGTGTCGAAGGCGGACGCGAAGGCGTCGTAGTCGTCGCCGTTGACGAATCCGTCGCGGTTGAAGTCGCCCGCGCAGCGTGGCGGGAGTTCCAGCTTCACCAGCGCGTGCGGCTCTCCAAACGCCGGGCTTGAGTTGATGTCCTGGCCCGCACCGTTCCGCAGGTTGGCGATGACGTACAGCACGCGCCCATTCGACAGCTCGAGTTCATCCAGCGCGAACGCGGGGAGCAAGGGGTTGCCGCGCCCGATGAAGGCGTCGTCGTCCGCCAGCCCGTTGCCGTCGAGGTCGACCGGGTCGCCCTCGCGCATCACGACCCCCAGCTCGGAATGCACGATCACGTCGTCGCTGGCCGGCGCGCCGGCGGATCGGCCCGCGACCAGCCACTCGCCAAGGCCGCTCACCGCAACGGCATAGAACGGCGCGGACCAGGTGCCGCCCGAGGGAATGATCGGCGAGCCGCTGCGGGCGACGATATCGCCGTTGCGGTTGGCATAGTGTGAAACGCCGTCGGTGAGCAGGCCGTGCGCGATCCAATCGCCGGCCTGGTTCATGGCCGCGTGGGTGATGCCGTCGGGAATTTCACCGGTTCCCGGCATGGCGAAGCCCTGCTGGATGACGACGCGCGAGTCGATCGCGAGCACCTCGTCGAAGTCCTTATCCTCGATGATCTTCCCGTTGGCGAGCCAGTGGGCCCCGTCGGCGGTCGTGAAGAAGCCGCGCTCGGTCCACTTCTCCCAGGTCGGATTGGAAAGGCCGTCGAGCGAAACGACCGGCGATACGCCGCCCTGTCGGAACGCGTTGTGGTCATAGATCAGCGCCGACTCCAACGCCGGATCTATGTTCACGATCGATTCCAGGTGGACGCCGATCACGTCGTTGTCGAGCGGATGGGCCGAGTCCATAAACGTGCCGATGACCTCGTCGCCCGCGTTGGTGGGCGGGAAGTCCACGAAATCGTGGAGGATGTCGCCCTGGCTGTGCGTCATGCTGAAGCCAAAGCCGTCCCAGTAGATGACCGCGAAGCGCCCGCCGTTGGGCCCAATCCGCGAGGTCGTGGTGAACGCGTAGCGATTCCGCCGATTGAAGTTCCCGCGCCCGATCAGGTCATAGGTCTCGCTGATCCCCCCCTGCGGGAGCGGCTGCCCCTCCTGCGCCAGCACATTCGGCGCTGGGTTGGGCCCGAGCACCAGCACGGACTCCTCGTCCGGGCCTTGCTGTGTCAGGCCGCCCGTCACCCACGTCGAACCGTCCGGCGAGAGCGTGAACGTGCTGATGGACTTGAAGCGCGTCGCGACCAGTTGGCCCGCGAGATTGCGGGCCCCGGGCACGATCGACGTGGGATGCGTCGGGTGCTTGGTAAACACCGCCGTCGCCATTTGCGCGCTGGCGCTCCCCGCGCACGCCATCAGCAACGCGGCCACTGCCGCGGTCCCTCTCATGGTGCAATTCATTGGCGACCTCCACCCCACGCCGCAACAACCATAATCCTACTTCAACAGATGTCGACTTCCGGCCCGCCTTCATGCGACGAACCGAGCTCGGTTCTGTCAGAGCCCGCCCGATGTCCGGCGGGTGTTTGGCACGCGATGCGGCTATCGGTCCACGAAAAAGGACGCCGACCCGGCTGGTGGTCGGCGTCCAAGGGAGTGTGGGGCACTCCAAAGCGAGTCTCAGCAACCAAGGTCAAAGGCCTGGGCGAACTCGTCGTAGTCGTTGCCGTTGACGAACCCGTCGCCGTTGAAGTCCGCGGCGGCGCTGCCCGCGTCGAACCAGCTCGCAAACTGGTCAAAGTCGTCGCCATTCACGAACCCGTCGGCGTTGACGTCCGAAGGGCAGGGTGGTGTGAGGTTCTCGTAGATCGACACGATGTTGGAATCTCGTCCGGTCACGATCAGCTCCGCCGATGGCGAGCCGACCAGGTTGCCCATCGCGATGTGCGAGGGCGTGGCGCCAGTCGCGACGATCGCCGGGGCCGCCAGTGTTCCACCGAGGTTCTCGAGGATCGACATCGACGCGCTGTCGACGTTGAGCACGGCGAGGTCGGCATCGCCGTCGCGGTCCAGGTCCGCGGCCACGACTTGCCCGGAGTTCATTCCACCGGTCGGGCTCAGGGTCGGGGCGCCGAACACGCCCGCGGCATTGCGGAAAACGAACACCTGGTTGGCGACCGCGTTGTCCGACGCGACCACCGCCAGGTCCATATCGCCGTCGCGCTCGATGTCGGTGAACACCACGCCGTCCGGGCGGTAGGGATTCCCGACGTTCAGCGTGCCCACGCCCGCGAACCCGCCCGCGCCGTTGCCGGCCAGGAGCGAGACGTTCCGGTCGCGATGGTTGGTCGCGGCCAGATCAACCTTGCCGTCGCCGTTGAAATCGCCGGCCGCCACGCCGTAGGGTTCTTCGCCCGTGGCGACGCTCGACACAGCGAACGCGGCGCCGTTCCAGCTGGCGATCGAGAGGTCGTTCGAGTCTCGGTTGGCGGTGATGAAGTCGGGACGGAGGTCGCCGTTGACATCGGAGACGATCATGGCGCGGGGGTCGGCGCCGATCACGCCGGAGGCCCCCGGCGCGAACACGCCACCGGTGTTCATATAGGCCCGGATCGTGCTGGTGTTCTTCAGCACGACGACGAGGTCGTTGTCGCCGTCGGCGTCAAGGTCGGATGCCGCGATCGAGTCGGGCCCCGTGCCCGCGCCGGTCAGGAGCGTGGCGGGCGCGCCCAGGCCCACGCCGCTGTTGAGATAGATCAGGATCTTGTCGGGCGTGTCGGTGGTGACGGCCAGGTCGCGCAGGCCGTCGCCGTTGAAGTCGGCCACGACGCTCGAGCTGGGGCGCTGCGCGGCGGCGATGTCGGTGCGTGGGCCGAAGCTGACGCCCGCCAGAGCCGAACCGGCGAGGGCCGCCAGGGCCAGGGCTGAAATGCTGTGCTTGATCTTCATCATCTTCCCTTTCAGTGCGTGGAGTGTGTCGTTCCTGAGCCAGTTCCGAAGCACGCCACCCGATTGCTCAATTCGGACTTGACGGACACCCCGCTCGTGGGTCAAATCAACGGATCGAGCGGGGGGACCGCAACCATGCGTCGCCGCGCCCCGCTTTCTGTCAGGCTTTCTTTTTTTCCGGGCTTCCGCATGACCTCCCCAGGGAGACACGACATCACCGTCCTCCTCGCCCGCGCGCAGCGCGGCGATCGCCACGCCACCAATGAGCTCTTCCCGCTCGTCTATGAAGAGCTCCGCGTGCTCTCGCAGCAGCACCTCGCCCAGGAACGCCGCGGCCACACGCTCCAGCCCACCGCGCTCGTCAACGAGGCGTATCTGCGCCTGGTCGGCGACGGCGAGGTCACATGGGAAAGCCGGGCTCACTTCTTCGGCGCCGCCGCCCGCGCCATCCGGCGCATCCTCACCGACCACGCTCGCAGCAAGGGACGCGTGAAGCGCGGCGGGGGAGAGAGGCCCGTGCCGCTCTCCGACGACTCCGTCGCCGCGCCCCTCGACGAATCACTCGATCTGGTCGCGGTCGACGCGGCCCTGGAAAAGCTCGCCGCCCTCGACGCGCAGAAGGCCAAGGTCGTCGAACTCCGCTTCTTCGCCGGGCTGACGGGCGACCAGGTCGCGCTGGCGCTCGGCGTATCGCCGAGCACCGTGGCGCGCGACTGGCAGTTCGCACGCGCGTGGCTCCACCGCGAGATCAGCCGGGAGTTGGAGGCTTGACGCCGGATCGCCTCAGGAAGGTCGAGCGCATCTACGCCGCCGTCCTCGACGCACCGGAGGTCGATCGCGCCGCCGCGCTCGACGCCCACTGCGCGGGCGACCACGCACTCCGCGCCGAGGTCGAGTCGCTCCTCTCGCACGCCGGCGCGATGGGTGGCTTCCTCGCCACCCCCGTCATGGGCCCCGCGTTCACCCTCGCATCCGCCCTCGACGACCCCCTCGCCGACGAGCTCATCGGCCGGAGCATCGGCGCCTACACCATCGTCACGCGCGTCGCCTCCGGCGGCATGGGCTCGGTCTACAAGGCAGCACGCTCCGGCGCGGACTTCGAGCAGACCGTCGCGCTCAAGGTCGTCAATCGCGGCATGGACAGCGAGGAGATCCTCCGTCGCTTCCGGCGCGAGCGCCAAACGCTTGCCTCGCTCAACCACCCCAATATCGCGCGCCTCTTCGACGGCGGCATCACGCCCGACGGGCGGCCATACCTCGTCATGGAGTTCGTCGACGGCACGCCGCTCGATGTCTACTGCCGCCACCACCGCCTGACGCTGCGTGAACGCCTGGTGATTTTCGACAAGGTGTGCGCCGCCGTCGCCTCCGCCCACCGCGCCCTGGTCGTTCATCGCGACCTCAAGCCCGCCAACATCCTCGTCACCGCGCAGGGCGAGCCCAAACTCCTGGACTTCGGCATCGCGGGCGTGCTTACGCCCGCCGGAACCACCGCCATCACCGCGCCCACCGAGCGGCGTCTCACTCCCGACTACGCCAGCCCCGAACAAGTGATGGGCGGCCCGATCGGAACCGCGTCCGACGTCTACTCGCTGGGCGCGGTGCTCTACGAACTTATCACAGGCGCGCGGGCCCACGTCTTTTCGGGCCACTCCACCCCCGAGATCGAGCGCGTGATCCGCGATGTCGTCCCGCCGCCGCCCAGCATCCGCGTCGCCACGGAGAAGGACGACCACGCCAGTCTCGGCGAGACTTCGCTGGCGCGCCTTTCGCGCCACCTCGCCGGCGACCTCGACACCATTGTCCTGACCGCGCTCCGCAAGGAGCCCGAGCGACGCTACGCCGGTGTCGAGCTGCTCGCGCTCGACATCCGCGCCTACCTCGACGACCGCCCCATCGCCGCCCGCCCCGACACCCTCCGCTACCGCGCCGCCAAGTTCATCCGGCGAAACACCGCCGCGTGCATCGCCGGTCTGATCGTCATCGGCGTTGTGGCCGGCTCCACCGCCCTCGTGTGGCGACAGGCGAGGATCGCCACCCTCGAACGCGACGCCGCGTTCGAGGCACGCGATCAGTCCGAGGAGGTCGTCGCCTTCTTCGAGCAGATGCTTGCTTCCGCCGATCCCAGGGAGATGGGACGCAACGCGACCATCCGCGCCGTCGTCGACCAGACCGCGCTCGGCCTGCTCGCCCAGTTCGGTGATCGCCCCGTTATCCTCGCACGCCTCCGCAGCGCCATAGGACGCACGTACATGGCGCTGGGTCTGCTCGACGAGGCCGCACGCGAACTCGAGACCGCCAGGGACATCCGCGATCGTGAACTCCAGCCGGACCACCATGATCGCATCGAGAGCCTCAAGGAACTCTCCGAACTCCGCTTCGCCCAGCGAAGGCTCGACGAGGCCGAGTCCCTAGCGCGCGAGACACTGGCACGACACATCGAGCAACGCGGCGACGACAACCCCGACACGGCAGAGGCATGGAGCAACCTCGGCGCGATCCTCCGCGCCCGCGGCACGCTCGAGGAGTCCGAGCGATCGCTCACACGCGCGATCGACATCTACCGCGCCATGCGCCGACCGCCCTTGGCCCTCTCAGACGCGCTGAACAACCTCGCGGGTGTGTGGCTCGCCCGCGGCGAGCTGGCCCGGGCCGAATCGCTCCTCGACGAGTCTCGCACGCTGCGGGAGAAGTTCCTTGATCACGGGCACGTTCTTCGCGCTCAGTCGCTTCACAATCTTGGGCAGGTCGCGGTCCTGCTGAACAAAATCGAGGAGGGTCGCCGTCTCCTCTCCGAAGCCATCGCCGAGTACGGCCTGGAAGACGCCGCGCCCGCCTTGCCTCTGGCTCGGGCCCACGCCGACCTCGCCAACGTGCTGGGCATGCTCGACCGGAACGACGAGTGCATTGCCCACTTCGCCGCCGCCACCAGGCTCTTCACCGATCGACTCGGCCACGACAGCCCCGAGGCGTTGGATACGCAGGTCGACCTTGCGGAAGCTAGGCGTCGCTCTTCGCACACGGAACAATCGAGAGTCGCACTCGAGGATGTCGTCGCGCGATGCGAGGCCGTCGGGCCAGCACTCGATGCCACTCGCGCTCGCGCGTACTTTGGTCTCTCAGCGGTGTGGAAAGACATCGGCAACGCCGCCAAGTCCGATGAATTCCTGAAGAAGGCAGAATACCTCGAGTCAAGCGCACAACACCGTTAGGCACCGTGGATTGGATTGGCGCCGGCTACTGTGTTCGAGCCAACTCCCACTCCACATGAGAATCTGACCGCGAGAGATGATTGTGTCAACCCGGTATCGGATGGCAAACCCCGGCTCCGGAGAGTAGAGATCGCGTTTCAAGCCGTCCCGATCGGGGAGTTCAGGCACGACTCGCTTCCGATGTACCCATCCATCGTATCACAGAACCGCGTTGGATCGCGATCGGCCTCGATTGCTGCGCCGCGCGGATCTGAACGCGACGACCTATCAGCCACGTCCTCTTCAAGCAGCAGTAACTCTCGGGAACACGCTCGCACTCGGTGATCCATAGGCAACTTCAAGGCCCTGCCCCACCACCGACTCCCCGTTGGAGCCGGATTGCCGTTCTGAGACCCAAGCTGAGACCCAAATCTCGGGCTCAAGACGGTAAAAACTGGTAAGCCACGAGCAGCGTCCGCAACTGCGCCAAATCGGCCTGCGACAGGCACTTAAGACACAACTCCAGTTCATCCAGCAACTTGCGGATTTCGCGCCGGGAGAATCCCCCCCTCTCCGCTTTGAGAATCTTGTCGCCGGCACTGGCCTGCGCTGCCTGTCGTTTACTGTCTTGGGCTCGAATCGGCCCGCACGCGGAGAGGGCAGCATTCTCCGCATTTGGTGACCACCTCCGCGCAGCTGCTGGTTTTTCAGTGGTTTGCGAAGCAGCCTCCACGCCCAAAGGGGCCTGAGTCCCAAAGGAGACCCAAGAGCCGGCCATTGGCGAGCATCCGGTTTTGCAGACGTTGCCGGCTTTGAGCGGTTGTTGACTCGCGGCGGTGACCGACGCCAACGGCATGCCGCTGAGGGCGCTGCAGACCGCGGGGCAGGAGAGTGAGCCCAAGCAGTTAGAGGCCATGATGGACACCGTGCGCATCGCGCGGCGGCGGCGTCCGGTTGCGGTCGCGAGCGACAATGGGCACAGCGCGGGCCGCCTCCGGGCGTGGTGCGCGCGGCGAGGGATCGAGGCGGTCATTCCAACGCGACGCGAGGAGCGGCGACATCCGCTCGACCGCCGCAGACACCGACGCCGCAATGTGGTCGAACGCTGCATCGGGTGGCTCAAGTGCTGCCGCAGAATCGCCACCCGGCACGAGTAGCTGGCAACGGTGTTCCTTGCCCTGGTCAAACTCGCCATGATCCAGCGTCGCCTACGGATGCTTGACCCGTGAGACACAACCTAGAGCCGTCGTTCGTGGCGTCGATGCTCGCGATCGTGGCTCAATCCGAGGTTTCAACGATGGTGAACTCTTCGCGCAGACAAAGCATCGTTCTTGCCCCTCTCGCCTGACGCCAGAGCACACCTGAACGATCCGGGCCGCCGATCAGTCGCATCTTGCATCAAGTCTCGGCAACAGATCGCGAAGTTGTTGTGCTTCCTCGCGGCATCAGGTAGGATGCACTCTTGCTTGACCCGGATAACAATGCAGAGATGAGCATCTCGCCGGGCGCATCGCCAGGCGAGTGGGAGCGACTGGTCGAGTCGGTCGGTCCCGCATCGCTGCTGGTGGTCATTCAATCTCGCCTGGGTCCATCGCTGCGAGGGCGGCTTGACCCCGAAGACATCCTGCAGGAATCTCTCGTGCGCGCGTGGCGCGGGCATGCCAACGCCAAGTTTGCATCTCCTCGCGCGTTCCGGGCCTGGGTGCTCCGGATCATTGACCACCGCATCAAGGATGCCCTCAGAAACTCGGGCGCGATCAAGCGGGGCGGCGGACGGAAGCACGTCATGCCCGGATCATGGGGGAGCATCGCCACCCCGGGTTCGGGCACGCCCAGCCGCCTGGCGCGACATCGAGAGCAGGCCGCGGCAATGTCGGACGCGATCGAGCGCGTCCCGCCGGACCTGCGCGAGGTCGTGCGCCTGCGGCTGTTCCATCAACTCGGACTCGAACAGATTGCGAGCGAACTTGGCCTGACCATGACCGAGGTCCGTTCCCGGCTGCGCCGGGGCGCGGAGTTGTATCGGCGACGCCTGCGCGAGGCGGGAATCGGTCGAAGTACGCGAAATTCCGTCGGTGAACCGACAATCGGCGGGCCGGATTGCGTTTGAGAGATGTGAACAACACGAATCACATCCCGTTTCTGCGGGAAGAGGCGATGGGCACGGCCATGTCCGAATCGGATCAGGCACTGCTCGATGAGGCGTTTGATCGCGCGCTGGCCTCGTGGGAGGACGGCGCACCGATTGCCCCGGATAAGTTGTTCCCCGATCGCCCGGACCTGTCCGACCACGCCGATCGGTTGCTGGCATTGGCCAAGGACGTGGCGGTGATGGGCGCGCCCGTGGGTCCGTCGCCCACGGTGCCCGGGTACACGATCCTGTCGGAACTTGGCTCGGGCGCGATGGGCGCGGTGTACTTGGCGCGGCAGGAACGCCTGGGCGGTCGCTCGGTGGCTCTCAAAGTCTTGCCCGCGGGATCGGCGGTCTCCGCGCGGGCACGCGATCGATTCCAGGCCGAGGCCAACGCGATCGCGCGCCTGCGCCACCCGCATGTCGTGACGGTTCACGACGTCGTGCGCGAGGGCGGGGTCATCGCGTTTGCGATGGAACTGGTGGACGGCTCGTCGCTGCACGACGTGATCGATCACCTGACCTCGCTCGGGGCTCGGCCAAAGACCGAAGACGTTCGCGCGTATCTCGGCTCCGGCGCGTCGGTGCTGGGAGAGATTCCGTATTGGATGCTCGTTGCTCGCCTGGGAGTCGCGATCGCGCGAGCGCTCGAAGCGGTCCACGACGCGGGTCTGCTGCACCGCGACGTGAAGCCATCGAACATACTCCTTCGACGCGATTGCACGCCCTTGCTCTCGGACTTCGGGCTGGTGCGTGATCCGGAGTCGGGTGTGGCGACCAGGGCCGAGGGCTTTGTGGGGACGCCCGCGTATGCGTCGCCCGAGCAGCTCGCTGGCGGGATCGGCGCGACGGACGCCAAAAGCGACATCTACTCGCTGGGCGCCACGCTCTTCCACGCGCTGGCGCTCCGCCCGCCCTTTGCCGGTCGATCGCCCTGCGAGGTGATGGCGGCGATCGAACGTGGCCCTGTATCGCTCCGAACCCTGGCTCCCGGCGTGCCGCGCGATCTTGAGACGATCGTGCAGAAGGCCATGTCGCCGCGCCGCGAAGATCGCTACGCCAGCGCGGCGGCGATGGCGGACGACCTGGAACGCATGTTGGCGGAGCGGCCGATCCTCGCGCGTCGGCCCGGTCTCTTCGGCCGCGGCGTGAGGCTCTTGCGTCGCAACCGCCAGGCGTTCCGCGGCTCGATCATCGGCGCGCTGGTGGCGCTGTTGCTGGTCGGAGCAGCGACCTTCGGCCTGGTGATCGCGCCGCGATGGGCCCAGGGCGCACGCGAGCGCGCGTGGTTGGCGCTGCTCGATCCGCGCGACACCAGCACCTTCGCCAACGCGGGCTTCTTTGAGTACCGCTTTCCCGGGCCGCCCAAGGTCAGCCGTGACGTGGTATCGCGGGCGCTGGCGGAGTACGGCAAATCGCTGCGATTCCAGCCGTGGGACCATCGCACGGTGCTGGAGCGGGATGCGCTGGCCGCGATGCTGTCGCTGGACACCTCCGGGCGTGGACCGATCCGCTTCAGCAAGGAACTGCTCCGGCGCGCGCCACGGGCGTGCGCTTGGCTCGAGGCCTGGAGCAAGGTCCCGGCGAACAGCCCTCCCCCACCGCTCCCGCCCGACTTGCTTGCGAGCGACGAACTCATCGCGCTGGGCATGATGAGCTACGCGACCAGCGAGGTGCTCCCCGCGGTCGAGGCGTGGCAGGAGCTCGAACACCACGGCGAACCCGGCGCGTTCGTTCGCGCCGGGCTTGGGCTCTACTTCATCTATGCCCAGCAGCACGGGCGCGCGTATCCGCGGCTCGAGGACGCAGATCGCGCTTTCCGCGACGTGAGTTTTCTTCGGGCCGCCCACGCCGAGGCCGCGTGGGGTGTCGGCGATATCGAGCTGGCGGGCACGCTGCTCGCCCAATCCCATGGGCTCGAATTGAAGGACCACGCCCAGTTGATGCGGGTGGGCATCCTCGTCGACCTCGCCCGCGGGAATACCGACGACGCGATCAAACGCTTTGAATCCTGGTATTTCGATCCGACGATCGGCGGCAACAGCGTCGCGGGCTTTCAGGTCGGCGCGTGGTTGGAGGCCCGCGGTGAACCCCTCAAGGCACTGTCCGTGTACGCGCAAGCGACCTACAACAACGTCCCGGGCCGCTGCTTCCGGCGTTTCATCCCGCTCGCCGAACAATGGTGGAGCGGCCTAAGCGAACGCGAGCGGCTTGAGGTGCTCGAACACGCCATCAGCACCAAGGTTGACGACCGCCCCTGGGAACTCTCACGGGTGCCGGTCTCCTACTCCGGGCTCCATTCATTCGCCGGAGTCGGCCGCCTGCCGGCGGATGTCGCGGGCCTGCTTCACGACACCGAGCTCGCTCAGGTCGGCGGGCGTCTTTATTCCTATCTGGATGCCGGCGCCCCGGGCGAGCCCAGGGTGCCCGAGCCGCCGACGGGCGAGGAACTTCATCGAGCGGCCCGCGAGGTGCTGGGCTTGCCGAAGTAGGGCCGCCTGAACACACCCTGAATGTCACGTCCCGCGAACGGATGGGGCACTCATCGCCGCCCTGATTTGGCGTGAATCTCATTCGGAACCCGCTTTGCGCGACTTTTTTCCACTTTGGCGCGCAACCGCGCGCGCAGATGGAGTTTCAGTGGGTACGAGGCCACCTCACGATCCGCATTGGTGGGTTGGGGGTTGTCAGGCCGCCTTGGAGATTGAGCATCATGCGAACCGAAGCTCGTGCGTCTCTGGCCCTCCTGCTCGCGGTGTGCGGGCTGGCGAGTTCCTCGGCCATTGCCCAGGACATCATCGCCGGGTTGTTCTTGCCCTGACGTCCACGCGTACGACCTGATCTCGTCGGCATCCTGTTCGTTAGCGGTGAAGGCCGTTCAACATCGTCTGGGATCAACCGATCCCGTGCTGAGGGGCCACTTGGAACTCGACATGAGAAGGAGTGACTTATGAAGCGTTTCGTCTCGATCGGTGCGGCCATGATCTGCGTTGCGGGGGCCGCGAACGCCACCGTTGTCTCAATTTCCACGATTCGCGCCGGCTCGACCTACCGCCCCACGTCCACGCCCGGCGCTCCGGTGTTCGCGATGGAGCCGCACTCGCCGCTTCTCGTGGTCCGCGGGGGCAGCAACATCCACCGTGGCTTCATGGTCTTTGACCTCTCGGCCGTGCCGACCGGGGCGGAGATCACGTCCGTCACGTTCGCGTTCACGCAGCAAAGCACGGCTGGCACGCCCACCATGGAAGTCTGGGGAGACTACCAGAGTGGCGAATTGGCGTACGACACCTATTTCTCGATCAGCAGCCTCTCCGGCTGGACGCAGATGTACCCGAACGACACGCCCTTTCATTCCATGACCAACGACGGCTCCCTGTTCGGGCAGGCGCAACTCACCAACGGCGATGGATTTGCCCGCGACATCACGCTGAATGGTGCGGGCACGCTGGCCTATTTCCAGTCTCAGATCGGGGGCAAAGTTCTGCTGTTCTGCCGACTGGCGCACGACATGGACTACTACGACGGTGCACACGGCAACGGTTCGACCCCACGCCCCACGCTCCGCGTGGAATACGTCTGCGCCGCGGACGCGAACCATGACGGCTTCGTCAACGGCGACGACTATGACGCCTTCGCCGAGGGCTTCGAGGCCGCCGATCCCAGCGCGGACTTCAACCACGACGGCTTCGTCAATGGAGACGACTACGACGCCTTCGCCGAGCGCTTTGAGATGGGGTGCTGAGCCCCGACTCGCGGACGCCCAACATCCCTCAAGCCCCCGTCGGTATTCCTGCGGGGGCTTGTCGTTGGCGGAGGTCGCAGACCCTCAACGCGCCGGCCTGGCGCCACGGTGGCTTCCGTCGGTTTCATTTCAGATCGACTATTTGCGCCCTTTTTTCGTCTTGGCGCACAATCGCGCGCGCAGACGGAGTTTCAGTGGGTACGAGGCCACCTCACGATCCGCATCGGCGGGTTGGGGGTTGTCAGGCCGCCCCGGAGGCTGAACATCATGCGAACCGATTCTCGTCGATCCCCCGCCCTCTTGCTCGCGGCCGCGGGCTGCGCCGTGCTCTGTTGCGGGGCTCGCACCGCCAACGCTCAGCAAAGGCATTGGAACCTTGTCCAAGATTGGAACGGGCGCAATCCCCCCCCCATCAACGAGTACTGGGACTTCCCGCACCACGCTAACGGCCAGTTCTTTGGGCAATGGCAAGGCCTTGAATCATATGGAGCGCTGCCCAACAACAACGGGGCCCAATTCATTCTCAAATGCATCGGAGCGACGACTACATGGTCCGGCTATTGGGGGATGGGTGATGGCATCCTTTCTGACGTAACTTTTGAGCCGGGGACCCTCGCATGGACAGGCTATGAGGACATCGTCTGGACCGCGGCCGATTACGCGGGCCCAATCCATATCCTCGCCACATTTGCCAACCTCCACCAAGGTCATACTGGGGGTCAAGAACTTGTAGTCCTACACAACGGGATTGGTGTCTGGGGATCGGGGTACGGGGAATCGTACACGTTCGATCAGGATTTGACAGTGGCTCTCGGGGATCAGATCATCTTCAGGTACGGTAACGGTCACGTTCCATACTCTGTCAAACGCCTCGACATCGACATCGCAAGCGTTCCTTGCGGAAACGAGACGGTGAACTGGACCAACGAGCAGGGGGGCAGTTGGGACCTTGCGAGCAACTGGAACCCCTCGGGGCGTCCTGACTCGTCGAAGATCGCCACTTTCTCGCTCGACGAACACTACATCGTCACGCTCCCGGATCATCGCGAGATCGCGGGCGTGGTGGTCAACGCGGGTTCCGTCTACTTCTCCTTTGGAACCTCCCAACTCAGCCGCCGACCACCGGGTGCTTGCCCGACTTCACGCTCGTAACCTCGCCCGACACCAACTCCAGCAGCACGCTCTCGGTCATCGGTGGGTGGCTGAACACCGGCGACATGACCTCGATCGCCGCCGGGAACTCGAGCACATCCAACCTTGTTGTGGGGCTGGGCGGCAAGATGAGCGCTGCCGGACATGTTCTCCTCGGGCGCGGGTCCGATTCCACCGCGACGCTCCTACTGGAAGACGGTGAACTCAGGTTCTCGTCCAACCTTCTGGTCGGTGCCGGAACGCGAGCGACCGGAACGATCACGATCAACAACGACGGCATGCTGACCGGCCCGCGCTCATCCACCAGGGTCTATCTCGGTGATGCCCAGGGCGACGGCAATGTCACCACCGGGATCGTGAACCTCAACGCCGGCGGACTGCTCCGCACCGGCGAACTGGTGCTGGGCCGCCGCCCGACGACTTCGGGCCGGCTCTACTTGAACGGTGGTCTGCTGCAGATCGATTCGCTGGTCATCAGCGACGAGGGCTCGGGCTTGCTTGACTGGACCGGCGGGAGCATCGAGAACCTTGTCTCGCTCATTATCGCCAAGGGCTCGGGCTCGCAAGGAGAACTCACCCTCAACGGTGCGGCACGCTCGCTGGTCCTTACCGGCGCGGGCGGCGCGGCGTTCATCACCGTCGGCGATCAGGGGCAGGGCACGCTTCGCGTCGAGAACGGCGCCGACATCTCGCTCGCGGCTGGTGAACTCCAGGGCCTCAGGATTGGCGCACACCCATCAGCGCGTGGGCATGTTCTGGTCAATGGTGCTGAGTCAAGCATTTACGGGAGTGCCAACGCATCCACCGATTCCTCGCTTCTGGTGGTCGGCAACGCCTTCGGCATCGACGGCACGCTCGTTGTCGACAACGGCGGGGTCGTCACCTTCGGGCACGTCCTCTGCGGTTCAAACATCGGGGCGTCCGGGGGCGGCATCATCGTCCGCAATCACTCGTATCTCACGAGTCGGGGGCTGGGCGATGCCTTTTCGACTCCGGCCACCGGCCTGCGCGTCGGCAATGCCGAAGGCACCGCGTTCATGCGAGTCCTTCTGGGCGGTATGGTGACCGCGAACTCCGCGATCTTCACGGGCACCGATGGCTCCGAGCCTGTCGTGACAGTGGAGAACGCCGACTCGGTCCTGGACGTCAAGGAGACCCTATACGTCGTTGATAATGGCGGCACGACCGCCGTTCCGGAGTTGAAAGTCAGGGGAGGTGGCCTTCTCAAGACTCATGATGCGTACATTGGCACGGGCATGGGCGGCGCGAGCAGTTCGGGCATCGTCACTCTTGAGGGCCCCGGGATTGTCTGGGAGAGCTCGGGCACGATCAATGTCGGCGACCCGACCGATGTCAACGCTGTCGGCACGCTGAACCTCGTCAACAACGCCGAGGTCCAGACCCACCGGTTCAATCCCGGCGCGACGATTCATATCACGGGCGGCGCGACCGGCAACCCGCTGATCCAGGTGGGGAGCAACCGCGCCAACGCCGACATCACCTGCGACACGCTGCTGTTCGGCCCGAGCACCGACCTGGGTGACTACAACCTGACGTTCGGCGTGGGCGCGGGCATCGGCGGCAGCGGGACGTGGCCCGGCAACTTCACAGCCTCCGCCAACGCCGAGATCGTCGCAGAACAGGCCGTCCCGTTCCCTGATGCCTGGGCGGACCACACGGATTTCACGATCGCGGGCTCATTGACGATGGACTCCACCTCTGCGCTGGATGTGGCGTGCGGGTTTCTATACGACTTGGACACCGACGGATCCTATTCGATCGCCTCCCGCGTGAATGTCCAAGGAGCGGCCACGATCGACGGCACACTCCGGATTCAACAGTGGGACCTACCCGGCTTCTACGACCACATGACAAGTCGTTACAGAATGATCGGCTGGACTTATGAAGCGATCGTTGCGTCCTCGGTTGTCGGCACCTTCGACGAGCTTGTTCTCGCGCCGGACTTTGCCAGCAATCGCGCCCACCTGACCTATGAACCCGACCGCGTGCTCGTCACCGTCGATCCGCCGGTATGCAACCCGGCCATCACCGACCAACCCGTCGGCGGCCAGACCTCGCCCGGCGGGACCATGACGCTTACCACCGGCGCCACCACCGAGTTCGGCGACATTGAGTATCACTGGGAATGGCTCAACGTCACGTATTACAACGTGTGGCAGGAGGTAACGGACGGCATGTCCAACAGCGTCCTGAGCGCGGCCGTCGTCTCGCCGGGCACGATCCAAGTCACGATCGATCCGGCGTACTTCTATCACGGGTACCCGCTGCCGAACGAGCTGCGCCTCCGCTGCTTCGTCCACGCATTGAAGTGCGACGAATGGCTCCAGAGCGACGACGTGGTGCTAATCGTGTGCGGCGCGGACGTGAATCACGACGGCTTCGTGAACGGCGACGACTACGACTCGTTCGCCGAGGGCTTCGAGACCGGCGACCCCAGCGCCGACTTCAACCACGACGGCTTTGTCAACGGCGACGACTACGACGCCTTCGCCGAACACTTCGAGGTGGGCTGCTGAAATCCGACTCGGGTGCGATCACACGGGATCATCATTGAACACGGCGAGGGCCAGCGGCGTTCCCGCTGGCTCTTGTCGCTTTGGGGTGGGTGCGTCGTGCCGGAAGTTTGCGTCGTTGGGAACGCGTGCGACGCAGCTCGTACGGGCAGAACGGCAGGAGTCCTCCAAGGGCTCTTGCAGGCTCGATCGTCTTGACTCCGAACACGATCAACGTCTCTGGATCCATCACGTACGGCTCCAATCGCTTTGAGACCCAAGCTGAGACCCAAATCTCGGGCTCAAGACGGTAAAAACTGGTAGGCCACGAGCAGCGCTCGCAACTGCGCCAAATCGGCCCGCGACAGGCAGTTAAGGCACAACTCCAGTTCATCCAGCAACTTGCGGATTTCGCTCCGGGAGAATCCCCCCTCTCCGCTTTGAGAATCTTGTCGCCGGCGCTGGCCTGCGCTGCCCGTCGCTTACTGCTTTGGGCTCGAATCGGCCCGCACGCGGAGAGGGCAGCATTCTCGGCATTTGGTGACCCCCTCCGCGCAGCTGCTGGTTTTTCAGTGGTTCGCGAAGCAGCCTCCACGCCCAAAGGGGCCTGAGTCCCAAATGAGACCCAAGAACCGGCCTTTTGCGCGCCTCCGGCTTTGCGGACGTTGCCGGCTTTGAGCGGTTGTTGACTCCCGGTATCGGCCCCGCCGTTGGTCATCGCCAGCGCCTGCATGGCCTTCAGAACACCGACGCCGCTCGGGTGGCGGTACAGATCGAACTCGCGAACGACTGGTGTCCGAACCACACGAGCATCTTCTTGGGCGCGACTTGGTGGTTGCCGCCCCTTGGCCCCTGGTGAGGAGAGGCAGAGCGATCGCATCTCGCCAGGGAGCGCGTAAACGCATTGGCTAGCCCGTCGTGTGTTGATCAGCAACCTGCCTCGAGGGCCTCGGAGATGGTTCCGATGCGAAGGAACTCACGCTCGACAAGGACGCAGCGGAGCTTATCAAAGGCCGGACTTGGCGGGGAAACACGCTGGAACTCAAGCGTGTGCTTGAGTCCGCGCGCCGACAGACGCGCGACGGCCGATCCAGGCCAAGCATCTCCCGCCGGACGTCGCGGCGCCCGCACGAAGAAGGATGGCGCGGCTTGACGCCGTTGTCGCGAAAGCACAGCGGCGCGCCATCCGATCGGCGATCGCGGAGTGCGGCGGCGATATCCCCAAGGCCGCGAAGCTCCTCGGCCGCAACTCCCACGCGCTGTACCGCCCTATGTGGAAGCTCGCCAAGAAGACCAAGCACAGCAGGGTTCGCAGTTCGTTCGCGGCGTTGTGCGCGCGGGTGTCGTCCACCTCGCCACTGTCCGTGAAGTCGGTGTCGCGGCTCAGGCCGTTGCGCCAGCGCGGTCGGGCATCGAGGTCGGCGTTCGTTTCGGAGACTGGGGTTCGAGCGTGAGCGCGGCGCGAGCCCGGATTTCGACCTCGCTGCGTTCTGGGCGTGCGCGGTGTGCGAGGAAGCGTCCGAGCGATCGCATCGCCTGGTCCGCGGCGCGAAACACGGGGATGCCGCAATCGCGAAGGCGTCGCACGAAGGGAAGATACGCCGGGCCCGAATCGACGACGGCCGCGATCGGCTTGTCGCACGTGGCCGCGAGGCGTGCGAGGACGTCGGCGAGCGACTCGTGGCCCGTGAGTTCGTCGGGCGTGGTGGTGAGCGCCGGGGTCAGCGGCACGGCGGAAAGGAGGATCGCGTCGATTTCGTCGCACTCGAGCATGGCCCGGGCGGCGCCCTCGTACGCGGGTTCGCCCGCCATGGGCGTGAGATCGAGCGGGTTTCGCACGTTGACCAGGCCCGCAAGCCGGTTCTTTTCCATCACACCGGAGATCTGCGCGTGGGTCGCCTCCGGGAGCGTGGGAAGGCTCACTTCGTACTTGGGCCCGCGGATGCGGTCGGCCATGCCCACGGTCTCGAAGCCCGCGTTCGAGATCGCGCCCAGGCGCGTGCCGCGCACGCGTTTGTTGTGGAGCGCGGCGCTCAATTCGAGAAGCTGCTCGAACTCCGCGAAGGTGTCGGCGACGAGCGCGCCGGCGCTGGTCGCGCCCGCCTCGCAGATGTCGTAGTCGCCCGCGACGGAGGCGGTATGCCCCGCCGCCGCGTCGCGCCCCTGATCGGTGCGCCCGGCCTTGTAGAAAACGACGGTTCGCCCGGCTTCGGTCACGGCGCGGACGGCCTGGAGCATGTCGAGCCCGTCAAGGTCGTTGAAGCCTTCGACGTAAACACCCAGCGTGTGGATGTCGTCACGAGCGCCGACGGAGCGCAGCAGGTCCGACACGGTCAGGTCGACCTGGTTTCCGAGCGAGACAGTGAGGAGGGGGTCGAGGGTTTCGAGATTGCTGAGGCGCGTGATGATGAACGCGCCGCTCTGAGACAGGAGCGCCACGCCCCGGCCGGCGCCGCGACGCTTGTCGAGCTTGTTCTCGGGGATGAAGAAGGTGTCGTAGCGCCCCGGGCGCGATTGCACGCCGAGGCAGTTCGGGCCCAGCAGCACCGGCGTGCCCTTCCCCTGCTCGCGGGCGCGGGTCAGCGACTCACGGATACGCCTTGGAATATCGCGGCTTTCCTGCGTCTCTCCCGCGCCGCCCGGGATCACAATCGCGGAGCGCACTCGCCCGCTGGCGATGCACTCGCCGACGATGTCGGGGAGTTGGCCGGCGGCGGCCGCGATCACGAGGAGATCGGTCTCTCCCGGGAGCGCCGCGATGTTTGGCACGCACGCCACGCCGTCGATCTGGTCAGCGCCCTCCTTGATGACGCGGAGGTCGGACTTGTCGAAGCCCGCAGCCGCGATGTTGTTCAGGATGATGCGCCCGAAGTTCTGGCCTTTGTTCGACACGCCGAGCACCGCGATCGAGCGCGGTTCGAGCATCGCGCCGATCTGGTCCACGGGGCGCGGACGCGGTCGCAGAGTTGCGGTTGCCAAGCGCCCGCGCCCGTCGAGCGGCGTCATGTGCTGGCGGCGGAACGCGAACGGATTGACCTCGAGTTCGGCCATGTCCGGCCCTGTCACGCCGCGATCCACGCAGAATCGCCGCGCCAGCCCGAAGAACGCACGGAAGCAGCGAAGAAGCTCGCCGTCGGACACGATGCGCCGATGCCCGCGAGCTTGACCGGAGATCA
Source organism: Phycisphaerales bacterium (assembly GCA_013360695.1). Classification (GTDB taxonomy): domain Bacteria; phylum Planctomycetota; class Phycisphaerae; order Phycisphaerales; family UBA1924; genus JABWBC01. The sequence goes on from JABWBC010000002.1 coordinate 77,998, forward strand.
TCTCATAAGCCGCGGTCTGCTTGAATAGCTCGAAGAACTCCTCGGCGCTCGTCTCGGTCGCAACGGCCTTGGCGACGGCCACACCGGGCTTCATCACGCGCGCGAGGTACTCGGTATCCACACCGCCCAAACCCGCGGCGACGACGGGGCCGAACTCACGGGTCGCGCGGATGCCCACGAACAGCTCTTCGCCGAGCCCCTGCCCGCCGCGCTCGACGAACTCGATCACGAGCACGCCCTCGACGTGCGCGCCGCGCGCGCGGTGGGTGGCGATGAGTCGGTCGATTTCGTGCCGCACGGTTTCGTAGCGTTTCGGGCAGAAGACCACGCCCTTCACGTCTGACTTGTGTACGACATCAGGCGAAACGATCTTGAGCACAACCTGCTCGCCGGGGAATGCCGCGAGCGACTCTTCGGAAATGAGATTGTCGACGCCCAGGAACACGTGCTGCGGCGGAGAGATCGCGCCGACAAACTGGACGATCTGATAGACCTCGTGCTCGAAGAGTTGACGACGCCCGGATTCATGCACTTCCGCGAGCAGCCGCTCGACGGCGTGGGCTTCCGCGCCGGAGAGGCGATCGTCGATCTCGCCGGGGTCAAAGGCCGGGCCGCTCCCGTCCGCCCACGCGATAAGATCATTCGCGCTCAGGGAGTCGACCCAGTGACGAACGACGCGCGACGAGCCGCCGAGTTCCAGGCCGCTCATGTACGCCTTGGCGGCGCCACGCCCGAGGCGCAGCGCCCGCCGGCCCGACTCGATGACCTTGTCGCCCTTGCCGGCGAACATCGCGCCAATGGCGTTCTCCAGGTCCTCCCGGCTGAGGCTGAGGAAGAGCGAGGCCGCGCCGAGCATGACCATGTTGTCGGCGCGGGTGGACCCCGCGGCGCGGGCCAGTCGCTGGGCGTCGACAACCACGTGTCGCGGCGTCGAGGTGATGCGGTCGATCACCTGCTCGACCGGGGGATAGTTGCCGATGTTCGCGAACGCATTGGCTGAGGCAACGACCACTCCGTCCGGCGCGAGCAGGTGGACGTAGCGCAGCGCTTCCAGCGGCTCAACGGCGATGAGCACGCTCCCGCGCCCCGCGGGGATGAGATCGGAGTGGATCGGCTCATCGGAGACGCGCAGGTGCGACTGCACCGCTCCGCCGCGCTGGCTCATGCCGTGAACCTCGGCCTGCTTGACGTGCATCCCGCGCTCAACGGCGGCCCCGGAGATCGCCTTGGCGATGGAGAGAATGCCCTGCCCGCCGACGCCGGCGATGATGATGTTGTGCTGCATGGACCGCTCCTGTGGAGCTAGGCCGGCTGACCGGCGGACGTCGATGTGGTGCTGGCGGTGTGAGACTCGGACCCGTTGGCGCTACAAACGCACCCGCACGAGCCGACGCAAGAACGTCGCTCGGTCGTGGCTTCCACGGGCGCGGCGTCCTTCGACTGACGCTTTACATGGATGCACGCGCGGCGCGGCACAATCACGCTCAGCCCGCGATGCTCGATCTCGCGCCGGATGAGGGCGACGTTGGCGTCGTGGTGCTTTGGCAACGGCTCGATCACGTGCAGGTGCTCGGGTTTGACGCCCAGGCCGCGGACGATGTCGATTAAAGCCTGCCCGCACGACATGGATTCCTGGGCGCCGGTCATGCCCACGGTGGCGTTGTCGAGGATGAAGACGGTCATGTTCGCATCCGCCCGGACGGCGCCGACGAGCGGCGAGAGGCCGGAGTGGGCGAACGTCGAATCGCCGATGGTGCAGATGACGGGGTGCGCCCCGGTCTGGGCGGCGCCGTGCGCCATGGAGATCGACGCGCCCATATCCACGCACGAGTGCACCGCGCGGAAGGGCGGCGCGACGCCCAGCGCGTAGCACCCGATGTCGCTGAACATGTACGCGTTGCCGAGCGGCGCGGCGGCTTCCACGATCGCGCGGAAGCTGTCGGCGTGGGGACAGCCCTTGCACAACTGCGGCGGTCGGGCGGCCAGGTTCGCGAGCGGGAGCTCCGGGCTGACGTACGCCGCACCGAGCGCCGCCGCCACGCTGTCGGGCGTAAGCTCGCCGTCGAGCGACACATCGCCGGTCAGTCTGCCGCGGATCGTCTTGCCGGAAACACCCATGATCCCGTTGAGTCGGCGTTCGATGAACGGATAGCCGTCCTCGAACACGAAGATCTGGTTGCAGTGCTCAACCAATCGGCGGATCATGGCCGTCGGCATCGGGTAGCGGCCAATCTGGAGGAGTGAGTCGTCCTCGAAACCGGCGAGCGCCTCGGCAACGTAGTTCTGCGCGATACCCGCGGCGATGATTCCACGCGGACCGGCCAGGCGCAAACGATTCTCCCGCGCGTCTTCGGAGTCACGCAGCAGTTGAGGCTGAAGGTCCAACAGGCGGCGGTAGCGGCGACGCGCGTTGGTGGGGACCAGCACCCAATCGTTGGGATCAGGGCGCGGATACACAGACGGCGACATGCCCGCCCGCGCGGCGCTCGCGCCGAGCGCCGGGAACTCCGGATCGGCCTCGCGACGCAGCGTCACGTTCGCTCGGCTGTGGCACAAGCGGGTCACCATGCGCACCATGACCGGCAGCCCCACGCGCTCGGAGTAATCGAAGGCGTCAAGCACGTAGTCGTACGTCTGCTGCTGCGTGCCCGGCTCGAAGAGCGGGAGCTGGGCGAATTCGTGGTAGTAGCGCGTGTCCTGCTCGTTCTGCGAGGAGTGCATGCCGGGATCGTCCGCGACGATCACGACCAGGCCCGCGTTGACGCCGGTGATCGCCGAACTCATGAAGGGATCGGCGGCGACATTCAGCCCGACGTGCTTCATGCTGACCAGGGCGCGCCGACCGGCATAGGACATGCCGAGCGCTTCCTCGTAGGCGACCTTCTCGTTGGCCGACCACAGGGCGCTGATGCGGGCGGCGGGTCCGGCGCGGCCGGCGTATTCCTCGATGCACTCAAAGATCTCGGTGGCGGGAGTGCCCGGGTAGGAAAAGGCGCCGCCGATCCCGGCATCGATCGCCGCTCGGGCCGCGGCCTGGTCGCCCAAAAGCAACTCGTGGCGCATCGCTAAACCTCCCGCATCCCACCCCGTCAAGAAGCAAGGTGGCGAGGATTGCTCCCAACAACATCCACTATATGACGAGGCCCTTCACGAAAGCAGGAGTCACACGGATTTCCGCACAAAATCGAACAGCCATCGCGCGTGTCGCCACGCACCGACTTGTTCGGCGCGTGCCAGCACCTCGATTCCACATCAAAGAGTCAACACGCGGCGCGACCGACGCGGCTCAAGGCCCGAGGAACGCGTCCGCCGAGGATTCCGGCGTCTCCACGCCCTTCAACGTCGGATCGACGCTCATCATGGCCGCCCTGATCTGCTCCTCAATCGCCCGCGGCAGCCAGATGTTGTCGCCGTTGGAGAGCACCGGCGTCGAATGCCACACCACCGAGCCGTCGGCGAACAATACATCCTGCCCCTGCCGCCCATGATTGCACGAGTTCTCGAACGGGTAGATCACGCCACCCGCCACCGCACGGCGAACCACCGGCGAGCGATCCGCCAGGACCGCCGTCCGCGCGGGCTCGCGCAATCGCGGCGACTCCGCTCCCTTCTGAATCTGGTAGCTGTACGAAACCTCGTCGAGGCACTTCCAATCGATCGCCGAGGGATCGCGCATCTCGCAGCACGCCGAGGGATTTCCCGGACACGCCAACGCTCGCAGCGACGCGAATCCGCCCCGCACCAGTGTGTAGAGATTCGCGGAATTGGACGCGCTCGTCCCCACGTCCCACCAGCGCTGACCCCCGCCGCCCAGCGACGCCGCCGCGATCGGCATCGAGTCCCGGTACTGATTCGCGTACTGGCCCATCGCCCCCGCGACGTCGCGCAGGTTGCCCGTACAGGCCAGCCGACGCGCCTGGTGCTCTCCCGCGGCCAAGAGCGGCAGGATCACCGAAGCGCCCAAGAGCAGCGTCGCCGCGATCGTCACCAGCTCGCGCCAATTCCAGCGCGCGCCGCCGCCCGTCGCGACCGGCATCCGCAGACGACGCCGCGATTCCTCCGCCAGCATCACCAGCTCAAACGTGCGGTCGCACAGGTCCTGATCGAACGCGACCGCGGGGCTCTGAGCGCTCACCAGTGCGCGGAGACCAGCGTGCCTGATCGCGCGGGCGTCCGCCGCGATGATCTCCCGCTCGGGCGGATTGAGTTCCATGAATTCGGCGTCGTCGCGAGAGAGCGAAACGCTCGGCGGGCGCGCGTGGTCGCGAACCTTCGCGAAAACCTCGTCCGCCTCGTTCCGGCTCTCAAAGCCCAACGGAGCCCCAAGCAGGCCCAAAAGCGCGGCCAGCTTCTCGGCCCGCGCCCGGTGCGGCTCCGGCACGCGCGATACCTCATACCCCGCATCGATCAAAGCACCGAGCGCCGCTTCGTCGCCGGGCGACAAGGAGGCATCCAAATCCGCATCCCACCCCGTCGCGTCGCGCTGGCCTTCGGACTCATGTTGGTTCGATCGCTCGCTCATTCCTCACGGTTCTCCCTCTCGCCGTTGGCTCCTCCCGCGCCGTCGCCCGCGAGTGCCATCCACTTCCTCCCGAACGCCGCCACCGCCGCGTGAAGCCTCGACTTGACCGTCCCGAGCGGAATCCCAAGGTCCTCCGCGATCTGGGCGTAGCTCAATCGCTGGAAATACGCCAAAAGCAAAATCTCCCGCAGCGGGAGAGGCATTCCCGCCAGCACCCGCTGAACTTGCGTGTCCCGCTCCTGATCGTCCATCGCGGCGTCGGGCGCCGGGATATCCACCTCCAAGAGATCGATGTACGTCGTCCCTCCGCCGTCCTCGCCCCCGCCGCCCGATCGAGACGAGACCGGCGCGGACAGGTCGAGCATGGGGCGGCGTCCTCTCTTACGCAACATGTCCCGTGCTTTGTTCGCCGCGATCGTGAACAACCACGGCCGAAACTTCCGAGAACTGTCGAACGAATCCGCGGAGAGGTGGACCTGGAGGAACGCTTCCTGGAACGCGTCCTGAGCCCCGGCCCGATCACCCATCAGCCGGTAAAGGAATCGCAGCAGTTCTTCCTGGTGGCGTTCGATCAATTGCCGAAGCGCGGAGTCCTCCCCGCGCCGGTAAAAATCGAAGAGTTGCTCGTCGGAATGCTGCTTCACGCTCTGGATGCCCTCGCACGCCGCCTATTCAATCCCCTCAGAAACGCTCCGCTCCATGAAAACACCCGTCTGGGATCCGAATTTTGCCATACCCTCCGCCCGGAGCACCGGGGCCACGTCCCGGACGTATCGGTCAAACGCCTCACGGCTCGGGAACACATACCGCGCCATCACCCGCGGGGGTCCATCCACCCCCACCTCTCGCCATGCGGTGCCCTCGGACGCCCCGCCAGCTACGACCTGGTCGACGTGGCTCGGGTGCCCCGCGGTGAGCCAGGCGATATAGGCCCGGGCGAGTTCCTCCCCGGGCAGGGTGGCACAGACGGAATAGACGACAGGGGGCATGATCGGAATCCTAACACTTCGCGGCAAGGATCGTGGTACGAAGCAATGAGACGCCGGGATCGTCGTTTGACCGATGGATGACACGCGTGGCGAGCCGAGACGACCGAGAACCTGACGCGGGCGAACGGTTGGCCGACCTGCTGGCGCGCGCATCCACGGGCGACAACGACGCTTGGCGGTCGATCATCGACTTGTACGCGCGACGCGTGTTCGCGCTCGCCAAAAGTCGTTGCGGAGACGCGGACTTGGCCGAGGAAATCACTCAATCCGTGTTCGCCACCGTCGCCAGCACATTGGGCGCGGGCGGTTACACCGAGCAAGGCCGGTTCGAGCCTTGGCTCTTCCGTATCACCATGAACCGCGTCCGGGACGAAGCCCGCCGCGCCAAACGCGCCGGCGTTTCCCTCGAAAGCACCTCGGCCCCGATCCTTGCCGCTCCCTCGCCAGCCCGAGGGCTGGCTCCGGCCACCCTCGCCAAGCTCCGCCAGGGGCTGGGCGAACTTTCCGATGCCGACCGCGAGATCATCGAGCTGCGTCATCACGCGGGCCTCTCCTTCAAGGAAATGACCGAGATGCTCAATGAACCGCTCGGCACGCTTCTGGCGAGGCACCACCGGGCGCTGAAAAAGCTCCGGAACTTTCTCGACGCCGCGGGTGTCACCTCCCCTCTCGGCGACAACGAAGCGACCGACGACTCCAAGGGAGCTGGAACCGAATCATGAACCACGACACCACCAACCAACTGCGGCTCTCCGGCGAACCCGGCCCCGACCCGGCCGATCGCGCGGTCGAATCCGCCCTCGACCAGCTCGGTCAGGCGGAGCGATCGAGCGCGCCGCCAACACTCGAGAGCCGCCTGCTCGCCTCGACCCAAGCGCTGCTCGCCAAATCAGGCGCGGTTGAAGCACCGCCCGTGATCGCGCGGGTCAGCTCGTTCTCGTGGAGCCTGCGCATCGCGGCCGCGATCGCGGTCTTGGCCTGCGTCGGGGCGGCATGGCTCGCGGTGCGCTCGCCCGCACCCGCCGTCGCGACAACCTCGACGGTCGCCGCTCTCGAGGAAGACATCGACGCGATCATCACAACCGCCTCCTTCGCCGACGCGGGCTTCGCCGACGAGCTCGACAAGCTTGACGCCGACACGCTCAATTTCGGACAGAGCTCTTCCGGCCAGGATTGGCTCGACCTGATCGAGGAAACATCCCTGTAGCGAACCGATGGCGCGGGCGAGTAGAACCGCCCGCGTTTCTCGTGGGAGACCGCCATGAATACGTCCGCCGCCAAGCTCCTGGCCGCCGCCGCCGCGCTCCTGATCGCTGGCTCGTCGTGGGCCCAACCCGAACGCCGCCAGGAACGAGGTCGCGATCGCGCGCCGGATCGGCCCGCTCAACAGGATCAACCCCCGTCCGCCGATCGCCCCGGACTCGAACAGTCCCCCGTTGACCCCGAAAAGCTCAAGGACGAACTCACGCGCCGCATCGAAGAGACCAAGCGCACCCAGGCCAGGCTCGAGCAGGCCCTCGCACGCCTCAACGAAGGCGGAGACCCCGCCGAAGTCCGTCGCGACACCATGCCCGGCCGCTTCCGCGATCGCCTTCGGCGCGGCCGCGAAGACGGCAACGGCCTCGACCGACCCGGCGACATGCAGGACGATCGCCCGCGCGGCCCGCAAGGACCGGGCCCCAAAGGCGACCGTACCCTCACCCCCGAGGATCGCGAGCGCCTGCTCGCGTTCCTCGAACAGCACATGCCGCGAATCGCCAGCCGCTTCCGCGAAGCGATCAAGGAGAATCCGCAGCTCGCCGACGGCCTGCTCAATCGCCTGGCCCCCAAGTTCCGCGAACTCCAAGCGACCGAGCACTCGCAGCCCGAGCTCTTCAAGCTCCGGGTCGACGATGTCCGCGCCGCGATGACGCTTCAAGAGGTTGCTCGCTCGTGGCGCCCTAAGCTCCGCGACCAGAACGCGACCGACGACGACAAGCGCCAGGCCCGCGAGGCCGTCAGCAACGCCGTCGCGGCCCAGTACGACGCTCGCGTCGCGCTCCGCGAGCACGAACTCAAGGTGCTCGAGAGCCGCATCGCGGACGCCAAGCGAGAGATCGACGACATGGGCGCCAGGCGCGATCAGCGCATCGGCGAGGAGGTCGATCGCTGGATAAGCGACCTCTCGGCCCGCGAGCCCAAGCGCGACGATCGCTGAGGACGTGGGTGGTCCTTTGCTCCCCGCCGGTTCGCTCCGAAAGGCGCCCCACCACGCCGCCAATCACGACACGATGGAGCCCGGCGCGATCTCAGCCGATGGGGCGAGCACCACGACGCGCCTCGGCGTGTCCGCCGCGGCGTCCTTGGGGACATTGCTCGCCGCCAGGAGCATACCTCGCGATTCCTCGCCGCGGATCACGCGCGGCGCGAGGTTCGCCACGATCACGATGAGCTTTCCGACCATCGACTCCGCGGTGTAGTCCGCACGGATGCCAGCGCAGATCTGCCGCGGCGTGCCGCTCCCATCGTCAAGCGTGAGCTTCAGCAGCTTGTCGGCCGACGGATGATTCACCGCCGCCACCACCCGCGCCACGCGCAGATCGAGCTTGGCGAACTCGTCGAACGTGATCGTCGGCTTGGCGTCCGGCGCCGCCGGGGTCGCAGGCTTGATCTCAGGGCTGGTCTGCGCCGGGGTCTGCGGCGAGTTCTGGGGGGCGTCGGCCATGGCTCGTTCCTTCCTGTCACGCGGCTCATCCGCGGGCGAAGAGTGTACGCCGCCTTCGAGCACCCCACGCTCCGCGCGAGACGAACCACCGTCGTCGCGCCGGCGCGATCGCGATCCATGTCAAGCTCGCGCGCGCCGGCCGCTCCGAGTCAGGCATCATCCGCTCGCCGTCTCCTCGGGCGTCGTGGCGGGAGTCTCCGGCTTCGTGTCGCCGGGCGGCGCCTCACCTTCCGCGGGCTTTGGCGCGAATGGCGAGATCGGCCCCGGCTGCGTTCCATCCTCGCGGTACCACCCGCCGTCCTTGAAGATGAACGCCCGGCTGTCAAACCCCAGAACTTTCGAGAGTTCGTCGGCGTCCGGGTCATCGAGCGGCAGGCCGTGATCCGCCGCCAGCTGCGCCGCCCAGGAGCGTTGCACGCCGTGGAGCAGGCGCGCTTCAAGCCGCAATTGCAGGATGACGGCGTCATCGCTCAGCGAGGGCCCGGGATTGCCGTTGCACGCCGGGCACAGCCTGTACTGCGCCTGACGATCAACCACGGTGCGCACGACGCGGTCGTTGCGGCACTCCGGGCAAGGCCACTTGCCCGCCTCACGCTCCAGGTACGCCAGCCCGCCCGGTTCGCCGATCGTGCTCAGCAATCGCTCGTGATCGAGCAGAACCTGGCGCACGCCCGGCTCGTTCAAGAGCTGCCGCGCCGCCAGCCCGTCGCCCGCGCGAACAAGCCCCACCACGCACGCCGCGTTGTACGCCGCCTCGGCGTTGTACCCGGCGTCGCCCGGGCGCAGCCA